>NZ_FWZT01000005.1 GCF_900177345.1 Pseudobacteriovorax antillogorgiicola
GTGCTTGACGCTTTGAAGTCAGCTATGGCAAAGGTAGGGCCTGACGTTCAGGTGATCTTTCACTCTGATAGAGGGTCGCAATACGCTAGCGAAGCCTATCGCTCCTTCTGTTCCTCTAACAGCGTCTTACCAAGTATGTCTCGTCGCGGGAACTGCTATGACAACTCGTATGTAGAATCTTGGTTCGGTGGGTTTAAGAAAGAATGGCTCTATCGTCGTAAATATAGGAATGAAAGTGAGTTGAAAGCGATCGTTTTTGATTATATTGAAGTGTGGTATAACCGGAAGAGAAAACATTCAGCATTAGGCTATCTTAGCCCCATGCAATTTGAAATAAACTGCGCTGTTCAGTAAACATTTGTCCGCATTTTTTGGGGAATTCCACCGTCGATCTCAATACCTAGTGACTTTGAAGCAAAGAAGGGAAGTCCGTACATTGTAGGCATCATCACAGCGAATAGATCGAAAGCTAGCGCGTACACTCTATCTGCAACTGTTGCATGAATTCTATTTTGCATTCATCCTCCACCTGAAAAGTATAATGACATGATATTAAAAAAGAGTAGCTCTCTTTTTGCAATTTTGTTCAACTACATCTTTTAGAATCGAGTATTCTGTACCTTGACTAACTTCTATTGCAGAATATGAAAACTCTCCTCTCAGACCAATCTTGATAACGAGATTTTTTTTGATAACTTTCTCAGATGTTAACTTAGATCTCGGGGAAACCGACTGTTTAGTATATAATTTCGTTTTCTCTATTACATCTGCAGTTGCCTTACTTTGAATCGAGTACCGGTTGGGGTATCCAGGATCATATCTAATTGAGACTATATAGGGCCCAGACAATGAGCAAGTGGTGTCACTGTAGGAATCGTATATCAACTTTGTTCTACCGTTGTGCTTAAGAACTGTCACTTCCATTCCTATAATTTTCTTCACTTCATCAACGATAGTACAACTAGATAAAAATAGTAGAGCAAGAATAGTTCCTAACCTTTCCATTTCGTTTCCTCACATTTGAGATTTGATGGAAGGCCGAAGCCTTCCTTAAACTATTCACTTAGAATCATTCTTGGTAACTGACTTTCAAGTGTATTGTTAAGAAAGCCACTTCCTATTGGGGGTGGCAAGTCTCCTGGACCTGAATTACACTGACCTGGCATGTAGATTATGTATGGGTCATTACAGAAGTCGTACTCAGTAACTACATCACTCAGCTGGCCATCATGATAGCAACTATCAGATGGGGTATAAGAATATGGGTCACAAAGGTCATCAGGCTTTACCGTGATAATTGGTCTTCCTGAGTATGTCTCGCTAGCGAGTGCAGGGTCAACGCATAGACCAACCTCTCCTCCCGGGCATTCGGTAATTACAGATTCGAAGTACTTGCCATTACCACCAAAGTAGTACTGCATAGTGGAGTCATGTTGTTGCATAATGTCCCACATTTCTTCAGAAGTACATCCTTCACCCCCACTACCACCATAGGGGTCACCATATGTGAACCTAGCTATAGGATCTGTCGCCCCACCAGGACCAGATCCGCAGTGTAAGTCAAATGAAACGTTATCCGACTGGTCAGGAACTGAACCACCACAGTGTTCTGGTTGTGGATTCTGGTCACAGCCGTCTGAACTATCTGCATCTTCTTTCTCTTCAGCTTTCCTCCTCTCCTCTTCTTCTTTCCGTTTAGCCTCTTTCTCGGCTTCAGACTTTCTAGCTTCTTCTTTTGCCTTTTCGTATGCAGCATCGCGTCTAGCTTTGTCATTCTCTTCTCGCTTATCACGCTCATTTTCGGCTTCTTCCAACTCTTGCCGCGCCTCATCGCGATCATCAAACCAAGAGCCACCGGTGGGGTGGGGTTTGCCATCATGAATTGCTCTATCAATTTTATCTAACTTGTCCCATGCTCTGTCTACTTCGCTATTGTAGAAATCCCTCGGCTCAGCTTCAGTATTCATACCTTCAGATTCAAATGCAGACTCAAGAATGTCTAAAAATGGAACAGCATTTTTAAACTTCTTCGCAGCATCTCCCAAATAGAAGTCCTTTTCAATGGCATCTGTAGCTTGCTTTTTTGCTTCATCAACCAATGGCTTCCAAGTATCCTTAGACTTATTAAAGTCTCCCTTGAATTCTTCCCAGGTGTTATCGCTGGCAGACTGACAAACTCCTCCGCAAGGTGTTGTGCCACCACTTGAGAAAGGGTCGGTAGGACCTTGTTTAAACATCCAATTATCTAAACTCCAAGTGGCAAACTCGGAAGGACTAATGCCAAACTCAATAGCTAGTGAAGTACCAATATTGCTGTCTACTCTATTTAGGATGGATAAAGAAGCAGTCATAGCACCACGATTGCCATCTTCAAAAGATCTTGCTGTCATGTAGTATAGATTCTTGGCAATAGACCCTAAGCCGTATTCTTGATACATCTTGTTAATTGAAGCAAATGCGTCGAAGTAGTCGTGTCCTAGGTATTCAGCTAGTTTAGCATATTCTGAGAACACTTCGGAAAGTTGAGCTTCAGTAAGTTCTTGATAGCCGTTAGAATCCCGTATCTTCAAGCTCTGATCCCAAAGCTTGTAGTAGTTTTTCTTTAGTACAAGCTTGAGTTTTCCATATAGAACCCCACCTTCTTGTTTTGCAGCGACTCTCACGCTTCTATTGACGAAAACTATGTCTTTATCTCCGTCACCATCGCTATCGGCGATGACCGGATGAAATGATCGCCAATCGCCGGACTGCTCGCTCCATAACCTAACACTATATCCTAAGCCTTCTCGTCGATAAATATAAGTCGAGTTAAGCTTGTCCGAGAGAATAGAAATTGAAACATCAGCTTGACCATCAACATCAAAATCAATACCGGAGAAACGACAGCATCTCTTACCGGGCTCCACGATATCACGGCAGTAAGGTGGCTCTTCTACGAAAGCGATAGGAGGGTTGATGAAGTCTACACTATTCGAAAATCTCATTCCATCTTGCTGGTAAAAGACATTCATGATTCCAGATTTTTCTAGAACTAGATCCATCCTACCGTCTGAATCTACATCAGAAATGGATTGATTCCATAGATTCCATTTTGCACCCACTTCGATGGAATCAAAAAAGACTGGATTACTAGTCAGTGATTTTGCTATCGCTATCTGAAACTTAGTATCAGATGCACAAGTGAAGAGAAACTCGTTAGATCCATCTCCATCTAGGTCCACACTATCTCGATTAACTATACTGTTTGCTTCGCATTGATATCTTTTTTCACAGCTTGCATAGAACTGACCTGAAGGCTCGTAACTCGTTCGTGTTTGATTAATGCACCTTGTACTAATATCAGTTTGCTGGCACTGGGTACCTATCGTTTCTGTGATTCCCGTCGTATAAACCCTAGTGTAAGATAGCTCGCCATGAAGTTCCGTAGAAGAGCAGTTTGCGCCGAACCCATAGACAATATGGTCATTAGTGCCATAAAGGTAGAAGGGATTCGGTTGTGGCGGAGTTGTTGGAAACAAAGTCGGAGATGTCATATAAATATTCTGCGGTGTGCTATCACATGAATCAAATGAGAATTGAGATTCTTTTTCAACTTCAAATTCTCCATCATAACAGTACCTTACTTCAGTATCCGACTCACATATTTCAGCTGAACTGGCTGACGAATCTTTATACTTTAATTCTACTACTTTTCTTCCATGACCGATATGCCCACAGGACTTGGGAGGCAGGTTTTCACAGGAGCTAATATAGTCGGAGCTTGGATCTACCTCAATAGTCCCGTTATTACAGTAACCTATGGTAACCTTTCTGGTGCAGATATCTTTATGAGCAACTACCTTGCTCTCGAATCCATAAAGCTCCACTTCGTCTCCGTGAGGTGTGTCGCCGCAGCTAAGATAGCCAGCTTTGCAGCTGCTTGGTTTAGATGAGCTCCATTCAATGTTTCCACTTTCACATGTACCCACCTCGGTAACTTCAACACATTCACTTCCATAAGGAACCAGCTCACTCTCGAATGCAGTTCGTGTTATCGTTGACTCATGAGGAACTTCTCCACCTCTACAAGCAATCTTCAAAGCTGGTTCTTCAATTAAGTATGGAAAGAAGTCAGTAGAAGCTACCTGTCCCGTCGAGTTTTGTGCCGTCAGGCGAACCATGAAACCTTCTGGAATAGGAAACATGTAAGGCTCACCCACAAAATATCCATTTTCGTTTTTAGAAAGAGGAAACGTCTCTCCAAACTGATTTTCCCCTGTCAAAATTTGGGCTTCGGCACTGATTTCGAATTCGTTTTCGGTAGATGAGATGAAAGATATTTTAGGGTTGTATACGTTGCACTCTTCGGAAAATGATCCTTGGTCCCATAGTATTGTTCCGTTTTCGCAAACTCCGTTCTGTACAACCCTTTCACAGGTATCTCCTTGAGACACAAGCTGAGATGTGAAACCCTCTCGCGACGTAGATTCACCATGACTCAACTCGTCTGAGCAGGATAACATTTCTGGCTCTGTAAAAGGCTCTAAGTCGGGTTTTCTTCCAGATACCGAAAAAATTCTGTTCTTCTTACAATCCCAGTTTCACTGGTTGCGGTAAGTCTCACTAGAAACCCGCTTGGAATAGGGAATATGGGGAGATGATCGCCGGTAAAGTATCCGTCAGGATGTTTGGCTAGCATGAAGCTTTCACCGTATGTGTTCTCCCCAACAAGAGTGCTAGCATCAGCTAGTATCCGAAAAGAGCTTTCAGATGTATGCTCATCAATAAACGTAATATTGGGATCATAAGCTTCGCTTTGCGCAACTAAAGCTGTAGTTGCAACTGTCTGTAGAAAAACAAAGCAGACAACAAATGATAAATCGATATATTTTGCAAAATGGCTTACAAAGCCCATGAAGTATCGTTGCACCTTCATTGGAGTTTTCCCCTTAGATGGTTTGGCTTTATTGATAATGCGATTTTCTTGTTAGGTACAAAGCATATCGGTGAGACTTTTGACGATTCGTGGAGGGTTGATGAGACTTACGTGAAAATTAAAGGTCGATGGAACTATTTATACAGAGCTGTCGACAAGGAAGGCTGCACCATCGACTTTAACCTCTCAGTGCATCGGGATCAGTTGGCGACAGCTAGATTCTTCAAAAAAGCCTTAAGAGCTGATCACAGTGAGGTCCCAAGGGTGATAAACGTTGACAAGAATGCTTCTTACCCACCAGCTATCGAGTCTGCGAAGGAAGCCGGCTACCTGCCTGAGGGAACGGAACTCAGGCAAGTGAAATACTTAAATAATGGCGTCGAATCGGATCACAGGAGGATCAAAAGACTCATTAACCATGGTCTTGGCTTCAAAGGCTTTTGGACAGCCCACAAAACGATTCGTGGGTACGAAACAATGCATATGATTCGCAAGGGGCAGGTAACGGGGCCCCACGGATCTTATATGGAGCAAGTTAGATTTATCGAAGAAGTATTCGGAGTCGCTGCCTAAGCCCACGTTTGACCCAAGCATACTCTCAGCTCATTCGAATTGTTGCACCAGAACCATGTTAAGAACTGCTTATCTTTAAACCAGAGGTTGGGAAGGCGTCTCGCATGGGATTCGCTGAATTGGCCGAATAGCAAAAATCTTTTCCCGGCTGTTGAAGAGCCTCTAAAAATCCATTATCGTATTAGGAATCAATCTTAAAAAATGAATGAGGAGGCATTATGATGAAAACGTCATATCAGTGTCTGTTTCTATTGTCTTCGTCTCTTGGTATCGGGGGACTTGCAGAGGCTGCCACCCGCATTCCCACTGATGGTACCATCACTACGATCAACGCTGAAAAACCTGAATCACCATACCAGGAAGACGATTACTACGTTTATAGTAAAAGCCCTTCATTCACCCGTTGGGTCTATAGTCCTTGGGCTAAGCCAGAATTTAAGGACGACGGTCTTTCTATTCAAAATAGCCCTGAAAATAAGAAGCGAGCCATATTAATTTCTGAACTAACCATTCCTACAGACCAATTCAACACCCGAAAGGACTATGCTCTTTCCCTTCAGCAAGCTTATGAATGTCGCAATCAAATGGAAAGCAGTGAAGCCTGCAAGCTAAAAGTGATACTCCGCTGCTACGGAAAAACCTCGGACGCCCCCTGGGGGATCACCTTCGAGAAAACCCATAGTCAGGCTGCTTCGCCAAGCTCTTTACTGAAAAAAGAAGAAGTTCTTGAGGCAGAACGTTGCCAAAACGGTATTCATTTGTCTCTTGAGGCATCTGTCTTACCTGAATTGGCCAGCTACACATTCAAGTCGGTCAAAATTTCCTTAAAAGAAATCTAGGGGTTTACCCCTTAGGCCCTCCTTCTTGGAGTCTCTCAGTTGCTATTCTTTGCCATGGCTACAAAAAATGCCGTTCTCCTAATTAAGGGAGAACGGCTATTTTAGGAGTCGTAAGGGTTATTCAACCGTTAGCGTAAAGGCTCCTTCCCCGGATGCGGAGTAAACCACCCAGCGGTAATCACCGCTGCTACCACTATATTCGATCGTCTCATCAGAGCTAGCACCTTCGGAACGAGCCACTGTGCGCCATCCCCAGAACCAGCTATACTTTTGAAGCGATAGATCGAAGTCGGCTGATGCTGGGCCTTTTAGCTTCGCTACAAAGCTAGGGCTGCTGTAGTATTCCTCACCAGCGTACATGTAATCATCTGTGCCTGAAAGGCTATCGCTATAAATGTCACATCCTGAGCAGGGATCTGGATCAGGGTTCGGCTCTGGATCTGGGTCAGGCTCTGGATCTGGGGTGTCGCCACCAGAAGGTGATGTGAACAAGAATAGGTTTGGCGAACCTGAGCCAACGCTTGAGATGGCTCCCGACGTTGCCTGTGCAATCATAGTGCGGGTCACCTGTGCTGCAGATGCCTTTGGGTCCGCTTCTAGAATCAAAGCCGCAGCCCCGGCTACGTGAGGTGAAGCCATGGAAGTACCACTTAAAGTGGCTGTAGCATTAGATGATCGCGTCCCTGCGGATGTGATGCTCGATCCTGGAGCAAAAATATCAACACACGATCCATAGTTCGAAAATGATGATCGCCGATCGGAGCTATCTGTTGAACCCACAGTAATCGCATCGGCAACTCTTGCTGGCGAACTACCACAAGCATTTGCTGAGCTATTTCCAGCGGCAACAACGAATGTGATGCCGGCATCGATAGCTTTCTCTACCGCACGATCTAGGGCTGATGATGCGCCACCACCTAGGCTCATATTTGCCACGGCTGGCTTGATTGCATTCTCTGCAACCCACTCAACACCAGCAATCACACCTGAGTTCGAACCACTTCCGTTGCAACCTAAGACACGAACTCCGTGAATGGTAACTTCTTTTGCAACTCCATATGTGGAGCCACCAACGGTACCAGCAACATGGGTGCCATGACCGTTGCAGTCTTCGCTTCCGCGACCATCACTGATCGACGAGTAGCCTTGCCCCATACGGCCTGAAAACTCGTTATGGGATGATAGAACACCCGTGTCGATGATATAGGCGTGAACTCCTCTCCCAGTGTAGTTATAGTTATAAGCACCATCGCGACCTTCCCTAGAGTCGATACGATCGATTCCCCAGGTAGCGCTTTTCTGAGTCGCATTGATAGAAACAATGCGATCCGCTTCCACAAACGCAACTTCGTCATCTGCTGCGATCTCTTCAACATCCCATCGCGAGGCTTTTACAACAAACCCCCCTAGAAGTTTTTGGAACCGTTTTTGAATTCGAACACCAAACATGCCTTGCATCCGCTCTTGCATCGCTTCAAGGCGCTGCATGCGTATTTCCATCCGATCGCGAAGAGAAAATGTGCTCATGGCTTGCTGATCATCCTTCATCACAACGATGTACTGGTCTGGGATACGATCTTTATGATCCAAACCTAGGATTTTCTGACCAACATCGCCAAAGGCTAGGCTGGACAGTAGGCTACTCGCCAAAAGAATTGCCAGCATCCGTGCGGCACCGTTGCAGACCCCTCTATGAAATCTCATAAGGATCTCCTTTCCTTTAAAAATGAAATGTGTTTCTGAACCTGAGGAGAGAGAAGCAACTTCGATGCCATGACTGGCCAGTCAGTCAAATAACTATTGGCCCAGTGACAGAAGCAAACTATGTAGCCGAAGTATCAGGGTTAGCTGCGGTTTCTTATGATTTTCTTAAATACGTTGGTTTAGCATATACCTAAATTTCCTTTAAGATATCGAACATTTCTGTAGCTCAGGTAGGAACATCTTAGAAAATCTCAGCGAAATTCAGCGTCTCTACCCCTAAATTATCATAGCTTATTTTCACTAGGATTGGGCTATTCAACTGGACTTAAAACACCTATCCGGTAGTCTAGAAATCCTGTAATTTAAACCGCTTCTTTTATGTCAGCATGATGATGGGATGGCTGCTTGAAAACTTTAAAGGATATCAACTGGAATCAAGTCTATTGCTTTTACGAAGTGGCTCGCAAGCTCTCCATGAAAGAAGCTAGTCAGATATTGGGCGTCTCAAAACCCACTGTCAGTGAACAAATCAAAAAGCTTGAAGAGCTACTCGATGTCACTCTGTTTGTGAGATATCCCCGCAAAATCAAGCTTACCAACGAAGGGACCTCTCTATTTGCTTGTGCGAAAGAGATGTTTGAAGTTGGTGGGCGATTTTTAGATACCGTCTCACCTGATGCCATTGGTGGCTATTGCGTTCGAGTTGGAATTTTGGAGTCACAGACCGCTTCTGTTGGCCTCGACTTTGTGAGTCAGTACTGGGATATATTCGCCCCATTCGGAACCGTGACTACAATCCGCGAAGTCATGCAAGAATCGTTGATGGAGAAGCTTATCCGTGGTCACTTCGATTGGGGAGTAGCCTTTCGAGATCCGGTATCCCCTAGGCTGGAGTGTCGCGAGATCGCCAAAACACGTCTGGTCTTCTGCTGCTCACCAAGAATTTATGCCAAGTTTAAGCACAAAGAAGACATCCTAAGAAGCATCCCTGTAGCTAAAAGCAGCTGGGATTCTCGACTCAATGAAGTGATCGATGATGCATTCCGTAAAGCGTCCATCTTTCCTGATGAGGTCATTGAAAGCGACCACCCACAGTTCATTATCAACCTCGCCCAGCGCGGTCGCTGCGTGGCCATCTTTCCCAGTGAAACCATCGATACGGCATCCTGGGGTAAGGAGCTTAAGGTTTTCGAGCTTGAACAGCCGGTGGAGATGACACTTTATGCCCTATGGCCTAAGGGCAATGAGCGAAGGGTATCCATCAGAAAACTCATTGAGCTACTCGACATGAACAAGCGCCCCGAACAGATGCAAGACCCTGATCTTCAAATTAAAGTTGGTGATGTCAAAGACTCCATGCTCGAATAGGCGATTGGGCCCCCATCAGGCCGGATTCACAGTACACTAACGAATCACGACCTTTAGTGATTGCCCTGGATGGAGTGTGGTCGACGAAAGATGATTCAAATCAACAATCTCGTGAAGCTGATTACCAAATCGCCGGGCAATCATCGTGAGGTTCTCGCCACTTTTGACACGATATCGTTTGGTACGCTCTCCATCACGGACCCTGCGTACCACATTCCGAACAGCAATCAGGCTGGGGTAGTAGTTCTTTGCAGCAAAGCGAAAAACTCTAGTCTTATGATAGCGGCGAATCTTAGAGTAGTCATAACCATACTTTCGAATCGCACGCCGCATGCCGTTAGTGCCATAGTTGTAGGCCGTGATTGCTAGAGACCACTTTCTGTGCTGACGTTTGAGGTCTTTCAAAAGCCTTAGAGCTGCAATCGTTGATCGATAGGGGTGAGTTCGTTCGTCTCGCCACCGGCTTACTCTGAGTCCCAGGTTGCGCGCGACTTCGGGGATTAATTGCCAAAGACCACGGGCATTGGCTTTCGACCGAATACGGTTATGAAAACCACTTTCTAGGTAAGGCAGATACTTGAGATCCAAAGGCAGACGGTGTCGCTCAAGAGCTTTAATGATCATAGGCAAATACTTTCCAGAGCGCTCCAAGGGCTTTTGAAGGTCCACTCCTAGCTGACACCTCACTCGTCGACTCGCCTTTCGCCAGTATGAAGGCTTCTTTAAGTGACTAGGGGTTGCATCAAAGACCTTCTTTTCAATCCTGGTAGATGGTTTTCCGGTTCTTCCTAAGTTCACCAAGGCACGACTGATCAATCGTCTCTGTCGCCTGATCTTAGCTCGGCGATGGCGACCGCGATGAGGAATATTCCACACAGCAAACACCGCATCGAGATTTTGGGTATCGTGGTAAACACATTGGCTTGGTGAATAAACACTAAAAATCTTCTCCCAAAACCTAATATCTTTAGCAATATCCCGAGGCACATCCAATGGAGATGCGTCACTCGTTGCTGGGGTTAGGACGAAAGCAATACAAAATAGATTCTTAAGAGTTTTGAGACATGCAGATGACACGGGGCTCGAAGCTCACTTGTGATTTGACATGTCTCTATTGTCTCTATACGTCATTTAGGCGTCAAACCCACTAGTAAAAATAGCCAGCCACGCCTAATAGAAACACATTTTGCAGCAAATAAGTTAGGTTTCCCCGTACCTAACTCCGCACTAGATCACTCATGCACCAAGATGATAAGCGAGCAATATGCCTTAAAGAGTGTGCAAAATTATCCATCAACTAAAATGTAAGGGTGTTCCCCTCCCAAATGTAAGGTTTAGTAATTTTTAGTTAGGGTAAACCTAATCGTATTCAAGCAGCTGCCGCAAACAGTATACCCATAGAAGCTCCTTATTGAGCGCCAAAGCAGCCTGTGCTAATAGAGATCAGGCCGAGATCGTCAACTACTGTAAGGAATTCCTGTGGCTCTTCTGCAAATGAATCGAGCGAAGCTGAGGAAAAATTATGAGGTACTGGAATCAAAGTTTGATAAAGCAGGGATAAGTTGGGGTGTCGTCAGCAAGCTACTGTGTGGTGATAAGTTATTTCTCAAAGAAGTACTGTCACTCAAACCCAAGCAAGTATGTGACTCACGGGTAAAAAACCTGAGAGCCATTAAGCAACTTGACCCTGAAATCGAAACGGTTTACATCAAACCTCCTGCCAAGAAAAGCATCCGCAACATCGTACAGTTCGCCGACATCAGTTTCAATACAGAGCTTCGAACCATTCGAATGCTATCTGAAGAGGCGCAACTACAGTGCAAAACCCATAAAGTTGTCATCATGATTGAGTTGGGTGATTTACGAGAAGGGATATTAGGGGAAGACTTAATTGAGTTCTATCAGGAGGTCTTTCGCCTCAAAGGCATTCGAGTCATCGGCATCGGAGCCAACTTAAATTGCTTAAATGGTGTGATGCCGTCTCAGGATAAGTTGATCCAACTTGCTCTCTATAAGAACCTGATCGATGCGAAGTTTGGCCAACAGCTGCAATTGGTATCAGGGGGCTCCACCGTAACGCTACCTTTGCTATCGAAGCATAAGTTTCCAAAGAGCATCAATCACTTTCGCATTGGTGAAGCACTGTACTTTGGCATTAACTTATTTACCGGCAAAACTTTCAAGGGCATGCACGGTGATGTATTTCAGCTCAGAGCAGAAATCATCGAACTAACCGAAAAGCCTTTCGCACCGGTAGGGGTCCTGGGAGCCAACCCCAGTGGCGAAACCCCTGAAATTGAACCAGGAGACTTTCAAAAAACTGGGCTCCGCTGCATTATCGATGTGGGTCTTCTTGATATCGATCCCAAGTTCATGACTCCCTGTGACAAGGGCGTTGAGATTTTGGGAGCAAGCTCTGATATGATCGTTATCGAACTGACGGACGATGCGAAACCTTATCGCGTCGGTGAAACCATTAACTTCAATCTTTCTTATATGGGAGTCCTAGGCCTAATGGCTTCCAAGTATATCGAGAAAGAAGTGATTGAATAGAGCCTTGTTGCCAAGCAAGGTACTCTAACTCTTCACAATCACAAGCTGAGATTTGAACCATTATTAAAGGATTACACATGAATATCTCCACGATCACGACGAAAGATGAATTAGAAAAGCATATTCCCCTGTCTCAATTTATAGAAGAACTTCATGAAATGCTTAAGCCATATGAAGATAGTGTTGAAGAGATCACTGGCGGTATAGGCAAGTGCTTTAGCAGCGGTGGGAAAGTCGTTGTTGCAATGGAAGAAGAAAAGCTCCTTGGAACTGTTGTCATCCTAAAAACTGGAATGTCGGGTTATATCCCAGACAACCTCTTACTCTACGTTGCTGTAAAGCCAGAAACTCGTGGCAAGGGCCTTGGCCGCAAGATTATTGAAACTGCCCTTGATGGACTAGAAGGTAGCGTCAAGCTTCATGTTGAACATGACAACCCTGCCTCAAGGCTCTACGAACGCTTAGGCTTCACAAGTAAATACCGCGAAATGCGCATATCCCTTCCGCTTAAGTCCTAAGTTTCGAGATGGTTGAGCCGATTCTATCGATATCGGCTCAACTTGATCTACAAGTTCAACGATACATGTAAAACGTTATGAGTCTAGATCAAACTAAAATGCCCAACCTAGATGAAACCTCAATGCACTGAGTTGAACATTATCAGAGTTGTCCATAAACTTTTCAATGCTATTGATACTATTCTTGACTGCCTCCGCCTCAGTAGTGAAATCTTGAGTTCCTGCAATCGGCACCAATATACCAACCCAGCTTGTTCCCAGTGTAAAGGCTTCCCACTGCCACTGGTTGCCGATTTGAAACATTGCAGAAAGCTTAGAGTAAGAGCCTAAGTCTGTTTCTGAACGTTCAGAGAGAACTGTTTCATCGATGATAAAGCTACCTTCTACCATTGCATAATCGAGACCACCTTCGATATAGAAGCTATTACCGTAAAACTTCCGCAAGCTCACGCTCAAAGCCGAGCCCTTAACTTCCGTACTAACACCAACATAGACTAAGGTTTCCCCATCCTCATCCTCGCCCGCTTCCTCTTTAATAGTACTATCCATACTACTGTAATTCACAAGAATCTGAGAATTCGGGTCTAGGTAATGCTGATAGGCAATCGTACCTTCGGTAAGACCTTCTGTCCGGCCACCCACACCAAATAGAATGGCTCCTTGCTTTCCAAGCCTGAGTGCCTGGGAGCTATCAGATTCTAAGGGGCTATCGTCGGTGTTACCAGATTCAGTAGACTGAGTTTCTTCTTCGCTATCTATTTCCTGAGCATAGAGTGGCTGAATTACAAGCAAGTTTGTGAGCAAGAGTTTAGAAAGTAGCTTCAACATCGTCTCCGTTTAAGTTTTGATTGGATTTTAGTCCTCAAATATTCGGTATCCAGTTCCAAAAACTTGACTAAGAATCTCATCCTGAAAGTAAGAATTCCAACGACTCTATGGCTACTCCGATATCGAGAATCTGCTCTCATTAATGCGATAGGTTCTACTCTTCTAAAACCTTTTTAAGGATAAGACTTAGAAGCTCTGGATAGATCTCCAATGCCTTGTCGTCAAAATCATAGTGAGGGTCGTGAAGGGAAGGTTTATCTTTGCCTATCCCAAGGCCGAAGTAACTACCCTTAATCTTCTTTGTATAGTGACCAAAGTCTTCTGACCAGTAATACGGATAAGATCGTCGCTGTAGGGTGAGACTGCGCAACTCTTCTGTCGCTTCAGCGACTACCTGGGTCATGACTTCGTCAATTCCCGTGCTAGGAAATGGCTCGATCAATTCGTGTTTATAACTAAGACCATACTCACGACAAAGCTCTTCGCAGGATTCTAGGAGCTGCTCCATATTTTTGTTAAGAAGCTCTTCATCAAAGGCACGTAGTGTAAATGAAAGGCGACCATCACCTGGTGTGATTCCAAAGTTCTCCTCGCCTATACGAACCTGTACTGGGGTTGCCAGGAAAAACGATTCACTGGGGTAGCTCTGCTCTAAGGTTTCAGCAAGACTAAGAAGTTTCGGAATCACCTTCAATGCAGTCTTTGCCATCTCAGGGTGTGCCGCGTGGGAAGTCTGTCCTTCGATCGAAATCCTCAGCCCTGTAGATGCTGATGCAAAGACTTTATCACCCACCACAACTGTACCTAAGTCTTCTCCAGGGATATTGTGAAAGCCAAAAATATGATCTGGCTTCCAGTCAAGGAAAGCCTCGTCAGCCATCACTTCAATCGCCCCCTCTCCCAACTCTTCCGCATGCTGGAAAAGCAATCCAAGCTTACCGTGGGTTAAAACATCCTGCCATCCACCGGCCAAGGAGGAAACGATAGTCATATGCCCATCGTGACCACACATGTGGGACACACCCTCGTTCTTTGAGCCATAGTCTTTGCCTGGCTTTTCCAGAATTGGCAGAGCATCTAAGTCTGCACGGAACACCACATGGGGTCCAGGTTTACCGCTATCAAAAATAGCCATAAATGCCTTACCGTCGCAGAGATCAATGATTGACTCGCAGCTCCTGTTCTTCAAAAAGTCTTTCAGCAATGTCTGAGTTGTAGACTCATGATGGGACAGTTCAGCGTTTTCGTGCAGCTGACGCCTCAATGTGATGAGTTCAGAACTAGGTACTGGCATGGGTCCTCCCTGCAAACGTTGTCGTAGTCACAAAAACAATGACAGCGCAGAGTATACCAAAGAAGTTGCCGTCAAGACCAAAGGGAATCCCTACCTGCAGCAAGCTAAGGCTTACTGTAACCACGCCACCTATGATCATACTCAAACCAGCCGCCAGAGGGTTCGTTTTCTTGAAAAACAATGCCCCCATGAGAGGCACAAGCAGCCCAGAAACCATAAAACTGTATGAGTATAGCATCAGCGAGAGAACATTCTCGAACATACCCGCCAAGAACAGGGCCACGATACCTAAAATCAGGGTTGCCACTTGAGAAAACTTAAGGTGTCCCTTCGTTGAGCTAGGTTTGACGATATCAGAAACAAAACTACCAGATGCAGCCATCAAGCAGCTATCCGCTGTAGATAGGATGGCTGAGAAGTAGGCAGCCAAAACCAAACCAATCAAGCCAGTGGGCAGCACAGTTTTAAGAAGGAGAGGCATTCCCAGCTCGCTATCCAAAGCTGAGCCTGCGGCATAGCCCAGTTCGGCGAAGACTCCCGACTCTAATGCAACTCTTGAGTACATGCCCAAGAGAACCCCCATCAATGCCATGATCGGGAACTCAAGCAGGCCTGCAAAAAACCAAGCTCTCTTAGCTGTTTTGACATCAGCGCAGGCATAGATACGCTGATAAAGAGTCATACCAATAAACCAGATTGGAATAATGGTTATGGCCCAGTTAAAAAACTGCTGCCACGATAGGTTGGTCCAGGAAAGATGTCCCGAGGGTAGATAAGTTTTTAAAGCTTCAAAACCACCTAGGCTAATATGAGCACAAGGGATAGCCACTAGGATCAAGCCAGCCATGAGGATGATCCACTGCACCGTATCTGTATAAATTACAGCCTTGATACCACCGATGGCAGTATAAACCACTGCGATCACTCCCATGGCGATTAAGGCTGCATTGAGAGATAAGCCATCAAACGTTGCCGATGCAAGCTTGGCACCTGCTAGCAACTGTGACGAGGTGAAGCCAATATATCCCAGTGTTGTAATAATGGCTGCAATCAAAGCGACTTTTGGGCCGAAAAAATGGTCGAAGATCTGGGGAAAGGTAAGAAGTTTTTTTTGATTTTCGAGGACCTTGATTTTAGGAATCAGAATGACCGCTGAAATCCAGGCACCCAATAAGCCGGTGAACAGCATCCAGGAGCCAGAGATCCCCATGGCGAAGCCAAGCCCGCCCAGCCCAATAGAAAAGCCGCCTCCCACGTCTGTCGCAACTACTGAGAGGCCGATATGCAAACTGCCCATGGAGCGACCACCGACATAGTAGTCGTCAAGCTCGTCGTTTTTCGTTAAAAAGTAAACTCCAACTGCCAGCATGATCAGCAGATAGATAACCAGAATACCAATGTCTAGTGAACTCATAAGTCTCCAGAATGTGATTCGTTAAACAAACTACACAATGATGCGCGGAATATCTTTGGGGAGGCGGGTCAGTAATTCATAATTGAGCTGACTACTATAGTCACTGAATGAAGACACAGAAATCGCCTGATCTTCTTGAGTTCCAATCAATACCACCTCGTCGCCTATTTCAACTCCGGGGATATCAGTGATATCAACGCTGATGGCATTCATGTTGACGATTCCCGCCACGGGAGCAAGCTTCCCTCGAACAAGAACTCGCCCTTGATTGCTCAAGGATCGGGAGAAACCATCAGCATAGCCCACAGGAACAGTGGCTAGCACCTTGTCCGCCTCAGCCAAAAACGAGGTTCCGTACCCCACATACTGACCCATCGGAACCGCCTTGAGAGACATCACCCGACTCTTCCAGGTGATAATCCGCTGCAATGGACTGACTTTATTCTGACGGTCCATAATGTATTCGATGAAGGTTTCCTGGCTTGGCCAGAAACCATATTGTAGAATGCCGATACGAACCATGTCGTAGCGAGTTTTCTTCAAGCGAATAGCCCCAGCAGAGCATGCAGCGTGAATCTGTTGCGACTCAATACCAAGATTTCGAAGACCTTGCACAGCTCGATCAAACTCTTTCAGCTGTTTCTTCACTCGAACGAAGTTTGTGATACTTTCGGCACCTGCTAGATGGGTACATACACCCATGACCTCGATCTTGTGTTGAAACTCATTGAGCAAATTCGCTAGAAAGTGGAAGTCCCGTGGGTCGATTCCTAAACGGTTCATACCCGTTTCCACTTCTAGATGCACCTTGGCTTTAAAGGGGCTTTTTGGGGCAGTTTCAAGGACTTTTTGCAGAAGTGTTAGGTTATGAACAAAGAATTCGACATTGTTTTCCATTGCCCACTCTAACTGCGGAAAATCTATCTCACCCATTATAATGAGTCGCGAGTCTTTGTTTAGCACACTTAGCACATCGAGCGCTTCGGCTGCATTAAACACCGCAAATGTTGACTCGCCCAGATCCTGAGCGACCTCCATAATCTGACGTGCGCCATGACCGTAGCCATTGCCTTTAATGACGAGGCAAAGTTCGGACTTTGATGCCACAGTTTTTCGTAGAAATTTAAGGTTGCTAGCGTACTTTTTCCGGTCAATCTCAATAGTAGAGGTCTCGAACATGGTGCCCCTTTAATAGACTTAAGCCGAACACAGACGTTCGGTGAACTGAGGGTAATTCCCTCTAGGCGCTCTCTGCCTAGCGACCTTAATGCTTGTTATAAGATAGCAGCGGTCACAGAAATTTCCAGACCCCCACCGACCAGTTAGGCAAAACCTATCCTTAATACGAAAGCTCTTGTAAATCAAAACTAATGTCTTAGACTTTGTTAATGAGTATTTTTACCAGTGCTTTACTCAATTTTTCTCTTAGAGTTCCGATGGAACGATACAGTGTTTATAACCGTTTTTCCAAGGTAAAGCCGACATCATTACGAGGGCCAATTCATGTCCAGAATTTTATTTTTGGTCGCCATCCTAGGGTTGGCAGGCGTTGCAAGAGGGCAGGATAAGGCTGACAAGCAAGAACCTCTGGACATTGACAAACCAATCTTTAAGCCATTCATCGAACGCTACATACTCGACGAATTGAAAAACATCCGAGCTGATCAACAGCACCTCAAAGCTGAAACCTATCAGCTTCTATCGTCTACGGAGCTTAAAGCTTCCGATCGAGCGATTCGATACACTACCGACACAGTGAACAACGTATTTTTTATCATCACCGCAGCTGCATCCCTGGTTGTTCTTCTAGGTTGGCGCTCTATCAAAGATATTCGCGAAAATGTAGCAGATACCGTAGAAAATCGTGTTCTAAAACTCACTCAGGAGTACGAGCAGAGGCTGGACAAACTAGAGCAGAAACTTAAGACGCGCTCAGAGCAGATCATAGCCACTCAACAGGAAGTGGCTAACGCCAATCAGATTCACGCTCTTTGGATGCGGTCTGGCTTAGAAGAAAACCCGCAGCGAAAGATTGATATTTACGATAAAATTTTAGCAATTCACCCAGAAGATGTGGAAGCACTTACCTATAAAGCCGACACACTGCTCGACTTAGGCGAAGTTCGGTGGGCATACTCCCTAACCAATCGTGCTGTGGACCTCGATGACAAATACCCGCTAGCCTACTGGCAACGAGCCTGTGCACATACTGGTTTAAATCGCTACGACGCGGCAATCGATGACATCGATCGAGCCATAGCCCTTTCCCCTGGACTCAAAAAGGATCTCGCGGATGAACAGGCTTTTGAAAAGCTAGCGACTCATCATCGCTTTAAGGAAATCATTGCCTCAATTCCACCTGAAACTACTGAATCCCCAAGGCAAGCTATGACTACATCGTGAGCCTTAGCATGCCTCCTAGGCCCTTACTTCCCAGCTGCTGTAACCGCATCTCTTGAAAGGTTCTCAATTACTTCCCAATTTTCGTTGGCAATAGCGTCTTTTGGGGCAACCCAAGACCCACCAACACAGAGGGTGTTCGGCAGGCTGAGATAGTTTTGATAGTTTTCCCGGTTGATGCCACCAGTTGGGCAGAACCGCACCTGAGAAAACGGCCCAGAGAACGACTTAAGAGCCTTAACTCCACCAGATGCCGCAGCAGGGAAGAACTTGAAGACTTCATAGCCTTCATTCAAACCTGTCATCAATTCTGAAACACTAGTGATTCCAGGCAGATAAGGCATTCCCAGATCACGAGCTTTCTTTAAAAGCTCTGGAGTAATCCCCGGACTCACTGCGAAATGAGCCCCTACAGCTGTCAGCTTCTCAAGGTGTTCGACAGTTGTCACAGTACCACCACCGACAACGGCTTCGGGAACCTCTTCACGAATTTTTTCTATGGCATCATAAGCACAGTCTGTTCGCAGCGTAACCTCAAGAATACTGAGACCACCACGAACCAAAGCTCGCGCTAGAGGGACAGCTTCGTGAATGCTGTTGATGGTTAGTACAGGAATCACAGGACTCTTCTTAAGTAATTCTTCCATTTCCTGAGAGTTCCTCGCGCTAGGGTTCTTCGTCACCTTGCTTCTCCTTCGTTCTCAAAAACCGCCGCAGCCCCAATCAGGCCTGGCTGATCTGCTGACACCACAAATGTCGCTATACCTTCCAGATAACTTCTGTAATCACCCTTAGCTTCAAAGCGTGATCGGAAGTCGCTGTCGTTCAATGCGGACATGTACCTTGGGGCGATCCCCCCGGAAATATAAACGCCACCTAAGGCTCCCGTTTGCATGGCATAATCCCCAGCAACAGAACCTAAGACGGCCCAAAAGATCTGAAATGCTTCGACGGAAACATCTTCTGTTTTATGAATCGCTGCCTCACAGATCTGCGCTGCTGAAACTGGCGACACACCTTTGCCATCCAACTGCGAAAGAGCCCACCGAATATTGATCAAGCCTTGACCGGATAGAAGAGATTCGTTGGACACAAATCCATCCCGTTTTTCAAGCACCTTGGATAGAGCCCACTCACGCTCATTGCTTGCCGCAAACCTTGCGTGACCACCCTCTGTGGCAAGAGGATGATAAACACCATTCTGATCCTCAAGCAAGGCTGCCATCCCTAAGCCTGTTCCAGGCCCTAAGATAGCCTTCGTTTGGCTCGCTTTCACTTGGCCGCCTCCGACTTTCGTCACATCAGCTGCTTTCAAATGGGGTAAGCATCGCGCCATCGCTTCGAAATCATTGATGACCCGAATATCCTGAATATTCAACTGCAAGCGCAGCTCAGCGACCGAAAAACTCCACGGATTATTCGTGAAGGACACTCGCTCATCGTTGATGGGGGCCGCAACGGCAAAACATGCCTTGCTTGGTTTTACATCGAGACGCTGCAAATAAGTGAGGACTGCCTCGTCAAAGGACGCAAAAGATTGAGTAGGCAGGGTTTGCATATGCTCAAGCTTCAGAGAAGCATCTTTGACGAGGGCTAAGCGTGCGTTTGTCCCTCCGATATCACCTACGAGTATCGTCATGACTCTACCTTAAAAAAAACTGAAGCTCCCTGCTCCGCTGAAGACACTTGATCGCGAAATACAGAAAACAGCTCTCGCCCCATACCAAAGTCAGATCTGAACTGACGCTCCGCCTGAGTGCGACGAGCCCATTCGCTTGGCTCAACGAGCACATTCAATTCCCCTGATTTAGCATCAAAGCGAATCATGTCTCCGTTCTGAATTTTACCTATGGGCCCCTGATCAAGGGCTTCTGGCCAAAGGTGGATGGCTGCTGGTACTTTACCGGAAGCTCCAGACATTCGTCCATCGGTGATCAAAGCAACTTTATGACCAAGCGTCTGAAGAACACCAAGTGGTGGGGTCAGTTTATGGAGTTCCGGCATACCATTGGCCTTTGGCCCTTGGAATCTCACCACCACGATACAATCCTTGTGAAGCTCACCGGCTTTAAATGCGTCTTGCATAGCAGCCTGACTTTCGAAGACCACAGCCGGAGCTTCGATCACCAAATGCTCTTCCGCTACTGCAGACGTCTTCACCACAGAGCGCCCTAAATTGCCTTCCATCAGCATGATACCACCATGTTGAGAGAATGGCTCTGCAAGAGGGCTAACAATCTCACGATCTAAGGAAGCCTTCGTTCCTTGGCTCCATTGAACTTTGTTTCCTTCCACCAGCTGAGGCTCCTTTGCATAGTCTTCTAAGCCAGAGCCAAAAACAGTCTCAACATCATTGCAAAGGAGGCCACCATCCAGCAGCTGCCCTATAATGTAGCCTAAGCCACCTGCTGCGTGAAAGTGGTTCACATCAGCGGCACCATTGGGGTAAACCCTCGCCAAAAGGGGGATAATTTCTGATAATTCAGCCATATCATCCCAGTTAACTTCAATGCCAGCAGCTTTCGCAATGGCGATAATATGAAGAGTGTGGTTTGTAGAACCACCAGTTGCTAATAAACCGATAATACCATTGATGATAGCTTCTGCTGTAATAACCTTGTAAAGAGGCTTGTAGTCCTTTCCTAGCTGGGTTTGGCTCGCAATCAGCTGCGCTCCATGATAAGTCAGCGCGTGACGCATCTCGGTGCCCGGATTCACAAACGAGGTTCCAGGAAGATGAAGTCCCATAAACTCCATCAACATTTGATTGCTGTTGGCTGTGCCATAGAAGGTGCACGTGCCCGGACTATGATAAGATTTCGACTCGCATTCAAGTAGCTCATCGCGACCTATTTCACCCTTCGCATAAAGCTCTCGGATACGGGCTTTTTCTTTGTTAGGGAGACCAGACTCCATTGGTCCCGCCGGCAAAAATATCACGGGCAGGTGACCAAAACTCAGTGCTCCCATCAACATCCCAGGAACGATCTTGTCGCAAACCCCTAGACAAACAGCAGCATCGAACATGTTGTGGGAAAGTGCAACTCCCGTCGCCATAGCAATGTTATCACGGCTAAATAAGCTCAACTCCATTCCCGGTTGGCCTTGGGTCACACCATCACACATAGCTGGCACACCACCTGCAAATTGAGCGACACCGCCCGCATCTTGCAAGGCTTCTTTGATCACCTCTGGAAAGCTCTGAAACGGTTGATGGGCAGATAGCATATCATTGTACGCTGACACGATCGCAACATTGACCTTACTCCCTGCCAAGGCAGCCTTGTCTTCCTTACCGCAGGCAGCAAAACCATGGGCTAAGTTCCCACAAGAAAGCACCTTCCGATTTGGTCCGTCTTGGCTTGCAGCTACCATGCGCGCTTCGTATGCTTCACGGGTGGCAGCGCTCCGCTGCTTCACTCGATCTAAAATTTTCTTCAGTGTAGCATTCATCATTAGTCCTTTGGCGCCCAATAAACTTGAAGTGGCACTCGTTTCTGGCGAATAAAATATCGAATTGGCATCTGAGCCTCGTCCCCAGGTTCACATGCAGTCTTATAAACCTCTTTCTTATCGTCACCCGCGATCTGTAGGAATAAGGCCCGACTATTGAGGAGCACAGGCAGGGTCAGCGTCATTCGCTGATAGGGTGCAGTCTTAGGAACAACACCCTGGCAAACCAGATTCGAGCCTTCCACAGCTTTCCCTAACTCTTCTGCGCAAGGAAATAGTGAAGCTGTATGACCGTCCGCCCCCATCCCTAGAAGGGTCACATCGAATGGCTGGCTTGCGATGTCTTGTAACTTTTGATGACAGGCGTTTGCACCATCGAAGGGGTTGTCCGCTGGTGTTTTAAGGCCAATAAAAGTGGCAAAACGCGCCTTGTTTAGGAGAAGGTTGTCATTAACCAAATGCTCGTTGCTATCCTTATGGTCCGGATCAACCCAGCGATCATCAGCCAAGGTAATCCAAACCTTGGCCCAATCTAAGTCGCAATCGGCAAGAATTTGAAACAAACGCTTTGGCGTGCTACCGCCGGAAAGCACTAAGCTAGCTCGCCCTCTGTCACGGATAGCAGACGACAGGTGCTTGGTAATCTCTTTTGCTAGTGCCTGCTGCATCTCTTCATTGGTTTGGAAAAGCTGCTCTGTCATAAATCATCTCCCTAATCATGCCAATTCTGACCATCCCGAACAATCAGCGCAACTGCCGCAGCCGGTCCCCAGCTTCCTGCTGTATACGACTTTGGTCGATCCATAGTCACCCGCCAACCGTGATGAATCTGGTCGATCCATCGCCAAGCGGCTTCAATTTCATCCCGTCGCATAAATAAGGTTTGATTATCGCGGATCACATCCAAGAGCAAGCGTTCGTATGCCGCTGGAGTTCTTGGATTATCAAATGCCTCTGTCAGGCTAAGGTTGAGCGGCACAGCCCTCAGCTTCATTGACTCTTCCAAACCCGGCACCTTGTTCATCATGACAAGCTGGATACTTTCTTCCGGCTGTAATCGAATAATGAGCTTATTCTGTGCGATTGCATTGCCGTCGTCATTAAAAATCGAATGAGGTACAGATTTGAATTGGATAACAATCTCTGAGTAACGAACCGGCATACGCTTGCCGGTTCTGAGGTAAAACGGCACCCCGGCCCACCGCCAATTATCAATCTCTGCCCTGAGTGCAACAAAGGTTTCGGTATTGGAATCCGCTCCATCACCACCTTCATCGATATAGCCCGGCACGGGCTTGCCATTGACTGCTCCAGGTCGGTATTGGCCGCGGACGGTTTTCTGATTGACTTCATCGGATGTGATGGTTCTCAGCGACTTTAGGACCTTCAGTTTCTCATCGCGGACAGCATCGGCGTCCATAGAGCTCGGAGGCTCCATTGCGACAAGACATAGTAGTTGAAGCAGGTGGTTTTGCACCATGTCTCGGAGCGCTCCTGCTCGATCGTAGTAAGACCAACGACCTTCCACTCCAACTGTTTCAGCGACTGTGATCTGAACGTGATCGATGGCATTGGAGTTCCATAGTGGCTCGAACAAAGCGTTAGCAAAGCGAACTGAGAGCAGGTTTTGCACCGTTTCCTTGCCAAGGTAATGGTCGATTCGATAGATCTGACACTCTTCAAAATACTTCGCGACCTCGTCATTGATCACCTGAGAACTAGCAAGATCTTCACCGATCGGCTTTTCTAGCACGACCCGCGAGTGACGATCCACCAAACCAGAGGTGTTGAGGTTCGAACAAATACTGCCGAATAAACTCGGAGACGTTGAAAAGTAGTACATATTTCGCTGAACAGCGCTGTCCTGGGTCATCGCTTTAAGCACGTCGAAGCTACTTCGATCATTTGCATCGACTCTGGCATAGCGTAGCTTTTGCCGAAAACCCTCCCATTTGACAGGATCAAGTTCATCGGTATCCAGATGGATCTGAAGATTCCTATGAACCAGGTCCTCATATTCAGTACGACTCAGTTCAGTTCTTGAAGCGCCAATAATACACCCTTCAAGGGTTAGGTTGTTATAAGAATAAAGGCGATACAACGCGGGAAGTAGCTTCCGCATGGCTAAATCGCCATTGCCGCCGAAAAGAACGATATTGTAGGAGCCTACGTAGCCTTCTGTAAGCATGTCCATCACCTAGCAATTGATGAAACTGTCCCTTAAGCAATTATCCGATTCATCCCTCGGGGTCAATGTAATATTACTAGATAGTTAAGGAGTATTCCCGAGAATGGCGGCATCAATCGGTGAATTTGTAGTTATATTACTTCCTTATTCCCTTTTCTGCTTGAATCAAAGCTAGCTCTATTGAAAGTTCCGAAATCACCCCTTCCATGAGGTCTAGAACTTTCTAGTAAGATTACATCATTGTCGTGAATTAATCCCTTGTGCTAGGGTACGTTTGTTTTATATATAACGGCAAAACGTACAATCGCCAGCCACATGGAGTAGAGCCATTAACATCTTACAGAAAATCAGTAAGGCCAGGACATCCCTAAGCAAGTCTGAACTTAAGGTTGCTGACGTCGTTTTGGCTGATCCAAACACCACGATTAGGTCAAGTATTGCTAGCTTGGCACGCTCTGCCGAGGTTAGCGAACCCACAGTCAACCGCTTTTGCCGTAGCCTTGATTGCACAGGCTTCCCAGACTTCAAACTGAGGGTGGCCCAGAGCCTGGCAAATGGAACACCTTACGTCAATAGCAACGTAGAACCCAATGACACCGTGGAAGACTACGCCAACAAGATTTTCGAGATGACCATGGCGAGCCTAGAAGACGCTCGTAGCAATCTAGACTACCATTTGATTGGTCGCGCGGTGGACGCACTGGCCCAAGCGAAGAAAATTGAATTCTACGGCCTTGGTGCTTCAGCATCAGTAGCCATAGATGCTCAGCATAAATTTTTCCGCCTCAATACTCCTGTCGTAGCCTACACAGACATCATGATGCAACGGATGTCAGCAGCAGCGATAGGCCGTGGCGATGTGGTTGTCGTCGTCAGCTATACTGGCAGAACGATCGCGACAGTCGAAGCCGCAAGGCTTGCTAAAGAAGCAGGCGCAACGGTGATTGGCATCACCACCCCTGGCTCACCGCTAGCGCAACACTGCAGTATTACACTCGGGGTTGAAACAGCCGAAGATACTGACGTATATACTCCAGCGATATCGCGGCTTGTCCACCTTACCATCGTCGATGTACTTGCGACTGGCGTGACACTTCGTCGAGGGCCGGACTTTTTGGATCACCTCAAAAGGGTGAAAGATTCACTGGTCGAAACGCGTTTTTCTCGGGACATACCGCCATCGCTACCTAATTGACATCAGTTGCAGCAGAAGGGTTTTCATGGAAGCACAGCTAAAGATTGACGGACTACAAAAGATTTATGACAACAAGGTTCAAGTCCTTAACGACATTAACCTTGAAATCGAGAAGAATGAGTTTCTGGTGCTGGTAGGCCCTTCGGGCTGCGGAAAGTCTACCCTTCTTCGTACCATTGCAGGCCTAGAGACTGTAACGCAAGGAAAGATCTCTATTGCGGGACGGGAAGTTACCAAGCTAGCCCCAGCGGATCGCAATATTGCAATGGTATTTCAGGACTACGCTCTTTACCCTCATATGTCGGTTCGCGACAACCTCGCGTTTGGCCTGAAGATGCGCAAACGCCCCAAAGATGAAATTGAATCCGAGATCATGAGAGCTGCTAAGATTCTTGATATCGAACACCTTCTGGATCGTAAGCCTTCCCAGCTTTCTGGGGGCCAACGGCAGAGGGTTGCTATCGGTCGGGCCATCGTCCGTCGTGCAAGTTTATTTTTATTTGATGAGCCCCTCTCAAACCTTGATGCTAAACTACGAACCCAGACAAGGATCGAGCTCGCCGATCTTCACCAAAAAATTGGCGCAACATCCGTTTATGTCACCCATGATCAAGTGGAAGCGATGACTCTTGCAGATCGGATCGTAGTCTTAGATGGCGGCGACATTCAGCAAATTGGCTCGCCTATGGAGCTTTACGATCGTCCCGCCAATAAGTTTGTTGCATCCTTTATTGGTAGCCCCAACATGAACTTCTTCGACGGCACCTTGAAAATTAGCGGTAGCCAGAAGGTCTTTGAATTCGAAGGTGGACACTTCGATTTCAGTGATGCTGAAACTCCAATGGAAGAAGGCCGCTTCTGCTTAGGTTTACGACCTGAAGCCATGAAGGTTCTGACTCAAGAAGGCCGTGAGGCTCAAGGCGCAGAAGATTTTAAAATGATTGTGACTCTTCAAGAGCCCCACGGTCATGAAACTCATATGGTCGGACTGATTGGTGAGAAGCAAGTTATTATTCGGAGTGCGAACCCTAAGCGACTGGCTGTCATGAATCGAGCAAAAAAGGGAGATACGCTGACCCTTTCTGTCGATCGCAAAGCCCTCCACTGGTTTGAGGATACGGATTTCGGACGCCGCATCGACGTATAGATTTTTTTTATCTGGCAAGCTCGGATTATTACTAGCTTTACCAGAACAGGCTCCCTGCTCCACCGTTATCGATCGTGGCAATCAACCAAGATTTGCGAAGGAAAGCTAAACCAAGCGTTCCAGGGAGCTGTTCGAGCCCGCCTTACCCAGAAATGTCAGGGTAGGCTATATAGAAACCCTAATCCAAGGAGAGTAGCACCATGCTACAATCATTGTTAGCGAGAGGACGTTTGATGGTTGGCTTCGGTACCAACCTTGATCCTAGCGAAGATCTTTTACATTCTGGAAAACGCGGACATGGATGCCGACCAACGATTTTCTTCGGCCCCAAGCGTGATGCCCTCAGTTTGATTACTCGTCAAGTTCATACAAGCATCATTTTAAAACCAAGACGTCATAAGGACTTCGAAACTAAGGTCTTTGTTCTCGACTTTCCTGCCGGTGACCCAGAGACATCGAAGCAGTGGCGCGAGGCGACCGATGACTTCGGTGGCCAAATTTTCCCTAAAGCTGAATACCTGCCTCTCAAAGAAGCGTCCAGCCAATTGATGCCTGACGCTGACGTCTATCGACAGGCATTTGAAATTCTAGACGCCCACAGCTCATGGCAGAATAAGCTGAAGATCCATATTGAAACCTTCGTTTGGAATGATCAACTTCGTGAACGCCTATCTATCGAAGGTGCACAAGATTTCCAAGCTTGGCTTATTCATTGGCATAAGCCTGAAATCGGCGCTGCAAACCTGCTGCAAAGTACTCATGTCGACGAAGATCAGGGAGCGCTCACATCGTTTCGCCATCAAGTATTTTTCAGCGTGAAAGGCTACCATGGCTCGCAAGCCGCAGATCTAGCTTTTGCAGAATGCGGCTGGAATCAGCAGGGTCACTTTGC
This sequence comes from Pseudobacteriovorax antillogorgiicola, assembly GCF_900177345.1. Taxonomy (NCBI): domain Bacteria; kingdom Pseudomonadati; phylum Bdellovibrionota; class Oligoflexia; order Oligoflexales; family Pseudobacteriovoracaceae; genus Pseudobacteriovorax; species Pseudobacteriovorax antillogorgiicola. The sequence continues at coordinate 27,282 of NZ_FWZT01000005.1, forward strand.
AAGAGATCGTTTCAAGGACATCTTAAGCAGTATTTCTCATCGAGACGATGTCCTGGGCTACTACTACGCATCCGAAAGCAAGACTGGAAATAGCAAACTTTCCCTGGAACCGAAGTCCCTAGATGCGATCGGACAAACTGACGGCCTTGCAGTTTGGAGTTGGAACACTAATGAAAGCTTTGAACTGGCATACTCCCTAGACAATAGCCTCGACTCCTTCGCAGAGCGCAGCGCCAAACCATTTGCCAAAGACCTTGAGCTTGCTCTAGATACCGACAGAAAGTGGCTAGCCAGTAAAACAGCTGCTCCTGAATACTTAGACAGCCGGGCGAAGGAAATTTACCAGCGCACCCTCTTAACGTTAAAGCAAATGCAAGACCCCGAAGGTGGGATCATAGCCGCTCCAGAGTTTCACTACCCATTTACCCATTGTGGTGGATATGGCTACTGCTGGGGCCGTGACGCTGGATTTATATCCTACGCGATGGATGTTTGCGGGATGCACGAAGAATCCGCTGAATTCTATCGCTATATGGCAAAGTGCCAAAGCGCGGATGGTAGCTTCCTCCACCGTCACGACATGGATGGCAACCTCGGTGCCAGTTGGGGTCATTTGCAACCTGACGAAACCGGTAGCGTGGTATTTGGGATTTGGCAGCATGTAAAGCTAGCCAACAATAAAGACCTCGCTGAAGAGTTGCGAAGCATGGTGGAAAGAGCAACTAACTGGCTCGTTGAAAGCAAGCATAGCACCGATCCAGAACTACCGATCGAAGGTCACGACCTTTGGGAAGAGCGCATTGGTGTTCACTACTACGCAGTCGGAGCCATGGCCGCGGGAATCAAAGCAGGTATTGACCTTTACAACTTCATGTCGTGGGATGCTCCTCAAACTTGGCAACAAGCCTTTGATAACCTGAAAGCCTTGGCACACTCAGATCGCTTTATTGAGCGGAGAGACCAGCAAGCGTTCTTCGCGCGTACCCTGCTTCGCAAGCTGGACCGCGCTACCAAATCAAATATGGATCAGGTCGGGGCCAAAACTCTTACCCAAACAAACAAGGCAGGGCGAGATGAATACCTTCTAGAGCGAGATTTCGTCACTGATATCTCGCAGCTTGGCGCGGGTTACCCATATGGGGTTTTCGATTACGAAAACAATGGCAGCGAATGGGATCAACTCATCGATGTTACCTTCGAGCAGCTGTGGCGACCAGGTGTTGGAGGCATCGGACGATACGAGGCTGATCATTACCGAGACGGTAATCCTTGGGTTCTCGCCACATTGTGGCTAGCCCTCGCTGCAGACGAGCGTGGCAAAACTGATATGGCCCGTCAATGCTGGCAGTGGGTCTACGAACATGCAAGCCCGGAAGGCTTGCTGGCCGAACAAATCGATCCCAAGACAGGCAAACCCGCATGGGTGATGCCTTTAACTTGGTCCCATGCAATGTATGGATTAGCAGTTCACCAATTGAGGGAAGAGGTGGTCAAATGAAGATTATGAACCGAATGACAGTTCTCTGTTCGCTTTGGCTTGCAGGTAGCAGCGCCATGGCGGAAACCATCAAAATCGACTTATGGGAGCAGGATTCTCCCGAAGCAGCAAAGGAAATGGACAAGTGGATCAGCGTTTTTGCAAAGCGAAATCCCAATATCAAGGTCGTTCGTCAACACTATGAAAATGAGGAGCTTCGAGCAAAGTTCTTGCGCTCATCTGTGACTGGTGATGGCGCTGATCTCGTTTATGGCCCTAATGATCTTGCTGGAGTCTTCAAAACAGCATCGGTCATTCAACCAGTGGATGAGTGGCTGAAAAAAGACCAGTTCAATCCCACAGCACTTGGGGTGATGAGTCTCGAAGGTAAAACATGGGGTGTGCCAGTCAGTGAAGGCAACCACCTCATGCTTTTCTACAACAAAGCAATGGTTAGCCAAGCTCCCGACTCATTTGATGCCTTGATCAAAGAGGGCAAAAAGCACACCAATCCCAAGGAAAATAAGTATGGCCTCGCCATGTTCCAATCGGAACCTTTTTGGTTTATGCCTATCCTAGGTGGGCACGGTGGCTGGCCACTTTCTGAGTCTGGCAACAAGACCAATGTTACAATCAACAATGACAAGACGAAGGCAGCTCTTCAGTTTCTAGTCGACCTTAAAAACAAGCACCAGATCCTCCCCAAAGACTGCGACTACGATTGCGCTAAATCAATGTTCCTCGCAGGAAAGGCTCCTTATCACATCAATGGAGACTGGGAAGTCAAGACTCTACGGGAAAAGCTTGGCAAAAACTTAGGAATCGCTCCGATCCCTAAAATTGCTAGCACCGGCAAGTGGTCAACGCCATTGCTCGGTGGACGCTTTGTCTTCATTAACAAGGCTGCCACTGGCAAGCGTCTGGAAGCAGCGAAGGCCTTCATCAAGTTTATCACCGAAGAGCAAGTTCAGCTCCGTATGGCAACCAAGCTGGATAGAATTCCAGCTACCATTAAAGTTCGAAGCTCTAAGAAAGTTCAATCCCTCGATAGCTTGCAGCCGTTGATCGATGCTGCAGCACACGCGAAGCCGTCTCCTAGCCAAGTCGAAATGCGTGCCGCTTGGGATGGCATGCGCATCATGGTGCAACGAGCCCTTTCTGGCAAGGAAACTGTCGCACAGGCCGTAGCTACGGGTCAGAAAGCTGCTGATGAAGCCTTGGGCGCGATTCGTGAAAAAGGTGAGAAGTCCCACTAAATTGATGACCAGCAGCGGCATCAGGGAGAAGCCGCTGCTTAGATCTAAACTGTGGTTACGCACACTGACTGATTTGTGCTCAGCCTAAGCTGGGCACAAACCCACCGGAACATAGAGGATTGAATGAGCGTCTCCGTATTACCAGCCTTAAGTGAACTGCTATTCCTGCTAGCTATTCTTTTTGGAATTGTAGCCCTGGGTATTAGCTACCTGTGGCTCAATTTTAGAGTTTGGCACTACCCCATGTACCTGCCGTTTAAAATTCTTATTGGCTTAAGCCTAGGAGGTTTTATCTATGCAAGCGGTGGATCTGGGCTAACGAGTAGCTTTTTCGCATCGATACCGATGTTTATCGGGTTGTATTATAAGATGGGTCTTAAGGGTGAGTATCGTTCGCCTCTTTATTTCATGGCCCCCGCCCTATTCGGCATCATATTCTTGTTTCTTTACCCCCTTGTCTATGAGTTCTATCTCTCATTTACAGATCTCAGTTTGAAGACTTTCGCCGACTGGATTCAAACAGGGAGTGTGCCATTCGCTGGCATTCAAAACTATATCGATGTATTCAAAGATAGAGCTACTGGACAATCCTTTGTTTTTGTCCTTTGGCGAACCATGGTGTGGACCTTCGTCAACCTATTCTTCCATCTCAGTATCGGTCTCGCTCTAGCACTGCTCCTCAATGCAAAAGGGCTCAAGGGTGTGGGCGTATACCGCACGATTCTGACATTACCATGGGTGATTCCTCAGGTCATTGCTGTTCTCGTATGGCGCGCTGACTTCAACGAGAGCGTGGGATTCATCAATCAATTTATTAAGGTTATGAATCAACTCGTTTCATTTGAGTGGAATGGTTCTATCATAGCTCCATTGACTTGGTTTGGATTCGAGCCTCAGGCCTGGTTCCTTGATGAAGATGCGCTCTTCGCCGCAGCTTGCATCGTTAACATCTGGCTCGGTATTCCATTCATGATGATCAATTGCTTAGGCGCTTTACAGTCCATTCCAGGCAGCGTGTATGAAGCATCATCGATCGATGGTGCAAGCTGGCTACAAAAATTCAGGCATATCACTTTACCTCTACTTAAACCAGTCATGGTACCTGCAGCGATGCTAGGCGCTATATGGACTTTCAACAACCTCAATGTCATTTATCTGATGACCGACCAAGGGCGATACGAGGGCGCTGATATCCTAGTCACGGATCTTTTCAAACAGAGCTTCACATACTATCGTTATGGTTTCGCAGCAGCCTACTCCTTCGTTATTTTTGCGATTCTATGCGTTTTAACGGTAATCCAAGTGAAGGTTTCTCGAAGCAACGAAGCAAAGGCGGCATGATCAATGTTAGGAATAGGAAACCGAATAAGCAGTATGATTAAAATCGGAAAGACCGGCCCAGCGAGGGTTTTACTAGTCCATCTTGCCTTAAGTTTTGCATGTATCATTGCAACGTTTCCGGTATTTCGCGTGGTAGCAATATCGTTTCGCAACACTGATACTGTAGCAAGCACCGAGACGCTCAAATTCCCTCCTCGTGGAGAGGCTAGCTTTGGAGACTACGTGCAGTTCTTCGGGGATGCAGTCATTCCTTATGAGCTATTTCGATCTCCAGATATTCCAGAGGGAATGGATACTGTCGATGAGGGTGACGCTGCACCGACGGACGAAGACCTCGATGATTTCGAAGATGAGTTTGCCTCCTTGGACGCCGAGGACGAAAAGCCAAAGATCCGCTACTGGTATTCGAACTACGTGGATCTTTTTACGGAATACCTTTTCCTCCAGTGGATCTATAACTCTTTGATCATCGCCTTCTCCGCATCCTTTATCGGGGTATTTTTAGCTGCTACAACAGCCTATGCCTTCGCTCGTTTTAACTTTCCAGGCAAGCAGTTTGCCAACGGCTTTCTCTTCACCACACAGATGATTCCCGCACCGATGATGATCATTCCAGTGTATCTCGTAGTGAAAAGCTTGAACTTAGGCAACACCTATGCCGGCCTTGTGCTCGCAATGTCCGTCACAACGCTACCATTCTCCATCATGGTCCTTCGAGGATATTTTGAAACGATCCCTAAAAGCCTAGAAGATGCCGCTCGGGTCGATGGCTGCAACCCCATATCAACCTTCTTCCGCATCTTACTACCGCTTTCAACTCCGGCCCTCGCGATCGCATTCCTATTCAGCTTCACATCAGCCTGGACCGAATTCCTGCTCGCCTCGACTCTTATCGATGACGTTGAGCTACGACCTTGGACTTTAGGCTTAATGGAATTCAGTGGAAGTTTCGACTCCCGATGGGGTCTTTTTGCGGCAGGTAGTGTTGTGATCGCTATCCCAAGCATGATGCTCTTCCTGTACTCCTCTAAATATGTCGTCAGTGGTCTCACTGTTGGCAGCGTTAAAGGCTAGTGTTTTAACGCCAGCCTTTGCTCTCAGATCTCGGGAGCCTCCCTTCCCTATTTTAGGGAAGGGGATTCACTTTGCACAAAATAATGAAATAAATGGGGGAATTATTTGTTGTCCTGACTAGGGGTTGAGCATGGTTAGGGGGGCAAAAAGCTAGATATGCTGCAAAGTGAAAGCTCCATTAGATCTTTTTAATTGGAACATCCAGATCCCTCTTCGTAGACATAGTTTGCCCAATCAACCTACAAAGTCAACACGAGCAACTCAAATTACTTTCCATGGTGACAGTTGATTTTTCACAGTGGAAAAACCGAGCTCAAACCCCTTTTGTCATCACTAGTTTTAAGAATCCTTAACTTCACTCTTCTAAATTAATTAACCGTACTTGAGTAGTCGTTCTTAAAATTGAGAACGTAACCTGGCTTTCATTATGATTTCTTAACTCCTAAACTAGTTTTTATTGCGTGACAATTCTGCACAATACTGCGTAGAATTTAGGAAACGCTGAAAACAGGAGACACTTGCGATGGCTAATAAGGCCCTCTTAGCGGATCTGCAATCTGCGCTTTCCGAGTATCTGGAAACCCATCGGAATCTAAGCATTCAGTCTGTTTCCAACAAAGCGAATGTCAGTTACTCAACGATTCGACGCATTCTACAAAACGAAGCCAATGATGTGCGGGATGAAACCATTCTCTCATTGATCCAAGTCATCATGTCTAGGCCGCGACGGATTGCGTTTCTTAATAAATTCTATCCAGCGTTAGGGTCGTTAATTATCGATAGTCGCCCCGATGAACCAGATTTCGATCAAGAGAAGCTTAGGCTGTATCGATACAAAGACCCCCACAACTACATTCTGAAAATGGCGCTGACTAACCACGGAACCTGCCGGGCGACCATTCAGAGAATCTTAGGGGACCGCGGAACTGCTGCACTCGATGAGATGATTGAAGATCACTTCTTAGTTGAGGATAGTTCCGGTAGCGTTCAGCACACAGCATCAAGTTCATCTCTGATGAATGCAAGCGATATTCTCCATCAGATAAAGAAAGACTCCGATTACTTCGACAAATCCTTAGTCGGCACCAATCTATCTCGGCTAGCCCATCTATCAGCATCGCTCAACCCAGAAGCCTATATGCGCCTCATTAAATTAGTTAACGATTTTATCAAAGAGGCCGATAGTCTGAAAGAAGCACCAGAGAGCACTGGTCAGATTCCCATGTATATCGACCTTATGGTCAGTACCTATGATCGAGAATCCTTAGAGGGAGTGATCTAACATGCGTCTTTTTTCCATTTTACTTTGGACCCTAGCGTCTGGAACATGCCTTGCCAATGGCGAGACTGGAGTGCTGATCAGTGCTCAATCGGTTCCATCGAACGTACCAGTCCCTTTTCAAGTAGAGGATCATTCTTCTTTTGAAGTCTGTGAGGACGACTATGATCTCGCCTTGGATCTTCTGATCTACAAGGAAAGCAAAGTCTTTCTAGCCCTAGACGAGAAGATCCACCTACCTGTCGATTTGGATGAAGTAGAGCTAACAGCTCACGGTATCGCTATCAGACCCATCACATGCGAACTTCCTTAACCACTTCCTCGCATCGAGGGTAGGCTACCCACGATGCGAGGGTTTTCTGGACGAATCCAAAATCCTCACGCATAATACACCCTAAGTTTCGCAACTTAGTAGGTGTTATCAATGATATCAATCATGCTTTCCGAGCCGTTTGAACTCAGCGGCGATGATACGTTTGCTTACCTACAAGAGGTCTCCCGGTACTCAGAATGGGATGATCATGTACTGGAAAGCCATCAGGTAGATCGCGGCCCTATCCAAATTGGGACAAAGTTCAATGTTACCTACAGAATTTTACGCCAAGAACTGACCCTTTATTTCGTATTGTCAGCCTTAAAGCCTGGCCGAGACGTGCTTTTAGAAGCTCAACATGATCACTTTCAAGTTCAAACTCGCTTCACTATAGACAACCAAGCCAAACGGCTTAGCTGGCAGACTAGTGTTCATTTCGATGGTATTTGGAATAATGCGTCGCCGGTTTTGAAGACCATATTGAAGAGCGAACTTAGTCGTTCATTTCAAAAGCTCGTTCGCGCCCTAAACCCCTCTAAGCAAGTTCCAGACCTTCCAGACCTTAAAACTCAAATTGAAGATCATCTGTTGATACCAGGACTTTTGCGTTTCTCACGACTTGGCTACCAGTGGGAAACAAACTGTCGCTACCCAGTGATTCGCAAGCTAAACAAGCATCATATTGTCATCACCGGAGCCAGCTCTGGAATTGGCGAAGCCGCGGCAAGGCAACTGGCACTTCTAGGTGCTGACATCACCATCATTGCTCGCAACGAGATCAAAGCCAAGGCAAGCGTCAACAGGCTTCGCCAAGAAAGCCATAGCCGCAAGAAGCATCGCTATATCCTTGCAGATCTGAGTCTCGCTCGGGACGTTGATCGAACCATTGGAGAACTCGTCAAGCTTGATCGCCCTATCGATTGCCTGATCAATAATGCCGGCTACCTGTATCAAGAAAGGCAGGAAACGGACGAAGGCATTGAGAAGTCCTTTGCCCTGCTGCTGATGGCACCCTATCGTCTGACACTAGGGGTCAAGAATTTGCTAAAAAGAGCCCCCCTTGCCCAGGTGATCAACGTTTCTTCTGGAGGCATGTATACCCAAAGACTCAAAGCCGATCACCTCACCCAAGGATTAATGCCCTACGATGGCACCCGAACCTATGCCCAGCTGAAACGAGCCCTAGTCATGCTTTCTGAGCTATGGGCTCAGGAATGGGAGCCAGATGGTATTCTAGTTCACGCCATGCACCCTGGCTGGGCCGACACCAAATCCGTTGCCGAGACATTGCCGCGATTTTACCAGATCACAAAAGCTATATTACGCACTCCAGACGAAGGCGCTGATACGATCACCTGGCTCGCCTCCCATCCTGACCTGAGCCGTACCAACGGCCGATTCTGGATGGATCGCCGAGTTCATCCCACAGTACTAATTCCCGGAACGAACCCGCGAAAAACGGACTATCAAATTCTAAAAGAGACCTTGCAAAATTTTGAACCAGAGACCCCACTGCCACAGTGAAACCTTGAGGCATTTGATTTTTACGATGATTGCCCTATGATCGATTCAACATAGGCGCATCAGATTGCTAAACATCATATTGACAGTTTCGGCTTAACACTCACAATAATAGGATTTTTCTATGGAATATCGACGACTCGGTGGCTCAGGCCTTAAGGTAAGCACACTATCTCTCGGTTCTTGGGTCACGTTCAAAAACCAAGTCGACACCAAACAAGCCATCGACATGATGTCGCTTGCCTACGAGCACGGTGTGAACTTTTTCGACAACGCTGAAGTTTATGCAGCAGGTCAATCGGAAGTCATCATGGGTGAGGCTCTCCAAGAACTCAAATGGAGTCGAGACAGCTACACAATATCAAGCAAGGTTTTTTGGGGTGGTGATAAACCAACTCAACGAGGCCTCAGTCGGAAGCATGTTCATGACGCCTGTCATGGAGCACTAAAGCGCCTCCAGGTGGACTATCTCGATTTGTTCTTCTGCCATCGGCCCGATGGTCAAACTCCCATTGAAGAAACCGTTCGGGCTATGGATACCCTGATTCAACAAGGGAAGGTACTCTATTGGGGAACTTCAGAGTGGTCCGCCCAGCAGATTATGGAAGCCTACAGCATAGCTCGCCAGTTTAACCTAACACCCCCTACTATGGAGCAGCCCCAGTACAACATGCTCCACAGAGATCGAGTTGAGGAAGAGTATCGCCGTCTTTATAGCGAAATCGGACTTGGCACCACGATTTGGTCACCACTGGCCTCGGGACTACTAACAGGCAAGTACAATGACGGCATTCCCGAGGGCTCTCGATTCAGTCTCAAAGGCTTTGAGTGGCTCAAGGATATGCACGAATCAGAAGAAGGTCAGAAGAAACTAACCATCGTCAAAAACTTGGCCGATTTCTGCAAAAAGGAAGATATGGCCATGACTCAGCTGGCGATCGCCTGGTGTGCTGCCAACCCCAATGTAAGTACAGTAATTCTTGGAGCATCAAGCACCAAGCAACTCAAAGACAACTTAGAAGCTATCAAGTTGTTGGAGCGCTTGGACGAGTCGATGATGACGAAACTCGATCAATTGCTAGGGAATAAACCTCCTGCACCACCTGAATACTAAATTAACTCCTCATCTAAGAAAACAATGTACACGAATGCGATGATAATATGGCGGAGGTCGAGACTCCGCCGAATTTACAGAACCTGGCCTTCAGGTTACAATGGGAAGAGACACTCACTGCACCGGACGGCTCATGAACTTGACAAGTTTCACTGATGCAAGCCCTCGCGGGATTTTTCTCCTCCATGCCCTGGAAGACCTGACGGCAAATGGTTCCAAGAATCTTTGCCCCCAAAGAATTTCCCGCAAAAGCGGGATCAAGAACTATTTTGAAGACGCTGATGATCTGCGCCTTGCACTGGCCGAAGTTGGCTTCCAAGAGCTTGAAGAGCGAATGCGGGCTGCGACACCACCAACCTTGCCATTTGAAGAACGGCTCTATCAAGCTTGTAAGGCCTATCTTGAGATGGTGATGGAAAGCCCAGCATTGCTCCAGCTCATGTTTGGACTTAAAGAGCAAGCACATACCCGCGCCCCCGAACCTATTCGCGAAGCAGGGGATGCTGCATTTTCTGTATTAGAGCATATGATGAAAGATGCTATCGCCCAAGACTTCCTCAAAACAAATGATAGTCGCTCAGCAGCACTGGCCACCTGGTCTTTCATCCATGGCTTTTCGTTCCTCATGATTCGATCAGGAAAGACCATTGATGATCACCCGGAAGAATTGTTTGAAATGTACCAAAAGCTACATCGACTCTTGAGCAAAGGTTTGATCTCTGCTAAGCCCAACTAATCGAAAATGTTTTTCAAAGGATCGACCATGCTCAAACAAACGATGATCTGCCTATCCCTCGCCTTCCTTCCGGTGATCAGCTGTACTAAGAAAGAGTCAAACAAAGACACAAGCGAAACTGTTGATGAAGGCAAGCTGAAGATAGAGGAAGTGAAAGAAGGTACGGGCACCGAAGCAGTAGCTGGAAAAACGGTCGTTGTTCATTACACAGGAATGTTTCTAGATGGCAAGAAGTTTGACAGTTCACTTGATCGAAACCAGCCTTTCTCTTTTGTTCTTGGCTCAGGCCAAGTTATTAAGGGTTGGGATATGGGCGTCTTAGGCATGAAGGTTGGCGGCAAACGCCAGCTAACGATTCCTGCTGCTCTTGCCTACGGTGAACGAGGTGCCGGTGGAGTGATTCCTCCGAATACTACTCTGAAGTTTGATGTAGAGCTTCTCGAAGTGAAGTGAGTTGGAGTTGTAACTCAAAGCTCCCGGCTCAGTTCTAAAGGGAGCCTGGTCGTTCCTCGTCTATTCCCACAGGCCCGACATCAACATCAGGATCATTAAAAAGATCGATGTCTTGTAAGATACTTCCCATGGGAGACCTAAACGTCAGAGTCTCGTCTCCAATGGGTAGATCAAGACTAATTTCAGTATCCTTCACCAGCTGGTCAACCACTGCCTGAGAGCTACCACGAATCTGATAAAAGACATGCCAGGTAGGGTGATCGACCACTGCCTGCGTAATGAGTTCATTGGGGGTATAAGCCCAGGTTTCGGCGTAGGGCTCTAAATCTAGTTTTTCACCACTCTGCTGATTCAACCGACAACCCATCTCCTGTACTTGCTGGCTTTCCTGCCACTCCTCTCGCACCGCACAGGTGAGAAACGCACCTGTCACATTGGATGGGATATTCACCTTTTCATCTTCGTCACGACCGTCAAAGGACGAGCCGGTATCCGATTGTCCGAGATCTTCCTCAGGTTGCTGGCAAGCGAGTACCTGCAATACAATGAACATTGCGGTGTAGAACCTCATGTTCCACCCCCACTACAAAATTCTCGAATGGCTATGCTCTTAGCCTGTACCGGACAATTGCCCTCATTAAAGGGTACAGCTGTTCCCAATGGATTTTGGCCTAGATAAACCTGTTGTAAAGAGCCTAGGTCCACCAAAGGGGCAATGGACTGAATCTGATTGTTAACTAAATTTAGAGACTGCAGATTGATCAAGTCTTTGATGGGAGTGACATCGCTAATCTGATTGGCTGAAATTGCCAACGTCTCTAGGTTGATAAGCTGGGCGATGGGCCCCAGATCTGCAATGCTATTTGCCTGAGCAAGAAATGTCCGAAGATTACCAAGCCCAGCAACGCAGTTTATATCCGTAACAACATTGCGACTCAGCTCCAGTGTATGAAGGCTTGTAAGACCAGCTACGGGGGAGCAATCTCCAAGTCCAATATTGTTGGCCTTCAAGCTTTGAAGCAAGCTTAATCCAGCGATCGGACTAAGGTCTTGCGCGGGATTTCCACTTAATACCAACTCTTTGAGGCCCAGCATCCCACCAACGACCTGCCAGTCGCTGATACCATTACCAGAAAGGTCGAGAACCTCAAGAGCGAGAGCTTGCAATGGGGATAGATCACTCACTTGGTTAGCTCCAAGATCGAGTCTCTTCAACTGGGCCATATTCGAAAGAGGCGCCACCGAACTTATCTGATTCACATAAAGGTTCAGTTCCTTCATGGCAGTCAGGCCTGCTAGCGGGCTAAGATCTAAAATTCCCATGCCACTTAATGCGAGGGCTTCCAGTTTCGTTAAATTTTGTAGAGGACTCAAATCAGGCACTTGATTCTCTGACAGATCAACAGTCAAGAGATTCACAAGGCTTGTCATAAACCCAATATCGACCAACCCTGTTTGGACCATATTTAAATGCTTCAGGCCTACAAGGGTTGCCAAAGGGCTTGGATCAGTAATGAGATTGAAGTTTAAGTTAAGTGTTTCCAGGGTCGTTAAGCCCGCGAGAAAGCCAAGGTCGCTCACCCCTTGGTTGATCACACGAATGCCCTTGAGCTGAGTCAAAGTTGATAGAACACCGGCATCGAAGTTACCAGCTCCCAGAGACAAGCCGTTATCAATCTCAAACTTTTCCAAGGCAGACAGGCTGCTAATTGGCTGATATGTCAATTCTGGTGACGATGTTATAAAAAGCTCTTTTAATCCCAAAAGGCCTTCGAGAAAATCAAGACTCTGAACTCCTGTTCCTTGGATATCTAAGAACTGTAGATTGCTATATCCAGCCAGGCCTCCAAAGTCGACCAAATCTGGATTGTTCTGAATGGAAAGTAGCTGCAATGAACCAGCAGCGGCCAAAGCAGAGATGTCTTGCAGCTGATTTTGATTTACCCGTAAGACTTCTAGCGAACTCAATAGTTCGATCCCCGCAAGGCTTGCTAAATTATTCTGCGAAATCTGTAGAACCCGCAGGCCCTGGGACGACTGAATCGGCGAAAGGCTGGTGATACGATTCCCTGTAAGACCCAGTTCCTCTATGCTCGCTAGCTTGGCGAGTGGTGAAAGGTCCACAATATTGTTGTTTGTAGCCTGCAGAAATCGAAGAGCCGTGAGGTACTGAATCGGCCCCAAATCTTCTATCTGATTATCGTTCAAATTGAGTGCTATCAATGAACGCGCACTGACAAGAGGACTAAGGTCCTGGATACCGGTACGGGATAAGTCTAATTCAGTAACTCTTGCTAAAGCAAAATCTGCTTCGTCACAATCGCTTAATTGTAGCGTAGTGAGAATGATGTCGACTGTTGCACGTGTTTCTGGAGGTAAATCGGAAGACAGACAAAGATTGCTAAAGTTTCCATTGGCGGCAAGAATTTGATCGCTCCCACCCTCGGTGGGCTTCGACTCTTTTCGACCAGGGAAATATGACCATTGGCTGCAAGCTGATAGCACAAGGCCCAGCAGCACCCAAAGAATCTGAGTTTGACCCATTGCTTCCTCTATAACCTGCTTGTGATGCTTCGGTATCGTATCGTCATGAAGCTTTCCAAACATTACAAATAGCTATTATCTATCTGTAATTATTGCCTTAAATGAGACTAATTTTAAGACTACCAAGCCAGCCTTACCTAACTCTAAGCCTAAACCTAAGCCAAAGGAATGATGTCTCCCCTTGACAATCGCTCAAAAGAAATCACCTTTTTATTGGCAGACGAATTCGTACACGACGGCCCTAATCAAGAACCCAGCATTCCTTACGAAGGGGGAGCAATGTACGCACAACAAGCAGAACAAGTAAAAAACCCACTAGAAGAGTACGGATCGAATCTGGTTGAACGGGTTAAATCTGGCAAACTCGACCCGGTCATTGGTCGCGATCAAGAAATCAATCGTGTGATTCGTATCCTTAGTCGCAAGTCGAAAAATAACCCAGTTCTTATAGGAGAACCTGGGGTTGGTAAAACTGCTATCGCCGAAGGTTTAGCTCACCGGATAGTCAACGGTGACGTTCCTGAAGGTTTAAAAGACAAAACGATTTTTAGCCTCGATATGGGAGCCCTCATCGCTGGGGCCAAATTTAGGGGCGAGTTTGAAGAACGGTTGAAGGCTGTCCTTGATGCGGTGCGAGGCAGCGAAGGCCGCATCTTGCTGTTCATCGATGAGCTGCACACAATCGTCGGAGCCGGCAAAGTCGATGGTGCGCTCGATGCAGGAAACATGCTTAAACCAATGCTGGCTCGGGGCGAGCTTCACTGTATCGGAGCCACGACCCTCGATGAATACCGCAAGTATATCGAAAGCGATGCCGCCTTGGAGAGACGTTTCCAGACAGTGCTTGTGGACCAACCTTCAGTAGAGGACACCATTTCTATCTTGCGAGGATTGAAAGAACGGTTTGAAGTATTCCATGGTATTCGAATCAAGGATAATGCCTTGGTTGCAGCAGCTACCTTATCCCATCGCTATATAACCGATCGATTCCTGCCAGACAAGGCCATCGACTTGGTGGATGAATGCGGAGCCATGATTCGCACTGAGATCGACTCGGTACCGGAAGAATTGGATAAGCAACGCCGCCAGCTGATGCGTTTGCAAATTGAAGAGGCGGCCTTGAAGAAGGAAAAAGATGCCGCTAGCAAAGAGCGACTGTCCGCACTCCAGCAGGAACTTCACGACATCCAAGGCCACGTCAGCGAGCTAGAGCGAGTTTACGCCAAAGAAAAAGATGCGATTCGACACTTGCAATCGATACGCAAAGACATTGAGGCGACCAATCAAAGGATTGTTCAAGCAGAGCGTGACTACGATCTCGAAACAGTCGCCAAGCTTCGCCATGGTGAACTACCTAAGCTAGAGCAAACTCTCAAGGAGGCTGAAGCTAAAGCCGAAGCTGAAGGTTCAAAACAACTTCTGCGGGAGGATGTCACTGAAGAAGAAGTTGCCCAGGTTGTGAGTCGCTGGACCGGAATTCCAGTGCAAAAACTGGTTCAAGGTGAACGAGAAAAACTTCTCGATCTAGAAGAGACCCTTCACCAAAGGGTTGTTGGACAAGACGAGGCGGTGACCTTAGTCAGCGACGCGATCATTCGTGCCCGAGCCGATATCAAGGACCCAAGACGCCCCATTGGCTCTTTCATCTTCCTGGGGCCTACCGGGGTTGGGAAAACAGAGCTGGCTAAAACCCTCGCAGAAGCACTCTTCGACTCGGAAGATAATATGGTACGCATCGACATGTCTGAGTACATGGAGAAACATGCGGTTTCCCGCCTAATCGGTGCACCTCCCGGATATGTAGGCTATGATGAAGGGGGCCAACTGACTGAAGCTGTGCGCAGAAAGCCATACTCAGTACTGCTCTTCGATGAGGTGGAGAAAGCCCATCCCGAAGTTTTTAACCTACTTCTTCAGCTTTTGGATGACGGTCACCTTACCGATAGCCAAGGCAGACAAGTGAGCTTTAAAAACTGTGTCGTGATCATGACCAGCAACATCGGTGCTGCTCATCTCATCGAAGGAATTCAATCGGACGGCAGCATCCCAGACACTGCGAAAGATTCTGTTGAACGAGATCTGCGCGGACACTTTAGGCCAGAGTTCTTAAACCGAGTGGATGACATCGTCTTGTTCAAACCGCTTCAGCGCCAGCAAGTTGAGCAGATCGTTGGACTCATGACCCAGTCCTTAGAAACTCGCTTAAAGCAACAGGAACTTGCCCTTGAAATCAGCAACGAGGCGATTGGAGCCATCGCAACAGCAGCTTATGACCCCCTCTACGGAGCACGTCCCTTGAGTCGCTACATCCAGCGCCATGTGGAGACCCCGATCGCCCGGGCCATTGTTGCTGGTAAGTACCCCCCTAAAAGCACGATCCATGTCAGCTGGGATCAGACCAGCGGCTTAACACTAGGCTAAGCCGAGGCTCAACATCCCATAGGAGGCCCTTGGGGCCTCACCTTTTCCTCTTCAAAATCAGCGAGAAACCAGTTACCTTTAAGTATAGGAGGAGGGACTGGCATGGATAGAATTAGCAAACTTTTCTTGCTCGGCAAGCGGGATTCCTATGACCGATTGCCGGGACCGATTGCCTTACCAATCTTAGGCCTTGCTCCCCAGTTCCGAAGCTATTCGGTTCCATACATCGTACGCCTGTCGCGAACCTATGGAGACTTTGTCAGGTTTCCCATGCCTAGTGTTCGAGGGGTTCTGGTATCCGACCCTAACTTTATCAAGATGGCTCTTGCCCAAACTGAAAGAAATTTTTACAAGGGCAAGCTTTATGAGCGAATGAAACCTTTTGGGGGCAATGGCTTGGTAACAGCCAAAGGCAAGCCGTGGCGATCTCACCGCAAGCTTGCCAATCCCGCGTTTACTGAAAAATCCCTCAAAACTTACGAGCCACTGATCCACCGGGCAACAGAAACCTGCATTGGCAAAATTAATAGTCATCTGGGGGAAGAAGTTGACTCAACCAGCATGATGATGGATCTCACCTTCGATGTTGTTGCTATGTCTTTATTCTCTGAAGAAATAAAGGATCAAGGCCCTCAGTTGGCAGCATGGTTTCGCGAGGGCCAAGACTACTTGGGATGGGCGTTCTGGACTCCCGTTGAGATTCCACTTTGGATTCCATCCCCCCGCAATCGACGTTTTAATAAGGCGAAAGAAGGCCTTGATACCTATATCCGGGAGATGATTCAGGATCGTCGACAAGGTCCGTCAAAAGACGATCTTTTGCAGAAGC
Organism: Pseudobacteriovorax antillogorgiicola; assembly: GCF_900177345.1. NCBI lineage: Bacteria > Pseudomonadati > Bdellovibrionota > Oligoflexia > Oligoflexales > Pseudobacteriovoracaceae > Pseudobacteriovorax > Pseudobacteriovorax antillogorgiicola. The sequence goes on from NZ_FWZT01000005.1 coordinate 43,640, forward strand.
TCATCGATGCCAACGACGACGATAACGAAGGTTTTGCCGAGGCACAGATCATCGACGAAGTTGTCACTCTTATGGTCGCTGGCCATGATACCACTGCCTTAACCCTATGTTATGGGCTGCTCCTGCTTGCCAATCACCCGAATGTAGTGAAAAAGCTTAGGCTAGAGATTCAGCAGCAATGCCCGGATCGCCCTGTTTCAATCCAAGATTTATCGAACCTAAAGTACCTTCACTACACCCTTCAGGAAATCATGAGACTTTACCCGGCGGTATATATGGTGAATCGAACCAATCATGAAACCGTCACCTATCAAAATTACGAGTTTAAGGGCGGAACTACGTTTTTTCTGTCTCAATATGCAGTCCATCGCCACCCTCGGTATTGGAAAAAGCCTGACAGCTTTATTCCTGAACGATGGCAGGACCCTGAATCAATCGCACCTGGTAGCTACTTTCCTTTTGGAGGTGGCCCACGAACGTGCATCGGCAATCACCTGGCAAGCTTTGAGGCCAGCCTAGCCCTCCCTGAAATCATCCGTCGATTCGATGTTCAAGATAGCAACAAAAAGTTTCGCTTTGACCCTAATGCAACCATGACTCCAACACCCGGTGTTAAACTTACATTTAGTAAAATCTAAAGGAATAACTTATGGCCAACAAAGGACTCGAAAATACTCATCCCATTATCATCAAGTGTGCTGCGTTTACCACTGGAGTCACGCTGAAGTCATTTCGAGCCAAAGACGTCTTGTTCCATATCGAATTGATCAAAAACATCGTATCACCAGCTCCATCTGCCCATGACTTCGATGTGCAGTACACGCAAGTAATGAGGCTCTTTGAAAAGTACCATGATCGAGGTTGGGTAGAAAAAGACTCCACAGGCTCAGGGAAGCCGCTCTTCTCATTTCACGCCAAGGGACTCTTGGCTCTCATTGATTCTATGGTTCACCTTGACCGTCAGCTTCCTGTTTCGGAAGTTCTGTTCACACAATCATTTTTAGACTCATATAAAGACTATATTATAAATGTTGTCTTCAATGAAGATTCCATTGATCACAACGATCGGCAGTCGATCAATGATATATTTTCCCCATCTTATCTTATCAAGCAGCAAATGAAGATTATTGACCAAGGCATCCAAGATCTTGAGTATCGGATCAAAGAGTCAGATAAGCTTCTGGCCTATATAGATAGTCACAAAGGCAAGACCGCCCAAGATATGGTCGATGCTCTTCCTTCCGAATTCAGCTACCGCATGTCGTACTTGAAGCCATTCCGCGAATGGCTGGGAAACCTCCCAGATCGACTGTTGGAGCATGAGTTTAACACGGGGTTTGAGACCAGAAATAAAGGTTACTATAAGAAAAATCTGAATCATTTGAAAGGTCTCAAGCAGTTTTACGAAGATGCCTGCGAAGCTACGCCCTAAACCCAGCAGGTTTGAAATGAAGCAAAGACTTTCCGCAAAATAAATTAGAAAAAGTATCGACCGAACTGCAGAAAACTGAAGTCTTGATGGTAAGCAGGCTAAACAGTTGTAGGTTCGAGAAGTAATAATCCCCTCTCTTACAAATGCCGTTGTACGGTTGCAGTTTTGGAGGGGACGCCCAGCCGCAATATTCAACCTAGGTCAACTTTGAGGTCGACGTGTATAAAGCTGTCACTATTCAACGACAGCCTTGCCCTGCTTGGCCTAGAAAATACGAGATCGATATAGCGTTTCTCGGTTAACAAAAATTTTTAGATGAACTCCAAATTTTAAATTTACGAACAACTAGATCAAGTGTTAATCGATTGCTAGCTTTTTATGTAAAGGCCTCATGAGAATGCCCCGACTATTAATTCAAAATTAGCGCAGCTGCAATTCAAAACTAGTTGGGAGTCACAAATGGGAATCTTTTTTCGCTATCGCATTCGGTACCTGAAGAATCTTCAGGAGTATTCTGAGTATAATCGCAGATACGTGAACAATGGTGGCGATCAGAGCATAGATATCAGTTGGATGAGATCAAGCAAAGTAATTGGAGTATTCGCAGGTAATGACCTTGTTGCGGGGTTTGTTGAGTCAAGCCCGCCAACCCGTAGCGTAGCAGATATTCCCGATCAGATCCGTCATCAGCTCCTTGAAAGCGAATGCCAAAGTCTCGCAAATGTTCAAGAAAATGCTGCGTTTTGGATATCACGTTCTGTTCAGGGGAAACGATCTCTCCAAGCCTTTGTTTGGGCAGCAATCGTGTTTAGAAGTGTATTTTGTACCCGATGCAAGTACACTCTGGGAGCTTCAAACCGCCTATCTATCACAAAACTCTACCAGTTCTTTTGTGGTAACACCATCTACGAAGCTCCTAGCAAGCTAAATCCTGGAGAGCGCTACCATGTATTTATATGGAGTAAAACTCAACTTCTTACCGTCGGATTTCAAATTGTAAGACGCCTTCTTGAAAGAAGCACGAGTAAGGCTACTGAAACCAATGCCACAACTGAGTTACCCTCAGTTTAGACAAGGAGACCCTATTATGGAACATCAATACACCATTGGATCGATATACCTCATACTTGCAATGATCTCGATCTATTCGTACGATAAGAAGAAGCTAAGTCCTGAAAAGGACCAAAGAGCTAAGCAGAACAAGTCCGTCACGTCATTCAAGTACTTCTACCGATTTTCTCAGCTAGTTTGTCTTAGTACCATCGCCATGTTTTTTATGGCCAGCCCTACACCTTTGCAGGGAACCTGGAGCCAAGAGCCGACGTTTCTATATCTTGGCGCGGCCTTTTCGATCTTGGGAGTTCTTATCTTTGTAGGCGCTAAAATGGAACTCGGGAACGATAATTATAGCCACTGTAGCAATATGTTCCTCCCGAAAGACATCATTCGAACGGGTCTCTATAAATACATCCGGCACCCTATTTACACTGCGAACCTGGTGATGATTCTCGGTCTTTTCATTTCTTCTGGAAATTATCTTGTCTTGGCGACTTGGCTTGTTATGGGCTTGTACTACAATCATTCAGCCCGCATCGAAGAGCAATGCCTGGAGCACGCCTTTACCGAGTACAAGGACTACAAAAAATCTACTGGCCGGTTCCTTCCTTGGCGAGAACTAGCTTAAGAAGGGTCTACAATTCATCAACGATTGTAGCGCCGAAGGCTTTACACCACAGCCTTCGCGCCACCATCGGCTCCAAGTACCTCATTTTTTGCTATGGGGAGTCTTATTGTAAATGTCGTACCGTGGTCTGTAGGGTAGTCGTCGATCGTACGAGTTTCAACCTTTATCGAACCATGAAAGCGATCAAGATAGGCCTTTACCAGCGGCATTCCAAATCCCGTACCCTTTTCTCCTCCAGTTCCCATTCGGTTGGTCGTCTTTGAATCGCTAAACAAATTTCTCAAAATACGATCAGGTATGCCGATACCATGATCAATTACTTGAATCTCAGCCACATCACTTTGTTGGCTCACGATTATTTCGATCACTTGACCAGTAGCGGAAAACTTTAGGGCATTGGTCAGTAAATTCACCAGGACTTGATGGGTTAGATTAGTTTCGTCGGCCATGCAAAAAATATCCTCATCGCCTATTTTTGCGACAATGGTTATATCCTTGGCTTGCGCCCGTTCTTCAATCATGAGCATGGCTTGGTCGATACAACTCCGCACCGAACATCTTGCAATCTGTAGTGGCTTTTTACCTGAACGAACAGCCTCGTAATCCCGCACGTGCTTGATGATGCCATTGATCGACATGGTGGCCTGCTGGATCTTTTTCAATTTCTCGATCAGTTCAGGATTATCGGCAGCAAGCTTGCTTAGCATCATCTCGTTGCCCATGATTACAGTGAGGGGGTTCGAGATATCGTGCATCAGAACCCGAAGCAAGGTTTCTTTATCCTTAAGCGATGTTTCTATGTTCTTTGACTGCTGTTTGATCGTCTCAGCCTGGAGTTTGATCAAGTAGTCTTTCTGAAGTGACTTATAGAATACCCGACGAAAGTAGACGGCTATGACGAAGAAGCTCGCATGGCCGATGTAAATTGAAATAAGGTGTTCCCGCCAAACTTCTGAAAAGAGAAACGGCGGCAGGATAATAATGGCAAAGACTGTGCTGAAAAGTAAGTGGCTGCGGCGAAACCGATGGAGAAAAAAGTGGGTTCCAATGTTTGCAGTGAGACAGGCAACTGTAACCGCTAGGCGGTAACTAGGGTTCATGGTGAGTAAGAAGTAGAGAAATAAACCGTTCATCACCAGAGTTGTTTCAGCCAGAAACCCATGGTAGAGAGCCCTTATTCTAGGGTCCGTCGCCCGTGATTTGATTTGGAATAGAAGAAGCAGGTTTAGCAGAAAAATGCCTATGGCGATAAATCTTGTTCGAATGGTTTCCCAGGCTAGTTCTTCAGGAAAACTCAAAAGATCAGTGGGGGCTATCAGCAACAAGAGCATGATACACATCAAGTTGGCATCGCGAACGAATAGGCGCAGGTGGCTTTCTTCCCAGCGCCTCCGAAGGAACTTGGCTTCACCTAACTTTTCCGCAAATTCGCGCACTTTTACCACTTCATTCAAATGCTTACCTGATCGCTATATTGTTACACGATTCTCTTCGAGGCGCCTATGGACAGTTATTCACAATTCTTGAACCCTGAACGCTTTATCGTCTTAAACCCTGAAAAATTTACAGTAAATATCTACTCTTTGAGCGCGGAGATGCGCAGCATTTGCTGTGTCGGGCTTAATCTGATTGACGAACCCATGGCGATAAAGGCATAAAGGGCAGTCCAGAACACTACTTGGAAGGAGTTCTTCTTGATTTCTCCCATTTTCGAGAGCAGCCAGTGGCGCGAGGTTCCTGGCTTCGAATTTAATGATATCACCTACCATCGGGCAGTGGACCAAGGCACCGTTCGCATTGCGTTCAACCGACCCGAAGTTCGTAACGCCTTTCGTCCGCAGACTGTTGACGAACTTTATACAGCTTTGGAACATGCTCGCATTAGCAGCGACGTTGGAGTTGTTCTCATCACTGGTAATGGCCCTTCACCAAAAGATGGCGGCTGGGCTTTCTGTGCAGGCGGCGATCAACGGATTCGCGGCAAAGACGGTTACCAATATCAAGATGCAGATGGCACGGTGGACAAAGCCAAGCTCGGCCGCTTGCATATTCTTGAAGTACAACGCTTAATTCGCTTTATGCCTAAAATTGTTATGGCCGTGGTTCCGGGTTGGGCAGTTGGCGGTGGTCATAGTCTACATGTAGTCTGCGATATGACTCTCGCGAGCCGTGAACATGCCGTGTTTAAACAAACAGATCCTGATGTGGCCAGCTTCGATGGAGGCTACGGCTCGGCTTATCTTGCCCGGCAAGTGGGCCAGAAGCGTGCTAGAGAAATCTTTTTTCTAGGCGCGAACTACTCTGCTCAGGAGGCATATGAAATGGGAATGGTGAATAAAGTCGTTCCCCATGAAGACTTAGAAAAAGAAGCCCTCGCTTGGGCAAAGGTTATGAACAATAAGTCACCTACAGCAATGAGAATGCTAAAATACTCATTCAATATGATTGACGACGGCTTAGTTGGGCAGCAACTCTTTGCTGGTGAAGCAACGCGCCTCGCTTATAGCACTGACGAAGCAGCAGAAGGTCGCGATGCCTTTGTAGAAAAGCGAGACCAGGACTTTAGCCAATTTCCTTGGCACTATTGAGCACTTATGCTGGGTGAGGTGGATACCACTCGCATTCCTTGCGAAGGGTATGATTCCACCTTCCCGAAATTCTTTCTTTTCAAAACCCCTGCTATTTTCTATTTTATTTCCAACCCTTACTCCCCTTAGGCCTCTCCATCCCAAGAAATGCCGATATGGAAGCATGGAGAAACATAGGGGAATAGATTTTGACAAAGCCATCCAGGTTTAAGGTCTTGCATCGTCTAGACCAAAGCCATAGCGACCATCAAACGCTCCAATCTCTCTTTGATCAACTTCCCAAAGATCAGAAAACAGTTTTGACATTAAAGTTTAAATTTGGACTGAGCTACAAGACCATCAGCCGAGCCACTGGCATTGATCGACAAGATGTCGCACGGCTGATACCAATTGGAATGGATCACTTGCGAGGTGATTCTAGACCAGAGTCATCGACGATCGTGGCCCCTCACCTAATGGTCGCCTATACCATCGATCATTTAACCAAAAATCAAAAATCAAAAATTGAAGCACTGATCAGCAAAGACAAAAGCGCGCGGTATGCTTATCAAGCGACTCTTCAGTGGTCTCGAATCCTGCATGGCGAATTTCAAAGCAAAATTAGGTGCAAGGTTTCCCAATCACTGCTGATGAAGGCACATTCCGAACCGCCTCATCGTCGATGGGCTCCGTATGTACCCCACGGGATTCTATCTATCATGGTCCTTACCTTCCTCATTTTCTTGGGCCGATACTATCAGACCAGATTTGAATCCCAAGACTCAGGGGTGTCAAGCACTTCATCAAGGAAGGGCAGCTCATCCATAGTTCCAGAAGGCGTTCGCGGCAATAGTTTCATCCGTTCCACGACTTTAAACCCACTCATCAAAGTTAATGAGAATTTATCGAAAACCCAAAAGCCTGCTGTAGTCATAGCACCACCCAATATTAATCTTGCCAAAAAAATTCCTAAGCTTCTGGAAGTCAAGTCTCGCTTCAATAAGCTGAGTATCGATGGCTACAATATAAAGGCTGCTCCTTGGAACCGTGATCACAAGCTTTTGAACTTAAGAATTCGTGTTCAAAAACCCAAGACGCAAAAGGTGAGCAAGCCTTCACGTAACCTCGTCTATATATTTGATACATCGGGATCGATGTTTCTCAGCCACAAGCTTCCAGCATTTAAGGCCGATTTTTATCGTATTCTTGAGCATCTCGATGCAAGTGATACGATTAGCTTTCTTCTCTATAGCAGCAGGTCACATATTCTCTTGCCACCTACAGCGGGAGATCAAAAAGACCTGATCAGGAATGTGCTTGAGACACTTCAACCCTTGAAAAGCAAACCAGGAAAAAAAGTGGTGGATCTTCGGCTCGCCCAAGACCTACTAGCCAAGCACCAACAGTCCAGCGATGTTTCTAGAATATTGGTCATCAGTGACGGGGATCTAAGTCTTCCAAACAACGGTTTCTTTGAAGGCCACTCGGTCTCCCTTTTTAACCTGGATCGCCGGAACCACCGAGAGATCCATTCCAGTAGGAGTAATATAGAGCCATATACCATCAATACTTTATTTCGCGTTCACCACATACAGCAAAAAGATTTTTGGCAAGAACCTACTTTGGCAGTAAACATCAACCCAAGCAATATCGATGCTTGGCGGGTCCTGAGATATCAGTTGCTAGACCAGAGCGGTGCTGCCATCAGCTCGAAGGGAACTCCTCTATTCCCTGGAGAATCCATTGACCTATCTTTGGAACTCGTACCTAAATCTAAAGGTGCAGATTTGAAGGTAAACGATGTTCGGTTTCTAGCCTTCGATCAACCCTCTTACGACCACTTTCAAACAAACCCTCAACCACAGGTAACCCTAGCATCCGCTCCCTACGTTCCAAACTCTAGCCGGAATAAATGGCCTGGTTTTCAAAAAATCAAAACGGAATTCAAGCAACATAGAGGCGCCTTTCGTCGCTGCTATGAGCACCTCCTAAAAGAGACGCCACAGGCTAAAGGCTACGTTTCACTACTGATCCAAACCAGCTCTTATAAGTCATCCCAAGTGAAAACCCTTGAATCAGATTTTAGCGATCCAGGCTTCCAAGCCTGTATCAATCGCTCAGCAGGGCACCTTAGGCACCATCAACTGCCCCAGGGCTCAGTTTCCTATATCTTGCCACTAAAATTCTTTAGCAACTAAGTCGTTCCCATTTTGCCCTTTCCCCGAAGGTGACTTAATCAACTTGTGGGTAAAAGTCAGACCTGAAGGAAAGAGGTTTCCTGGAAAGAGCTGATGAATCACGCTGCGATCGCTGCTAATATATTTGCTTAGATCATTCATATTTTCGAGCAGAGGTACGAAGCCGTCCAAGTGGATTCTGTACCCTAAGTTTCTATGACTAGCATATGGAGTCAGGCATGGTTCTTTGGCGAGTGCTGATGAGTTGTTTAGTTTTCAGTCACCTTATTCCGGAGGCCTACGCACAACGCTCCCGAAAAGCCCGCAATCCAGATTTTATTCGTACCATTAATCAAGGACGCAGGCTTGACCCTTACAACCCCAAGGTTAGGCCAAGCACCTTTGTCGGAGGGCTCCAAGTGGGAACCCATGCCGAATATACATTAGATGATCCCGAATTGTTGTTTCTCCGCTACTACCATACTCCGAAAGTAAAGTTCTATCTGAACATCCCGCAGATCGACGCAGACTACCTAGCTCTTGGCGCTGAATATAGGCTCGGACCCATTTTAGGGGACCGGTCTTGGATTGGCGTTGAGCTGAGACCAGAAAACACCGATATCAACATTTACTTTCGAGGAATCAGCAAACAGAGCCGGACAGCCAAGATTCACTATACCGCCTATGGGACAGTGGGTGATGGCCTAACGGTCTTTGGCGCCAACGCTGGCTACTACACAAGGCCATTCCGTCGCTCCAAGAACACCTTTGTCGATAGTAAGTTTGCCTACCAATTGGTCAACACAGATGACGACGTGACAATAAACTCGCTGAACTTGCGCGGTGAAATCGGTCACGGCTGGGCTAACTTTGCAGAGGTGAAAGGGCTCGAACTTTATGGCTCTCTTGGGTTAGAATATGCGTCCATTAACGTGTCGACGAGCGTTGCTGAGCAAGCCGACACCAGCGAAAGCGACGTCGATCTAAGAATTGTGCTAGGCGTACTGTATCATACACCAATCTAACCAAGGATTTGCCCATGAGCCTCAATGCGGCGCAGATTATTAAGAGCCTTGAACTGACTGCCCACCCCGAAGGTGGTTACTTCCGAGAAACCTACCGCTCCTTAGGAGATATCCACAAAGACTCAGTAGAACCGGGAATGACTGGCTCTCGAAGCTATAGCACCGCGATTTATTTCTTGCTCGATCGAAATAGGCCTTCAAAATTTCATCGAATCAAATCCGATGAGATCTGGCACTTCCACCTTGGCTCCGCCATAGATATCGTGGAAATCGACGAATCTGGACAAGCTATCGTCACCACCCTCGGGGCTGGTATCGACCAAGGTCAAACCCTTCAGCACGTAGTTGCGAAAAATCGATGGTTTGGTGCAAGGCTTCACCCAAGTGGCCGCGAAGACTTTGGATTGGTAAGCTGCACCGTAGCTCCAGGTTTTGACTTCGCCGACTTTGCGATGGCTACCAAAGAGGACTTAGGGACTGCCAATGGCTTGAACGATCATCAAGACCTCATCCCATGACCAAATACGAAAAAAAATTGGGTTCACTCCAATGTGGGCCTATGACCTTACGCTATGAAAGTTTTGCCGACTTTGATACTGAGGTGTCCAAAGCCTTGGATCAGATTGAACACGATGACCAAGCGCCTCTCTTTGGCGATTTATGGCCATCAGCAGAAGCCCTTTGTCATTATCTTTTAGAGGAGTCTCTTCAGGCAAAGTCAGTTTTAGAAATTGGCTGCGGCCTTGGCCTGCCAAGCATCCTCGCGAGTAAGCTAGGGGCAAAGGTGATTGCTAGCGACTATCATCCTCATAGCGAGGCCTTCGTGCTACGCAACAGGGAACTAAATGATGCCAAAGTTGAATTCAAGCAGATTGACTGGCGCTCCCCGAGCGAGCTTCCTCCTCAAGACATGATAATAGCCAGCGATATTCTCTACGAACCACAGACCTACCCTGACTTGGCTCTATTCATCCAGCTGCATTGCCACAAACGGACCAAAGTGCTCATTGCCGACCCCGAGCGAGTCTTCTCAAGCCAGTTTGAAGCTGTCATGGAAAATTGTGGCCTGAAATTACTACGGAAATGGCACGATGGTAACATCATTTTGAAGGTGTGGGAACTCGCTTGAGGGTTCTCTTTTACAAATTCAGATTTGAGATGATTTAGAAAAGAAATGGCATCTCCAGCGGGATTTGAACCCGCGTCGCCGCCGTGAAAGGGCGGTGTCCTAGGCCAGGCTAGACGATGGAGACATATTGTAGCTAAAAAGAGAGTGGCATCTCCAGCGGGATTTGAACCCGCGTCGCCGCCGTGAAAGGGCGGTGTCCTAGGCCAGGCTAGACGATGGAGACACATAGTGAGCCCTGATGGATTCGAACCATCGACCCGCACATTAAAAGTGTGCTGCTCTACCAGCTGAGCTAAGAGCCCACATGATCCTCGTTTCCGAGGTGAGGATTCTTTTACGCAAGTACCTCCCTAAGGTCAAGAAAAAATTAATCGAAAATACTCAAGAGATGAATTTTTTTGTAATTCGCTTGCATTAAGCCATATTTACACCCTAGCTGTACAACATAGGTGTTATCATGCAACACAACCCATTAGCTTTCGTAAATCGACCAAGTTTCCTTAGGGATCGCCAGATTTTTTGGCATAGCCAACGGCAGGGTATATAATAGAACCATGTCTATACGGAGGTTGGTGTGTTGAGGCTATTCCTTCTCATTTTCGCAATAATCCCCATTCGCCCGACATGGGCCAATGTTACCGGAAGCGACCTACAAAATTTTAATGCCATTACCAGTGGTCTTGATTTTGTCACAGTTCACTCGTCTGAGACTCTGATTCCAGGCATAGCAAACTTTGGCTTCTTCGCTAATTATGCGGTCAACACACTACCCCGCTATAGTAACGAAGTGGACGCCGCAGCCAGAACCAACGAGATTAACGACTCTATTTTGGCAACTGACTTCAACTTTGGCTTAGGAATAACCAAAACTCTAGACATTGGCTTCAGCCTGCCATTTGTGGTCTCCCAAGAGGTGAACTTGGAAGGGGCGCGAGGAGAGTTTGAAAGCACAGGCCTTACCGAAATCAGAGGCAACCTAAAGTACCGCCTGATCGGAGGCGCCAGCGGCGGTATCGCCACGATCGTCTCGTTCAATCAAAACCTGACGGAAAACAACCCTTTCACCGGCACCGACCCGGGACCGATCCTAAACTTCGAACTGGCCTTTGATACCACGCTCTACACCACTGCAATGGCGCTTAATATTGGTTATCGTATGAGAAACTCTGGCGATGCCGTGCCTGGATTCCCCATCGAGCCTCTGGAAGACCAGTTCATCGCCTCAGCAGCAGTTAGCCAGTTGTTTTCGTCTATTGATACGAAGATCATTTTAGAGGTCTTTACAGCGACTCCTGTCTCTGAGTCGGACACCACCGCCAACCGATCTGTTTCAGCATCCGAAGCCTTGCTAGGATTTAAGTTTGACTGGAACCGCAACACCGCAATCCACCTAGGTGCTTCGACCGAGCTAGATAACGGCACAGCATCTCCAGATTGGCGAGCGTACACGGGGATTAACTATGTGACAGGCAACTATAAAAACAAGAAGGTCAAACTTGTTTCTAAGAAAAAGAAGAAGAAAAAGAAGAAGCCGAAGAAAACAGGGCAGCAACCCATCCCGATTCCGGAGCCAGAACCCCCACAGCTTCCAACCAACTTGAGTATGGGTGGCGATGACTACCCGCCGGAGCTACCAGGCATAGGGGATGATGTATTTGTCTTGCGAGATGTCAACTTCGCCTTTGACTCGGCCTACAAGGTGCTCGCCGGAGCGAAAACGGCAATCTCTAGCCTGGCTCAGCACTTAAGAGCGCGGGGTTACCGCAAGATTATTATCGAAGGCCATACAGACTCGATCGGCAGCGAAGATTACAACATCAAGCTCGGCAGGAGGCGCTCTGAAACCATCAAACGCTATATGGTAGAGGTGGAGAAGATCGACCCATCGAAAATTAAGGTACTCACCTACGGCGAGTATCGGCCTGTGGCTGACAACGGCAACTACCAGGGTCGTCAGTTGAATCGTCGGGTGGTGTTCAGGATTCTATATCCCAAGTAGGAAGCTTTTTGGAGAGCAAGATCAAGCCCCCTTTATGAAAAAGACAAGATCTCTGACGATGGATTCACTCATACGATGGGAGGCAGTACATGGCACTGACTGCCATCCATTGCCTTCAAATAGATCCACAACAGCATCTTTCCTAGTAATCGACTGATTAAAAGCCAAAGACAAAGCCGCACCCTCATTTGCCAATTGCCCCCAGGCTGAGGCAGACGCTTCTAAGGCCCCTAAAGGGTTTCTGGTTTTCTGGCCAGAAAAGTGCTGCACTCCATAAGGTAAGTCAGCCAAGATCACATCGAACTTTTCCCCTTGCAGCAGGTGGTTCGCTTGCTGGGAATCACCAATCACCATTTTGAGCCGGGTCTCGTCATGAGTCACCTCAAAAAATCGACCCTGACCTTGCTTGGATTTCTTTCCTACCGAGCCATTTCGAAACTTAAGACCGGTGTCATGGACCGTATTCCATTTCTTTACGATCTGCTGCACATCACCAAGCGCCTTGCTATCTTGTTCAACCCCACGACATTCTAAGCCATAAGCCATCGCCCAGAGCAGGCTGGTACCACGACCGCACATGGGATCGAGTACCTTAGGCTTTGGTTTTTTAACAAGGGCGAGCGCTACGTTGAGCATCATTTGGGTTAGCCGTTCATTAGTCTTGCCCTTAAATTTGGAACCAAAAATATAATCTCTAGGAATCGCTAACGACAGCGACTCTGCTAGGGGGAGCCAACCTTGTGGACCAATACGAAATACAGCTTGGCAAAATGATAGCCGAACTAGCTCCGAAGCCATCTCTTCAGAGGCATTCACAATGAGAACATCAAGCCCTCCGTAAGCCCGGTGTTCTCCATCCAGATCAGGGTGAATCAAGCGAAGCTCTTCCCGCGCGACCTTGATAAAGCTGTGAAAGTAGGCCCCACGAGCTTCAGGGCTAATGATTATAGCTAGTTGCTGCGTCATAAGTTCGTCCAATAGAAAAACATCCGGTCAATTCCGGCGCTCATCAGTAACACAGAAAAGGACCAGGGTCGAGACGATCCGTGCGAGGGTCATCCCTCCTCTACAGTCCCTGTCAGAATTAAAAAGTATCGAAATTCCCCCTGATTTATCTAAATATAATAGCTAGCTACAAGAACTAGTCATTTCGACCTCATTACGCACCGATGAAAAACATATGAGGGGAATTGGGGCTATTAGAGGCAGTCCCAAGGATAGAAAGAATCTGAGGGGACTAGCTATGCACGTCATTTCACACGTGATTGCGGTAGCATTTATCATTTTCGCTGCCGAAGGATTTTCAGCCACCATCGCTAAAATAACCACGGGGCCACAACCACGACTCGAACTACTCATGAGTCGCTCCGAAGCCCGGGATTTCAAGCCCGGAGACAAAGCCAAACTCATCATCGATAAACAAGAGTTTTCAGGAACTGTGAAAACGGTTCGTCGCCAAAAAGTGATGATCGCCATCACCAGTGGTAAGAACAAGGTCGCTAGGCTTCGCAAAGGCGTTCTTGCAAGAGTCACCAACAAGGAGAGCAAGCCTGATCGCCGAAAGACGGTGGCTAGAGCTAGCCGCAAAAAATCTAAAAAGAACCCTTACAAACTTAGCTACACAGCCCGCGGCAGCGAGAGGGAGCGACTGGATAACTCAATTTCTTTGGACCTTGAAGGGGGCTTAGCTGGTGGTCCATCACAGATCGTGCCAGCAACTGGAGTCACTTTAGGTGCATTCGTATCTCACAATACCGTAATGGAATTTAACTACATCCGTGGTGGCGCGAATGTGGGTGAGGATGAGACCATCCCTGGGCAACTGGAATTGCAAAAGTTAGTCGACACCGAGGCTGCTTCCCTTCGATTCAAGAACTTCTTTGGTAACAGCTTCTACACCAACACAGGGATTGGCGCCAGGCGCACAACACTCACGGCATACCCTCTAGGGGTTGCTGAAACTGTGGTGATTGAAGATGGCCCCGTCTACTCTAAAACGCAGGCTGATGCTGTGTTCGAGTTTGCCATCGGCAACAAATGGGAGATCTCATTTTTTAATATTGGCATCGATTGGGTAGGCCTGATGGCGCCACTATCTAAGATTCGACTGCCCAATGGTGGCAATAACCTAGATGAATCACCCCAGGAAGGTCTACAGGCCATTGTCGAAGCCAACAACTTTCAAAGCAATTCGGACTTTGATTTGTCTGAACTGGATAAGGAGCCAGAGGCTACCTTTACCAGCAAAATCTACATAGGTTTTTCATTTTAATTGACGTCTCTTTCTTGCCAGGGGCAGCCAACAGGACGGAGCCACTGTCGAGGGATACGTCATGCCTCTTGAGCCACATCATAGTGGCTGATGAAATTCAATAGTCGCTGCAAATTCACCAAAAAACGTATAGTATACCCGCAAGATTCACTTGAGGAAGAGACTAATGGATTCCGTTATTGCTATTAAAGACCTAGAGTTTTCCTACACAGCAGCTGCCGACCCCATACTGAGAATTGCTGCGTTTCAGGTGAAGCATCAAGAACACGTTTTCCTCCATGGCCCCAGCGGCAGTGGTAAAACCACCCTGCTCGGCTTAATCACAGGAATACTCACTAGCCGGCGGGGACAGCTCGCAGTTTTAGGGACTCAGCTTTCAGATTTATCCCTTAGGCAGAGGGATAAGTTTAGAGGTAGTCACCTGGGCTATATTTTTCAAATGTTTAACTTGATTCCCTATCTGAATGTTGAAGAAAACATACTTCTTCCGCTCAAAATGAATCGCTCAAAGCGAGAGGCCTGCCCAGAGCCTGAGCGAGAACTATCTGAGTTACTAAGTGAGCTAAGGATCGAAGCCTTGCGAAAGCAGCCGGTGCATAGCTTAAGCATCGGCCAACAACAGCGTGTGGCAGCTGCTCGCAGCCTGATGGGCCAACCAAAGCTTATCGTTGCCGACGAACCGACCTCGGCCCTTGACTACGATAGTCGAGAAGCTTTTTTACAATTACTTTTCCGCTCCGCAGATCGACATAACTCGACCATTCTCTTTGTTAGCCACGATCATAGCCTCGCTTCGCTATTTCCGAGACACGTAGCATTAAAAGACATCAATTCTGCGGGAGGTTCCCAGTGATACTCCATATTGTAGTGAAGTCTTTACTCAATCGTAAATTCACGGCCATGCTCACCATTCTATCGATCGCCCTCAGCGTCTCACTCTTACTTTCAGTGGAACGGATCCGCATGGGTGCGCGGGAAGGCTTTACCAACACCATCACCAATACCGACTTAATTGTCGGCGCTAAGGGCAGCCCTATTAATCTACTGCTCTATACGATCTTCCACCTTGGTACCCCTATGGAAAACATCCCGTGGGAAGCCTATCAAGAGATAGCTAATCGTAAAGATATCGATTGGACAATCCCTATCTCATTGGGGGACTCCCATGAAAGCTTCAGAGTCGTTGGTACTAACGAGGATATGTATCGCTATTATCAATACGGCAACCGGCAGAAGCTTGCCTTTGCCAGTGGTAAGGCCCCATCGGGTACCTACGAAGCAGCTATTGGCTGGGATGTTGCCAGATCTCTTGGCTATAATGTGGGATCTAAATTGACTCTTAGCCACGGTGCAGCAGGTAATATTTCCTTTCAGAATCACAATGACTCCCCCTTTACCCTAGCTGGAATATTAGAACAGACCGGAACACCTATCGATCGTTCAGTGTTTGTGAGTTTGGCAGGTATCGAAGCAATCCATGAAGGCTGGGAAGATGGTGCTCCACCCATGGGTGACGTGGTGAAGCGTGAGGCTAGCGAACTAGTGCCAAAAGAGATTACTGCCTTCCTATTGCGCACCAAGTCTCGCATCGGCACCCTTCACCTTCAGCGTTGGGTCAATGAGTATGAGTCAGCTCCCTTAATGGCAATCATTCCGGGTATCACCCTAACCGAACTCTGGCAAGGACTCAGTTATGTTGAAAAATCTCTATCCATCATCAGTGTCCTCGTCGTCGTTATCGGTTTACTAGGAATGCTGATTGCGATTTACAATACCCTTAATGAACGCCGGCGCGAGATCGCTATCCTAAGATCACTGGGAGCCTCACCCGTCACAGTATTTAGCGCACTAATGTTAGAGTCGATGATCCTTTCTGTGCTGGGCATCGTTTCGGCTGTAGTTCTGACTCACAGCACCTTGCTTCTGAGTCAAGAGTGGTTGCTCCGAGAATTCTCTGTTAATCTAGACTTGCCGATACTCACTTCGCTAGAGCTTTGGTACCTCCTTGCCGTGATCGGCTTATCCGCGTTCCTGGGCTTTTTACCAGCAGCCCGCGCCTATCGACAAACACTTGCTGACGGCCTAACTATAAAACTATAAGGATGTGATTATGAAACTTGTTATCGCTGCAGTCCTGACCTTTGTCGCTGTGCTTTTGAGCCTTAACTTTTTGCCTCGCAATGAAGCCCCCCATCAGGAGGTTGCCAACAAAGTAGAACTTTTGCGCCAGAGCACTTCAGAGGCTGGTCCAGCCACACAGATAGCTGGCCGTTCAGACTCCTCCCCCGTGCCTCCTCCCCCCCCAACAAAAAAGGCCGACAATAAGGAGGCCGACAAATCAGGCCTTCGCTGGGAGACTCTTAGGGGCTTAGACTATAAAACAGGAAAGGCTGACAAAACGGTTAAAAAGTTTCTGAAAACAACGGTTCGCATTCCTGGCTTCGTAGTCCCCCTAGATCTTTATGCAAAAGAGGCCAAGGAATTCTTACTCGTTCCCACATACGGAGCCTGCATTCACACACCTCCTCCCCCTGCCAATCAAATGATTCTGGTGAAGATGAAGCAAGGCCTCGCACCGCGACGTGAGGCAGGGCCAGTATGGGTTACAGGTCAGCTTGAACTTTTTAAAACCGAGACACAATGGGGAAAAGCTGGCTATCGCATCCGAGCAGATATGACTGAACCATATAAAGGCGGCTATTAAGTGGTTTTAGAGCCACTCAACAGGAGTGCGCGCCTTCCTAGACTTACTGACATTAATAGTCGAGAATTCAGGCTTTGTCGTATCGATCTCGACACGCAAAGCCTTCAAACCCTTCACACCTTTAACATCCTCAAGCTCAAACTCTTCGATCTCACCTTTGAGATAGCCTTGTTCAATCAGATGTAAGATATAATCTAAGTACTCTACTCGTTCAGACTCTTGGGAGTAGACTATCGAAAGGTGGGAAGCCTTGGTTAAACGCTCATCAGTTCCTTTGATAAGGGCCTTTTCAACTCTCTTCTTAAGAATTTTATAGCGGACGCTTTCAGTATTCAAAAATACGAACTGCTTCTCATCATAATCAAAGCGAATCGTCATTGGTGAGTCTTGTACGAGTATGAGATGGGTCGTCGCCAGCGGGTAGAGCAAGCTTTCCGATAGTTTAGCTACTCGACGTGCACAGCCGCACATCACGAGCATCTGCCAAATTCGCAAGTTTAGGAGGTGGGCACGGTGAAAGCCATGCTCCTCTCTTAACAAACTCTGACCAATATAGATCGTATGATCCACACCGTCGGTGGCATGCTTCTCGAAATAATGGGGAATGATATTCTGAGCACCAGCCTGCTCTTGATGCAGATATAAGCTGATCGCCTCATTGATCATCGCAACACTTCGATCAAACTGAGACCTCTGCTCCACCACGATCTGTGAGTCTTTGTTTACATGCTCAAGGTAGTGCTGAACCTCTCTATCCAGAGACAAAGACATCCCTTCAAACACATCAAGTGCCGGATGAATCCTATCTCTGATAAAGTTTAAAATCCCAATTTCATCGGCTGAGCTTAAACTCGTTTCAATCTGAGCCAAGCGGTGATTGATATCTCCGAGCATCTGCTCAAGGTAGGGCATCCGATGAATGGCTAGGGCATGCTTAAAGATAGCTTGCAATTCACTAAGTTGCTGATAAAAATCCATCTGGATAGCTTTGTTACGATGAACCGAGGAGTCTTGGATATCCGTGACCCCAAAAAGGGGATAAACATCCTTGAAGATGATGGGAGGCATCCTCATGCCCTTGCTAGGCGAATTGTTGTAGATCTTCGCAACCTCATGGAGCTTCCACTCATAGACAGGGTGAATCGCCGTGCACTGCTTACGGATGATCGATTCGATTTCATTCTCTTCTTGGGTTTTTTGGAAAGAGATAATAAGCCTAAGAGCTGCGTGAACCTCTCTGAGATGACTCATCAATGGCACGCTTAGCCGAAACTCTTCCTGATAGCAGAGAAACATAAAAGCCATAAGATCATCGTCTTGATACCACATAGGAAGCAGAGAGATCATATCTTTCTTGCCCTTATTGAGGGTATCTAGCCATGCATAGGTTCCTACTAATTCCAGGTGGTTGAGTGTGGTACAGCCATCTTTTTGAAATAAAGACTCAGTATTCTCATTGAATACATCTTCCGTTTGCAGACGTCCCTTCTTCGAGGCTCCATGAGATCGTTTCCAAAAATAATGCACCCTTTCGTTATGGATCACTCCAATACCCATGTCAAAAGCCTTTAGCCTGGGGTCTTGGCTGAGCCATGATAAAACAATATCCATCACCTTAGCCTCCCCTTTGGCCACCTGACGAGCGAGCATAGGGTTAAAGCGAAAAAGATCGAAGGGCTCTCTAGTCCAGATCGAAAAGCCCTTGAATTTAAAATGATCAAGGGGAAGATGCTCCTGGATCATATCCAGTCGGGGGGTGCGTTTCAGTTCAGTGAGGAGTGCTTGATCAAGTACCCGGAGTGAAGGCTCCAAAAGCTCAACCGACAGAAATTCTGGAAAGCAAAGATAGCGGTACAGCCAATAAGAATCCCCTTCCTTAACTAGTATCCCTGGAAAGCTTCCCTGCGAGGAATAGCGAGTTTCAGCCTTATAAATGGATTCAAAGATCTGATTATAAATAGCCATCTGCTGGCTTTTATCCGCAACTATCTCTTGCTGCCGGCTTTCTAGTTCAGATAAAAATGCGTCGGATAGGGATCCACGGGTTTGTTTGATCTCGTGGGCTTGAAATGGATTTGTGATGGCAACAACAGTTGCTCCGGCATGAAGCGATAGCTCGTCCCAAAGTGCAACAGGGTCTAGGAGACCTTTTGGATAGTAAACTTCAAGAGCAAGTTCACTCCAAATTTCGTCGGTCTTAGACCTCGAAAGTTTACTTGGCGAAGTTGTTGACATACCACTACCTTATTGGCCGATTTCAATTTTGGTATCGAACAAAAACGCTAGAATCTTGAGATAAAATAGTGAGGCACCTCCGCTCGCAGCAGAGCAGATGAGACCACTAGCAAAAGCGGTCACTTGGAGCAAGCAAGGGCCTCAAGCAATCAAGTATAACATGCTAAATTTATTCGTTTTTACAATCTATCCAAAGATTTTTTGACATATTATTAAATTTCAGTATGATCGTAGCCCACACGAGGATCAACGACCGAGGGCCGCCATGAGCGAGAATTCACATTATTCGGACCGTTTTTCGGGAATTTCCCGACTTTATGGGCAGAGCCAAGCCAAGGGTCTGCAAGAAGCTCACGTTGCGGTTATCGGCATCGGCGGTGTCGGCTCGTGGTCGGCTGAAGCTATCGCACGATCTGGAGTTGGCAAGATCACCTTGATCGATCTTGATGATATTTGTATTACCAACAGCAACCGGCAGATCCACACTCTTCATAGCACCATTGGTCAGCAAAAAGTTGATGCGATGGCCACCAGAATTCAAGGGATCAACCCTGAGTGTAACGTGAGAGTCATTCATGACTTCTTTACAGCCAGCACGGCTGAAGAAATTCTTAGCCTAAATTTCGACTTCGTGATCGATGCCATTGATAGCTTGAACAGCAAGGTGTCCTTGCTAAGTCTTTGCCATCAAAAAAAGATTCCCGTGGTCACCGTCGGCGGTGCCGGTGGCCGCCGCAACCCGTCTGCGATCAAGCAAGACGATTTGAGTGAAAGCTTTAATGATGGCCTGCTTCGTCGCGTTCGCAAGAAATTGCGCGCGGAGCACGGCTTCCCTGATACCGGGTCGTTCGGAATTCCATCCGTATTTAGCATCGAGAGGCTTTGGTTACCGACACCAGAGGGTGAAGTTTGCTTGGTTCCTAAGAAGCAAAAACTATCTTACAATCTGGATTGTAACTCGGGATTTGGCACGGCTAGCTTTGTAACCGGAACTTTCGGCTTCACAGCCGCCGCTATTGCTATGGCCCACTTAACTGGAACTACATTATAGGCGAGCCATGTTCGCTGATAGCCTTTGTCACTTAACCGCACCGGAGATTGATCAGCCAAGTGTGATCGTTGATCAAAGCCTGAAAAGACAAATCACAATGATCAACCTTTCAGGAACTCACCCCGAAGACTGGCAGGCACAACGTCGGCTGGCCCAAGCCTCACCCCAAATGAGGTTCAATCTTAATTTTGGAATTCACCCTTGGTGGGTGTCCGATGACAAAGCACTCATGAACAACTACATCGATAGGCTGGAGCAAGAGATTCATCTGTGTCATGGGATTGGCGAAATAGGCCTCGATTACGCCAGGGTTAAGACTGAATCTGAGCGAACCCTCCAGCAGGAACTCTTCGCCAAACAACTCGCCATTGCCTGCACTGCAAGCAAGCCAGTGATCATCCACTGTGTAAGAGCTCATCACCATAGCCCTCAGATCCTTCGCAACCACAGTAAATGGGGACTCAGGGGGGCGATTCATGGTTTTAATGGCAATCACAAGATCCTTGATGAATATTTGGACTTAGATCTTTATATCTCTCTTGGCCCACACTCCATCAAATCATTTAGCAAAGGCTGGCTTCCCCACATTCCGGCGAATCGCTTACTTATCGAATCTGACGCCCCCCAACCAAGGCCTGAAGGCCTTTCGACGCCTGATGGAATTTTTGAAATCGCAGAAAAAATGACTCGCTATCGCCAAGAAACTGCTGATCAGTTGCTGACACTTAGCAGGAAAAATTTGTATGATGTCTATAATTTATCAGAATAATCCGAGTTTCCATCGCAGAGGCCAGATTGAATTTCCAAATCGGTTTCATCTTATCTTGCTGCTGGTGCTTAAACGCCTTCAGCCACCCATACCACAACGATCCAGTGCCCCCTTGGGTGCTGATGTCGTCGGTGACATGGACCCCGAAAACACAGATCGCTCACTACAGCTTCACATTGCTACACAATGACTTTATTCGGAGCACAGGTCGAACCTACGAGCAGTACTCAATTTATGATCAGCAGTACATCAGCGAAAATCGTTCTAAGATTTTGCAACACATTAGGCAATCGGTCTCATTACAAAGCTCAGATCATAAGTGTCAACTAAGGCATCAGGGAGTCATAGCCATGGCTCAGGTCCCCATCGATCATCAACTCCGCGCCCCTGCCCATCGAATTCAAATGAAGTTTAGCTGTCCAAAGGCTCCTACTCAGATCAAGAATCGGCTGATACCGAAGGTCTTGCTATCGTCATTGCGTATTATAAGGCTCAGTTGCAAGCAAGAACTACTGGTCTTAGATCAGATAGGGCAGGGCACTCTAGAGCCCCATTGTTTTGATTCGTGATATAATCCACATAGATAACTCGCACGGGAAACAATTGTAGGGGGAGCTGTGAAAACGACTCTCATCATTGGGCTTGGACTCTATTGTTTCTGGCCTCTAGTGGCTGCTAGCAAGACTTGGCAAGAAACAGTGCGATCCACTGGTGCATCCCGTTACGTGGGGCAAGGAAACCCTGACGTCACGAAACATCCCGTGTCTAAGGAACAATGCCTTACCGAACTAGGCGAGAAAAAAATCAAGTACGAGAACGCCGAATTTGAAGCAATCTGCGGCGCCAAGTACATGGCTCCCATTTACAATCCAGCTACAGAATCAGCCAAAGATGCCAAGGCTTGTATCGATCAATTTGAATACCCCAATATCCCATGCGAATACCCAGTGGTCTGGGTAAGAGCCAGCGAAGCAGCTGCCATATGTGAGGCAGAAGGCAAAAGGATCTGTGACGCTCATGAGTGGGAAGGTGCTTGTGCTGGTGCACTCTTGCCTCCAGACTACGACTTCAAGCTGAAAGGGGATTCTGCCAATGCTACCGTTAAGCTAAGACGCAAGGCCCATAACAAATCGAGCCCTCGCAACTGGGCTTATGGACCACAGCGGCAGAAAGGTATTTGTGGTGGCAGCAGTTTCAAACATGAAAAGTGTAACGGTGGCAACTGGAAGGAGTGTGGCTCGAACACCTATCCTGCTGGATACTTTCCCTCTTGTAAGAGCGCTCTTGAAGTGTACGATCAGCATGGTAACGCCGCCGAGCATATGAATCTACCACTGACTGAATCTGAGATGGCTAGCCGAGGAAGCACAACGCTTGGCCACACAGAGATGAAAGGCAGCTGGTTTATCTTCGACAAGTACTACGCCCACCAAGACTGGTGTCGGTGGCGAGCGCCTTACTGGCATGGGACCAAGGTCAAGCACCCCAAAAGCCACCACAATTATCATCTTGGTTTCCGCTGCTGCAAGACAGTCAGCCCTGAGACAAAGCCGGCTAGCAAGTAAGCCTATCTACCATAGATATTAATTATAATTAACCACGCAATATTACCCATCTAGCGCGATCCTAATCTCTACAATGATGGAGGATTAGATGGACCCCTACAGCTATCAATGCTATCGACAATATTTTTCTGATTATATCCAAAAACTTAAGGCACAGCGCTCAAGCCAGTCATTGAGGAGAATTGCTCAGCGATTTGGTATCTCCCCCTCTCGTTTGTCTGAAGTTGTGAATGGTCAAGGGCATCTGAGTATCGCCAGCTTCAGCAAGGCCGTGGAAAGCCTAGACCTTGCTTCAGATGACAAGATGTATCTCTCTGCACTTCATAAAGAAGCAACCACAAAGTCACCCCTCGATCGCCGCAAGGCATCCGATCTCCTTGCTGAGTTACGCTATCATAAATTATTTGAGAGAGTGAATCTTGATGAGCTAGACATAGACTGGCATCACTTCACAATCATGTTTGTTCTTTCAGTGAACCCTTATATCTCCCTAGATCAGATGAGCGAAGCCCTCAACCTTTCGGTTGAGGTGGTTGAAAATGCCTTGCTCAAGCTCCAGCGGATCTCATTTATCAGTCTAGAAGAAGGTCGCTACACTCTTCTCCAACGCCATATTCGAATTCCAGATGCCCATCACTCCCCGGGAATTCGAAACTTTCATCGGGCCATGCTCAGTCGCGCTATTACAGCTTTAAACCAAGTGCCAAGCAATCAGCGATTCTATCAATCTAATATCTTCACCCTGAACAAAGATCGCTATGGTGCTTTGACAAAGAAAATCACTAATTTCCTGAGTGAAGAAAGCCAAAAAGACAAAGGGCAAGATTCGCAGGATGTCTACTGCATCTCGTGCCAACTGTTCCCACTCACCAAGACAAGCATCTCTCTAGATCAAAATACTGCTCTAGAGACCTAAGCCGATTGCTTGAAAAAGAATCTCATAGGTTTCACACTAGTGGATATGTTTGTGGAACCGGAGAAGACTATGAAGGCGATTCGGCTTGGGCTGCTGATACTAGTAGCACTCTTGGAAGGATCTTTTTCGAGCTATGGCAAGCCTTGTAATGCCCCGCCGATTGTTGTCGAAAGCGCGAAGAAAGCGAGTTACGAGGGACTTTGGATTCGTTGGACCGACCACGCTTGCCAACCCCGTGCTGCATTCCTCGTTCACAACGATCGCAAAGATCCCCGAGGTTTGTTTGGTGGCTACCTTCGCGAGTATCAATATGAATTTCAGGGTAAAACGAGGGTATTGAACACAACCCACTACCACTACCCAGGCTTTGGTATGACGATCAACCACTACCAAAACCCTGATGGAACCGGTGGTAGCTCAGCCTCCTCATCACTCTATTTTCGAGGGCAATGGCAGAAATATCTACAAGGGCCTCACCACTATATCCACCAATTCAAGTGGTTGATTAGAATCGGTCGGGTCATGGTACCAACTACCGTCCATTGGTTGTTTCGAACAGGTGTTTCTCACCCCATTTACTCAATATCCTACGATATGCGGCAAATTAAGGACGGCGACCTTATTGCTGACACCAGGAGCCCCTACGGCAATATCAATTGGGATGGAGACGGCAAGAGTATTGTGGATGGAGTCGAGTGGGGCGATCGGTATCGATTTAAAACAACGTCAACCCCCCTGACAATGGCGAGCAGCTGGGATTACACCGAAAAAAACAAAGTACCCTTTGTGCGAGTCTACTCTAGACAGTCCAACGCAATGCAAGCTTCAATTCAAACTCAATTTTGGAGCGAACAGGATGCTGGAGGCTATTGGTTTGGTCGCAACTGGGGTCGTACCTCAAAAAATCGAGAATGCGAGGTTCTCCATAAAATTAGGCGCACCTGCCGCAAAGATGCTGACCCTCATACTATGCCCGAAGTCTGGAACTGGGCCTACCAAACCATCAACTATCAATTTCAAACCGACCCTCACTCGAAACGATTTGCCTGGGGCTCAAACTATGGAGCTTTGGGTCTAAGCAAGTACACAGACATGGGTGGGGGAGAACGGTCGGGTTGGCCAGAACAAAGTTATGCGGTCTTCGTTGTTTTCAGCTCCTTCAGCTCCGGGGGTTTCGAGAGTCTTAAATCCTTCATAGAAAGCAAAGATCAGGTCGAAATCAAGGTTGCCGGGGCAGAGCTCGTAGAGGAAGGTTTTGATGGTGTGGGTCGAGCCACTCGGGTCAGCTATCGTCCCGCTGGCTACGATCATCGTTATGGATCATGGCGGTTGAAAGCAAAGTCCGAGGCTATGAAACTAGACGTCTCAGGGCTCACGACAGATCGCGGCATCACTTTAGTCATCGAAGATTGGCCCACGGCCGACTATCAACTTAAACTGTCTCCGGAAACCCCGGCCTATAGTAGCTACCAACATCAAAGCAAAGAGCTGTGGATTACGGTCCCAGCTGGAAGAGGCAAAAGAAGCATTGAACTTTATCCTTCGAGCAAGCGCATGCCTTAAAAAAACAGTCCACACTCCATCCTTTGAGGGGTGGGATTGCGGCTCAATTTTCTAAAAACTTTTTAGGCTACCTGTGCCATATTTTGCATATTCAATCTGAGGCTTCCCGCGGTAACGGACGTCCCCAACTCCGTAAACATCGACCTTTAAAGTTTTTTCAGCCTGCACATTGACGTCTCCCGTACCTTTGATAGAAACACGGACATTCTGTGCAGCCATCTTTTCTGAAGAAACGTCACCGCTCCCCCAAATATCGATATGCAAGCTTTCTGTTTGCCCCTTTAGCTTCGCCTCACCTGAGCCTTTGATCATGACTTTCATAAATGTGGTTCTAAAAGAACCGAGAACATCGCCAGCTCCGGAAATGTCGATGACAGCTTCCTTTCCAGAAAACTCATCCAGGATATCGACATCTGAACTGCCAAGAATCTCAAGCCGGCTCAGGTCACTCATGTATGCGACAATCTCCACGGACTGGTCGTTCCGGGAGCACTTTTCCTGGTCGATCTCTATTTGGCCGTTGGCAACACTGAAATTCAGGTTCTGTACAAGGTCCTTTGGTCCTTTGATTTCTAGTCGCGGTCGGCTGCTTTTTCTAACCAAGACATCGTGAGGAACCTTGATCACTATTTGGTGGACTGCCTTCAACGATTCTACTCGCGATACTGAGCCTTCCACACCAGGGACACAGTCGAAGATTGCCCAGGCTGAACTTGCCTGCAGGGCAACATATGCCAAAATTAACCAGTTTTTCATCTCCACTCCTTCCAGTTTGATGGTCGAACTTAGCGTAGTTTACCCTGGAGGATCAAGGCTTGGATTGAAAATTTGCTGAGCCATACTAATCATGGAGTTTAGGGTTTTGTCCTATGATGCTTGATGAACTTCACAAGCTTTGGAAACACATCGCGATCAGCAGCACGGCCCATAAAGATATCTTGATGGCCATAGCCGCGAAACTCTTCGTACTCCACCTCACACTTATGGTTAAGTTGACGTAGTTCATCGTGAGTCTTTAAGTTAGAGCTAGGGAAGATCTTGTTATCTCTACCAGACACAAGAAGCGTCGGCGGCAGGTTCACTGAAGCTGCTGCATCCAGATAATTCCGAGGCAGGGCACGATGGGTGATGTAAGGTACCGCAGAACCTTCTACCACCATCTTTCGAATGTGACGAAAGTAATGCATAGAAGTGCCTCCGAAAAGATCTGCCAAGCGGCTATGAGTCACAGGGCTTAGATTGCGATGTTGATAAGCTGCCGGATTCCCCCACCCCCACATGAAGCTAATCATATGGCATGCAGCAGCATCACACTCAGGATGGGTCAAGGATACCAAGCGACTCAACCATCGCCCTGGAGTATAGGGTGGGTAATTGGGAAAGTCAGGGGAAATGTAGGTATACCGCAGGATGTATTCCATCACACCAGGGGCAAACAAGAGCTTGGCCTTGGCCATGGGGTGAACCGATGGTGACAGGGACACGCTATTCGATACAACACTTGCCAATCCCGCTGTGCGCCCACAGGCTAACGAGCACATAAGGGCAATTGAACCAACACAGTGAGCCACGGCATGAATCGCAACATCTGGCCCCACCATGTGGCGAATAGAATTGACTGCTGCAGGAATATCGTAAAGCGCTACATGATCGATGCTATAGCGATGAACTTGCAAATTATAGGGGAAACGCCGACTACCACGCCAATCGAGAGACCAAACATCCTCGAAGCCGTTGTCGAGCAGGTACTGCACAAAGTTATAATGCTCAGGCATCATAAACATATCGGTCGAGGTGGTTAAGCCATGGATCAACAAAACAATATTCTTGCTTTTTTTCCGTTGAAATCGGGTCAAAGTCAATCCCAAGCCATCCTTGGTATTGAATGGATGGATCGAGATATCCACGTCCTGGACCCCTTCCACCGTATTGGTAGGGATGATGTGCTTCTCCCACATCTCTGGCTCTGACTCCCAGAGCTTATCGCGATAGGGGTCCCAGTAGCGACGATACATCATTTCATTGAAGCGGCACACAGCATTGGATCGCAGCCACCGGCTGGGCCCAGAACTCCTATAGGTGGTCATCTGCTTGGCGAAGGCATCCTCATCGGTATCCATGGTGCCGCGAAACTTGGCGTTGTCAATATTGGGATCACCTTCAATCGAGCCTTCATAGATATCAAAATATAGGGTCGATATATCACTCCAGCTGACATTCTCAGGGCCACGAAAAAACTTTTTATAGCCGATCATCGTATATTTACGATCATCTGTTGTTTCAAACTGCGCACGATATTCTAAGATGCTTTGCCCTGCCAAGACGCGGTCGTGATAGTTGCTGGTCTTCAACACTATCTCACCGCTGGTCACCATCATCCGCCCACCTAGTTTGGGACTGTCCACAGAACCAGAGATTTTCGCCTGCCCTTCCGGCTTGCGGATAAAATCATCGACATCGCTAATATTGATTCGAAACATGACTTTAATTTTATTCTTAAGCGACTGGCCTTGGTCCGCAGCATCCATATAACTTTGCGGCTGATCGATCGGCCCACGGGAGAAGCTTTCCATATTTGCATAAAACCCTCGGATTTCTTCACTGTATTCGAGGGATATCTTCTGACCTGCTTCCATGAAACCTCCCCACTTAGCCTTTTAAGACTCATATGTAATATTATCAAGGGCGACGCAGCATAAATCAAACTTCCATATAAGTTCAAAAATACTTAGAATACCCCTAATTTCACCCAAGCAAATCGAATTTTGAATTCTTTCCTTAAAAAGTAAGCATCCAATCACAATAGTATATCCATCGATTTTCACTAAAATTTAAATTTTATTTTAAACAAATAAAAAATCCCACCGATCACCCATTCCGAGGTCGAAAGACCAATTTTGTTTTAGAGGGAGACCAAGAATATGAGACTGTTTGCCTGGTGGCGAATCATGCCGCCATTGGTCGCATTTTGTCCTTTTTTAGGCAGTTGCGACTCCACCCAACAAGTAGCAACCAATAAACGATCCGTTGTAGCTATCGAAGGCGATGTCCTCGAAGGCGACACCAATCAGGTTGCAGACAACACCAATGGCTTCACCAAAAGCTTTAAGGAGGGCTTTTATGTTCTGATGCAACAGAACTGTGGGGACTGCCATAACACCACAGAACCGACCTTTACTCATGCAAATAGCGATATCGCTCTCGATGTCACACGGAAGTGGATATCGCAAGCACCAGGATTCGAAGGTCAACCTTTGGTAAATTTTTCGGAGGTTCAGAAAAGTCGATTGGTAAGTATTTTGGCTAAGGATGCTCACTATTGCTGGAGTTCTGATTGTGGTAGCGACGCCAAGGCCATGGAAACGGCGATCAAAGTTTGGGACTTTCAAGCATCCACTGTGGAAACAGCAACATCTCCAAACGTAATCAATGATGATGTTGTCGATGACGATGTTCCCGATGATACTCCACCCAATAACGATGATACTCCACCTAATAACGATGATACACCCCAAAACCCTGATCCAGGTAACGGCGGGGGCTACGACGATGATGGCAGTTGGGATGGGGGACACGTGGATAATCCTTACGAAGACCCCTATTACGACTATGATGGGACCGGCTATGTACACATCGAAACGAATTGCGCCTGTAAGAATAAACATCAAATTTGCCACACCAAAGCGGATCTCGATATCTATATTCTCGATAAAGAAACGGGGCAAGCTCTCTGGGGTTGTGAGACTCACCGAGTGGTGATGGACAATATGTGTTCATTTACAGTCGTTCTTGGCAAAGACAAAAAGATACCTCTCGATGTTATCAAACGCCCGGCCAATTCTATGAAGTTCATGCTCACTGATGGTCGCGGCAAGCAGTATGTTCCCTTTCATGCTCCCTTCCATCACGGTCGCGTTGGCCCAAGAGGTTCCGAAGGCCCGAGAGGACCAAAGGGGGAAACTGGGTCTCAGGGACCTCGTGGTTATAAAGGCGACAAGGGGGATAAAGGCGA
Source organism: Pseudobacteriovorax antillogorgiicola (assembly GCF_900177345.1). Taxonomy (NCBI): domain Bacteria; kingdom Pseudomonadati; phylum Bdellovibrionota; class Oligoflexia; order Oligoflexales; family Pseudobacteriovoracaceae; genus Pseudobacteriovorax; species Pseudobacteriovorax antillogorgiicola. The sequence goes on from NZ_FWZT01000005.1 coordinate 72,740, forward strand.
CCGCGGTGAACGAGGCTACAAAGGAGACAAAGGAGATAAAGGGGATAAGGGCGATCGCGGCTACTCTTGTACCGTACGCGGTACTACTCTTTACTGCGAAGACGGGACCATGGCAAACGTCAAGGGACCAAAGGGGGAAACTGGCCCAAAAGGCGACAAAGGCGACAAAGGCGATAAGGGTGAAAAGGGCGATAAGGGTATAAAGGGCGATAAAGGCTACTCTTGTACGATCCAAGGTTACACTGTGATGTGCGAAGACGGAACGTCAGCCGTTGTCCTAGGACCCAAAGGGGACAAAGGTGATATGGGCCCTCGTGGTTATCAAGGAACCAAAGGGGACAAAGGCGACAAAGGTGACAAGGGCGACAAGGGCGATAAGGGTGATATCGGACCTCAAGGACCTATGGGCCCTCAAGGAGAGAAGGGCGAAAAAGGCGACAAGGGTGATAAGGGAGATAAAGGTGATATTGGACCACAAGGACCCATGGGCCCTCAGGGAGAGAAGGGCGAAAAAGGCGACCAGGGAGAACCTGGGCCTCGTGGGCCTCGTGGTGAAACTGGACCTCCTGGACCAGAAGGACCGCAGGGACCTCCTGGACCTCCTGGTGGCTCGGGCGACGATGACATCTAAGAAGATGTATCGTCGTAAACACAGGCTTTAGGCAGGCAAACAGTCGAAGGCTCATTTGAGCCTTGGCTCCAGCTGAAAGTCACAGGAAGGGGGAAAAGGGCCCCCCTTCCTCTTTCAAAAAGATAGCAACTTTCAATACTTAGCTAATTGTTTCAAAAACACCAGCATCTACCTTAAAGCAAGCCTCCAAAGGCTTTAGAGATTCCTACATCAGTTCAGTAAGTTAATTCATACAATAAAGTCACAAATGAATTACTCCGTACCGATTTATAGATTTCAACACGACTCAGATTAGATGAGGTTCTATCGATGAATTTAAGATTCGCGCTCGTATCATTCAGTGCACCAATACTCTTGCTTGCCAGTTGTGGAGGAAAAAACGGCAAAAAAGTTGAATACAAGCGCGATATATCTGGAGTCAGCGCTTACTTCTCTGACGATTTCGTTGATGTCAACGTCAACTCCAATAACCGTGATACCCCTCCTGGATTGCGTCTTGCAAGCCCTGACGCTTTTAAATATACAGTTACCGGCTGTATCTCAGGATATGAAATTCTTACGGGTGATCAGGATGATACCAACTTCCAAGTTCAAAGTGGTGACGTAAACTGTGTCTTCAGGCTTACAGAGCTTACTGTCAACAGTACCGTATATGATCTTTCAGGAGTATCTACATGGAGTGGCGGTTCGGTGTTCACCGTCACAAACGGTGCCAACGAACTTCATGTAGTGGTCGCAAAGCAGCTACCGAACACCATTAGCGGGGACTCCAACGTTACTATTTCCTATGGAAGTCTCGGCCAAGGCACCGATGGTTCCATTACTGCTAACCAAGGCACGAACCTTAGTATCTCCGGTGATAGCATCGACCTGGACCTAAGCAGCTCTTCGGCAACAGTCGATGGAGCCACAGGCAATGGTATTTTCACTTTCGACCTCGACTGTGATACAACTATCAGTTTAGGAACATGCAATAGTATTGACCTTGCTGGTCTGGTTGTAAGTCTGGACAACAATTCAGGGGGCAATGACCTCGACCTAGCAACATGCCAAGCCCTTGCCCAGACAGGCGGCACAAGCTTGCATGTCGGAGCTGATGGGACAACCACGAGTTCCACGCAACAATTTACCGGGCCGGGTGTTATGTTTGATACTGACTACCAGAGCCTAGTTCTCACCATATACGATGATACCAGCAAGAGCTGTAAGTATTTCAAAATCCAAATTCAGCCCTAGGTTCGAGCATGTACCTCATGGAAGACATCCGATTCGAGCATCTTAGTCACACTTCTCAGCCAACACCTTCGATTGGTCTTCGCTCGGACAGGCGATAACTTCGTTGCCATCTAAGACAAGCCTAAAATTCACACTATCCAAACTGCTAAGGGAAAGTAAAGGCGTAATATCCTCGATTAAATTACCGCTTAGATCGAGCTTAACAACTTGCGGAATGTTATCCACAAAACTCAGGTCGACGACCTCATTTGAGGACAAATCAAGTTCATCTAGCTTTTTAAGTTGAGGAAAACCTGAGAGGTCCGAAAGTTTATTGTTGGCTAGGGAAAGATAAGTTAACTGCGCAAGGCTTGCCTCAGACAAGAAGTCCGCATTTTCAAGATTGGCTCCAGCCACCTTGAGCCGGTATAAAGAAGTAATACCTTTCACAGAAGATAAATTTTGAGCCCCATCCCCTGTGATATAAAGAGCCTCCAAGTCAAGTGCTGCAACAGCAGCCACATCAAGATTGCTTCCATCAACTTCTAACCACTTGAGTGCTTCTAGACTCAAAACCGGCGTGAAATCCGCCACGGCATTGCCTGCTAGTTTTAAGGTGGATAGGCTGTCTGCCATGGCCACTATCGGGTTTATATCCATCACTCTGTTGTTCGAAACATCCAGAAGCTCAAGATCTAGGTCGCGAACAAATGAAATATCTTCGATCTCGTTGCCTTGAGCATAAAGCGATATCAGATTGGGCAGGCCTGAAACCGAACTCAGATCTGTAAGGCCCCTTTCGTCAAGCCATATTACCGTAGCTTCACCAGCTTTTTCAGCCATGCCTTCACAGCTGTCGGCATTTAAGTGCTCCATCAAAGCATCGATCGTCTTTGCTACTTGTTCACTGGGAGCCTTTTCACAATCTTTATACACCGTCAGATCTTTCGCGTTGAAAACGACACTTTCTGGAGCGTTGAGGTTGAGATCCTCGTCGCCCTTGTTTCCGTCATCATTTGATTTACCGCACGATATCATTAGACCGAGCAAAAAAAGAGTTGTGATTCTCAAGACCTACCTCATCTTAAAGTGAGTACTTTTAACTAAAACATCGGGACATTATCAAAAATGGTTTGAAACGTACAGACATAATAAAAGCCAGTTTTCGAAGTGATTTTCAGACAAGAGGGTATCAATTTTTTGCTCTTATCGAGTGTCGTTTCTTAGATACATTAGTTTCGTTTTTGTAGGATAGTATTCTATTCAAGTATTTGCTTTTCTAAGTCAAGAAGTGATGAAAACCTTTCCGTTCCCCTGAAGCTTAGAGCAATCCATGGAGATCGTCAGCTGACACCTATCCTTAACGCACGACTCATGCTTGGCAAGGCAGGCATATTCGCAGCGTTCACTGGCTTTAGACTCCACCGCGGCTATGAAAAATGCTGGCGTTTGCTGTGCTTACGACCCGATGTTGGACTCGAACCTATGCAGAACCCTTCGATTGCTCCTCACGCTCAGCCACTCCGAATGGCTGACTTTTTTTAAGATCTTCAAATCGGGCATAGTGATAGTTGAGTTTTTGAGACAGGCTTGAGGAAAGCGGGCGCCACACCCAAAGCTCTTCTAAGCTTTGAATATCAAATTTTTCTTTGATAAAGTCCCGATCGTTGTTCGCTAGGTTCTGATTGATCTGATCGTCTTTTATGGGAACGATCACTTGCTCGCCATAACGAAACACAAACGAATGCGGTCGATACTGCCAGCAACCTTGGGAGTCTTTTTCTAAAGCACAGGTTTGTTCGATTTCTTGAAGGGTTTGTCCGTAAAAACTCTCATGGATAAAGATCTCTCCTGTCAGGAGATTCGCAAAGACGGCTTGGCGATCATCCAATGGGAGTCTTGAGAACTTATCGATTTTACGGTCCAGTTCACTGGTTTTTGCAGATTTGGGAGTCGATCGCTTTTTGAAGGCAATCACCGCACCAAGGACCAGACCACTAAAGGCTATCAGAATGACAAACCACTCCATAGAGTCTCCTGAATAAAAATCTACGGGCTACTTATCAATTCGGAATATCTAGCCTCAAACCTTAGTGGTATTTCGCAGTTCCAAGCGCAAGAGGGCGAAACTTGCCAAGACGAAAAGAAAGCATAGGCCATGATACCAGGAGATATTTTCTTGCCACATAAAGTAGGCGCCGATGACCGCGAAAACGGGCTCTGATAGGGTCGCTGCTGAAACCCAGGAGGCTGGTACATAATTTAACGCATAGTTGAAGGAGGTATGGCCTAAAATTGTTGGAAAACAGGCCAGAAGCACAAAGCAAAGCCAGTTAGAGCTTGAGTATTCGATTAGCGGCAAGCCAACGATAGCCAGGATCAAAAAGCTCAGCAAGGCGGCAGTTCCATAACATACACTAGTGTATTCCCAGGTATTAAATGAGCTACGAGCTACTTTGCCGAGGATAAAATAGATGGCAAACATCAGTGTCGATGTCAATCCACTCATGAGCCCCACCAGGTCGTGGGAGCCAATCGCAAAGGAAGACACCTCCCCTTTAAGGATCGCCAGCAAACCGAGCAGCGAGGCCCCCACTGCAAAGAAAAAATATCGGCCCATGACGCGCTTGAAAACAATAAGCTCTAATAAGGCTACAAATATTGGATTAAGACCAAACAGCAAAGTCGCATTAGCAACGGTTGTTTTCTGAACCGCATAGATCCAGGTAAAAAAATGCAGAGCCAGGGCGATGCCAGCACCAATACCCCATGCAAGAGACGACCGTTGTGAAAAAATCTTTCTTAGGGAAACCCTGCCAAAAACCCCAAGGACAATGGTAGCCAGGGTTAAACGCCAAGCTGTCATAGCCATAGGACTAGCATCACCGATTCTTATAATATTCGCTGATTGACTTGCGGTGAGAACGCCTAAGCCTAAAATCAGATACACCTTAACTGAATTCATCGAGTCTCCTGTTGAGAAACCGCTACTTTAGGAGGGTTCCTTCCTGCAAGCAATCCGTCATCCTCACCTACCTAGTCCGAGGAGCATGGCTCCCGTGAACGGATCAATAGCTATCGCGGTGCCGTTGAATCCAAAATAAACAAGTAGTTACAATACAACATACCAAAATCGCAGGGGGCTCAAGCCTCTCCTTATAAATACATTGAGGTACGATTCACAAGTCTCGATGAGCTTGGGTGACGGCGGAACAGGAACGTAGGTAAACATATGACCAAGTCCTTGTTAGAGAAGCTAGCCATTCCCCTCCAACTAGCTAAATTCGTGGGGAGCCTGTATGATTTCTGGGTTGAAGTCGTTGTTAAGCCGGATGAAGACGACGTCCATTAATCACCGAAGGAGCTGCTCTCTACCATGAATCGCATGACACCCGATCAAGCCAAGCAGTGGACTGGTCTGAAAGAAGGCAAACTCAATCGCTGCCCAGACATGAAAAACTGTGTCTGCTCACAGCATCAAGATAAGTTCTATATAGAGCCATTTAAAGTTGCAGGGGACAACCCTCTCTACAAAGTGCGTCAGCTAGTAGCCTCAAGCGATGGCTATAAGATTGAAGCTGACTCAGGCAACTATCTCCATGTTACCTACACCAGCGGCTTGATGAAGTTTGTGGACGATGTGGAGTTTCTAGCTGAGCCGGATAAAGGCTTGATTCACGTTCGCTCAGCCTCACGGCTTGGCTACTGGGATCTTGGCGCTAACCGCAAACGTGTCGAAGATCTCCGCAAGAAGTTAGAGAGCTGATTTGTCAGCCTCGTGACTAAGAAGCCCATCGAGATCCTCATGATCGAATAACTTGACCTTATCGACGATGGGCACTCCCTTGGGCAAGTTCTTGCGAATCTTTCTTGGGTCGTGCCCAGTCATCACTACAACTGGAATGCCAAGGCTGATACATGAGTTAACCACGGATCGCCCATCACCCAAGCGCATATCGTAGTCTGTCAAGACCAGATCAAAATTTTCAGAATGGAGTAGGTAGGTAGCTTCGGTGCCACTGTCCATCAAGGTCAATCGATGATTGTCCCCAAAGCAGTTTTCAATCGCTTCGCGAATGGCAAACTCGTCATCAACCACCAAGACATGCTTCATAGCCGCATCCACCCTTCCAGTTATGTCGCACTGTAAGATATACCCTGAGTGTAACAAACCAAAGTATACCCAATGATATTCAGGAGTCCAAAAAAACATTTGGGGCACTAGGCTTGGCAAGCTTGCAGATAACACCTCAAACCATGAATTTCAGACACCGGATATATGAGACCGGCTTCAGATTACCACCAATAATGTGAATAAGACAAGTTTAGCGTCGGCTGATCACATCACGGTGATAGTAGTCAACCTCAATAAACTCGGGGCTTGTAGGAAAGTCGTAGCTGTGCAAACCCGATAATCCAGGCTTTCCTGATCGCAACCAAGTTTGAATCCACAGCTCTTTCAAGGTGTCGGCTGCAAGGGCTAACTGCTCCACTGCAAATTGGTGATAAGCTTTGGCGACAGACTCAGGTGACTTGCGCTTAGTTTTTTGCATCGGCTTATATTCTTCTAGGAGCGAGTGCTTGCGATCCAGCTGCAGCAAGTCTTCGACCCGGACATGAGACGTCAGTGCTAGACCATAGGCCATTTCCAGATAGTTTTCTGGTTTGTGAGCACCGAGAACTTGCCGCTTAAATGGCTCTCTATCTTTGGCGTAATTAAAGACTTCGGCCTTAAGACTCAAGTCAAACGCATCGACAACCCGGGACTCAAAAAAGCTGTGCAACCCATTTTGCTTGCTTAGCTGGCCGTCATAGTTTGACGAGGTATGCAAAGGATTACCAAGGTCACCGACGAAGTGAGAAAGCAAACCCATTTCCAAAAGTGCTTTGTTCAAACGCTCGACTTGCTCACTCCTTTTAAAAGACTTGCTCTTCGGATTCTGCATCGCCATCTCCCTAAGATAGGCTTCTATGCGCGTTGCAAGTTGATTGACCCGAAATGTTACATGACCAGCGCGACGAAGCTTTTCCTTCATATTGTCACCAGCCGGACAAACATCTTGGTGTTCGGCGCAGTTCTTTTTAATATTTGCTTCAAGTGCTGCTATGGTCATGGGAACCACAGCCATGGACGGCTTCTTGCCTTTGGGATAAACGAACTCTAAATCGATGAAGTGGGTCGGTGCATTCTCTTGCACCACAAAATTATTACCCCCGCGCCACACGGTATCAGGTGTATTGGCGAGATGGGCTAGCATATGCTCTTTGGAAACCATCAGCTTCGCGAAGTCTTCAGAAACTCTCGGGTCCTCTGCTAGCAATCTTGCCGCTACAATGGTGATCACCTCGTGACCCCGTTGGCCCCACGCAAACAGCGGGCTATGAATACTTGCAAAGCCTAATACAAAGACAAGCAGACTCACGAAAAATCGATTCAAGACGAACTCCTTGATGCTAAACCCAAACGATACGGCAGCCCATACATTGCATATTTTTGTCCAAAAGTCTCTGGAAACCAAAATTTCGCTATAAGTCTTGAATTTTTTGGGATAAAAATTCTCCCAGACTTTACGAGATCTTTTTCAAATTTACACCTGGCGAGATCTATAAACCTCCCATTCGAAAATTTGAGTTCGCTAGTAAGCAACTGAAATCACCTATTTTTAGAAGCTTCTGGGACGCCCTAGGTGATTTGAACCATGGACTTATCGCAATGGTAACCCAAAGAAAGGAGATCGTGATGTCGATTTCAAGACGAACACTTTTTGCCACAGGTGCCGCAACCGTAGGCACAATGAGCGGCTTAGGCTCGATGGTCGCTGCTGCCGCTCCTAAGAAAGGCAAAGCAGGAAAAGCCTGTCGACCCATCCGAGGCTACGGCAGGCTTTTAAAGGACCCCATGGGACTGCTCGATTTGCCCAAAGGTTTTCAGTATCGCATTCTTTCTAAAGAAAAAGACGCTCTCACAGAGGGGGCTATCGTTCCCTCCAGTCATGATGGAATGGCAGCATTTTCCGCAGGTCCTGGCAAAACATATTTGGTGAGAAACCACGAGCTAGAGCCTGAAGATATTGTGGAAGAAAGTCTCACCCCTGTCGAGCACATTGCTGGAACAGTTTACGATCCAGAGGCCAAGGCTGGTGGTACAACAACCTTGCTGGTGGATCAAGACCGTCGGCTTATCAAAGACTTTATCAGCCTATCAGGTACGTTAAACAACTGCGCAGGTGGTAAAACACCTTGGTATACTTGGCTAAGCTGCGAAGAAGATTCCAGCACTCTAGGAAAACCTCACGGCTACGTGTTCGAAGTTGATCCAAGAGGCATAGGAAACCCTGAACCCATCATCGCCATGGGTCGTTTCGATCACGAAGCAGTGTGTTTCGATCGTGATGGACTCGCCTACCTTACCGAGGATGCAGACTCCCCATTCGGGTGCTTCTATCGCTTCACTCCAACGGAACTCTTTGGTGGTATCGGGAGTCTTCATAAAGGTGGAAGTCTAGCGGCGATGGCCGTGGCTGGGCTGGGAAAAACCGACTTGTCCATCATCCAAACCCAGGGAATCTGCTTACCAGTCACATGGATTCCTGTTCCCAATGTGAATCCCACTGATAAAGAAATTCCAGTCAGAGAGCAGATGTTCGGCCTAGGAGCGACTCCGATTCCCAAGGCAGAGGGAACGTGGCTTGGAAATGATGGCAATATTTGGTTCGTTTCCAGCCGCGGAGATGGCCCCGAAGCCGAAGACGCTGAAGACATCAGCGCCGCCCTGCATAGTGGTCAAATATGGAAGTACAACCCATATCAACAGACCATCGAACTTATTGCGCTGATTCCTAAAGGTTCACCATATGACGAGCCAGACAATATCACAGCTGGTCCCCATGGATTTGCAGTTGCGTGTACCGATGGCGACGATGATCAATGGTTAATCGGCGTTACTGATGAAGGTAAAGTTTTTCCATTTGGCTTTAATGCCCTCAATGATGAGGAATTTGCTGGTGCAACCTTTGCACCGGATGGTCAAACTCTATTCGTTAATCTTCAAGGACCTCCTGGCATCACATTTGCGATCTGGGGGCCCTGGCAACGCTAAAAATACAGCTTTTCCTGACATAAGAGCAAGTCACCAGACTTGCCCACCTTCCTATCGGTAGTCTCAATTTCTTGAGCATTTCTGTATTGTTTCCATTTTCAAGTACCCCCATTCTAATAGCCGTTCAGAAACTATAATTTTAATTCAGGGATTGTTTATGAAGTCACTTTTCTTGTGGATCAGTGGTGCCGTGCTCGCCTATTCATCACCAAGCTTAGCCTTTCCAGAATGGGGTAAAGACTTAACAAGTCTAGAGGCGAGCCTTGGTCAACAGCTTACCGATCCGTATAACTATGAGGGCATCGTCGCACTATCAAACTGCTCCGGCTCTTTGGTGCGATTCGATGATAGCCTCGATACCGACCCAGCGTTGGTGCTAACCAATGGCCACTGCGTTGGTAGAATTCCCCCAGGGACGGCATTGTATCAACGCAGCTCACGGAAATCATTTACGATCCTAAGTCCCTCAGGATCGCGACTAGGGTCGGTGCTAGCTAGCAAACTGATATATGGAACGATGACAGACACCGATATGGCGATCTATGAATTGCGTGACAGTTACTCCACCATACGGCAGCGATTTGACACTGAAGCACTCACCATAGCAAGGGATTATGTGGAGCTAGGTTCTACCATTGAAGTAATTTCTGGTTATTGGCGCCGGGGTTACACTTGTGAGGCAGAGTCAATTGTCTTTAGTTTGCAAGAAGGTGATTGGTTTTTTAAGGATTCGATTCGCTATAGCCGCCCAGGTTGTGAGGTGATCGGTGGTACCTCAGGTTCACCCATTGTTTTAGCTGCTAGCCGCATTGTTGTAGGCGTGAACAATACGATCAATGAAAGCGGTCGCCGCTGCCAGATCAATAACCCTTGCGAGATTGATAAAACTGGCAAGGTTACCTACGAACGAGGTATTGGTTACGGTCAGCAAATTTCTTGGCTTTATACATGTAGAGATGAATCCGGCACTATTGACTTAAAAGTCGAAGGCTGTGTTTTACCGCAACCTTAGTGTCAGATTCCTTTGATGGATACCCTTCTGTTGTGAACTCATGCCGGAATTGTGCTTCTGGCATGAGAGTCTTATAACCCGCCTAGTCTGTCGTGATGTTTTTTCTGGGAAAGTTATAGAATATTCTTGAGTGCTTCTGTTGTGGGTGCTTACAAGAAACTTCTAATTTTCTATATGGTGGATACTATGGAACGAGCAATCTCTAATCGCGAAAGTTTAACCAAGGCTGATGATCGCTATCTCCCCGCTCATCTCGCCACGAAAATCACGTTTCTTAGAAAACTTTTGCGCATGTCACAAGCTAAACTAGCATCCCAGGCTGGTGTTTCTCTCCGCTCGATTCAACGAATGGAAAGCCAGGAAACCGACCCATTGCTGAGTCATATGATGCAGGTTGCCAAAGCTTTATCTGTAACTCTATCGGACTTATTTGCTCCTACTGATCAAAGACTTCGGCAGGTCTCTATCCAATGCTCTCCTGAAGAGTATGATACGATGATTCACACCATCCGCACCTCTGACCCTGATCCCAACAACATTCAAGAGCAGTGTCGTCGCCTCATCGCGCAAGTGGATCACATTCCGACCCAATCGCTGAATCCACAAAATGCCTTTATTCTTTCTCTGAAAGGCTACTCAAAGATCACAAGCAAGGTGATCGAACCGGTCGATTCGCGCTTTTTGCACGTTATCGCAAATATTTTCGAGAAGGTTGTTCACAGTCAGGATCGAGCCTATATCTTTGATGGACCCTTATTCCCTCATCAAGGCTTAGGTGTGCAAAACCTTATCTCGGTTTTAAGCCGACGCCGGGAGCAGTCTCGCCTGCTTGTGATAGCAACCCATGGCTCTGAGTCTCCACTCAACTAGCTAATCAATCACGCAAGCCTTAAGGGCGAGTCCGCCCTACCACACCTACTGATAAGCTTGTTGTGCCTTAAGAGCAGAGTTTTTAAGCCATTGCCATAGAGCCTTGGATTCATGAGGACTAAAGTCAAACTGTGGAGGCATTAAAAGGCCCCGGGGCACAGCATCCATCTTTTGAAACTTTACATGGAGCAGAAGATTTTCGGGGCTTCGCTTCTGATAAATAGCCAGAGGCTCGACAAAATCCCAGCCGAATGTGGCTCCTACGGACCGAACGCCGTGACAATATTGGCAACGACTGGCAAAGATCTTCAAGCCAATGTCCGTTTCCGGACTACTGTTAACACTAAACTGCTTTAGCCAAGACTTGTAATTAATCATTTCGATAGCCTCAAGACTTGTTGTAAAGCGAAATGGATTCAAGCCGGCGCGGTGATCTTTAAGTGGAACACGATCGTGAGATATCACCAATTTATTAGTCGTAAAAACTAGAGGGCGAGGATCATTAAATCGCGAGTCCTTGCGCATCAGTTTAGGAAACGGCTGAGGATTGCCCTTTGGACCGATCATTTTTACGGCAATAAAGGGATCAAAACTATGATCTTGGATTAGAGCCATTGGGATAGGAACTCTCATACCATTGCTGATATGAAGCAGGGCTGTATCTTTATTGCTGTCATAACTTTTTAGCAGGTGAGAGAGATAGTAACCCTGATAATCTGATTTCTTTTGATACTGGACATCGAATAGGTTTTTACTTATCAAATTCGGAATATCGATGGATTTCTGATTAACTGGCTTAACGAACTTTTGAAAGTGGTTGCCCTGCCCTCTCTCCCAAACTTTTATCGGTTGAGCGGCTAGGGACTCAGCAAAGGCAAGTAGCAACAATACGATGGGGAACATAAATAACCTCCAGTTAACTCTGGTAGGTATGGAGCAAGCTCTGTTCCACAATGGCTTACAATATATTTTCGCTAACTTAGACGTGCCTTGCGGTATATCCCGCAAGGCATCTGTTGGAAGTGCTACTTCATCCCATCAATCACAGCCTGAGGAACTTGGTCCTCGTACTGCTTGAAATTTTCTTGGAACTTTTTCTTAAGTAGTTCTGCTTTTCTTCGATACTCGTCTTGATCTTGCCAGGCATTGATTGGACGAAGTTTCTCTGTAGCAAAACCATCCAGAACAGTCGGTATTTTTAAGCCAAAGAAGCCATCATCTTCAAAGCTGCCATCTGCTAGCTCACCATTCTGAATGCCATGAATGATACGCCGGGTTTCAGCAATGCCATAACGCTTACCAACCCCAAATGCGCCTCCAAACCAGCCGGTATTCACCAACCACACCCGTGCATCCTGTTGTTTGACTTTGGCTTCAAGAAGCTCAGCGTACTTCATAGGGTGCCACATCATAAAGGCACCACCAAAGCAAGGGCTAAAGGTTGCTTTCGGCTCAACAACACCCATTTCTGTTCCGGGTATTTTAGATGTGTAGCCGCTGATAAAGTGGTAAATGGCCTGCTCTGGAGTCAGCAAACTCACCGGAGGTAGAACCCCAAAGGCATCCGCAGTAAGGAAGATCACATCCTTTGGATGCTGGCCCACACATGGATGCTGCACGTTTTTAATAAATTCTATAGGATAAGAAACCCTGGTATTAGGGGTAATGCTTTCATCGGTATAGTCGACCTGCCGTGTATGATCGTCCAAGACAACATTTTCGAGGAGTGCACCATAGCGAATCGCATGGTAGATATCGGGTTCAGATTCTTCTTTGAGATCGATACACTTCGCGTAGCAACCGCCTTCGATATTAAAGACTCCATCATCCGTCCAGCAGATTTCATCGTCGCCGATGAGTAGTCGCTCTTCATCTGTACTCAAAGTTGTTTTTCCAGTTCCAGACAAACCGAAGAAAAGGCTTACATCGCCATCCTTGCTAGCATTGGCACTGCAGTGCATAGACAAGACTTCGTTCTTCGGCATCAGATAGTTCATGATGGTGAAGACACCTTTTTTCATCTCACCCGCATATTGAGTTCCAAGAATCACCATTTCCCGTTTCTCTAGGTGAAGATCAACGCTGGTCTTGCTTGTCATATAAGAAGTATGACGGTTTGCGGGGAAAGACCCTGCATTATATATCACATAATCTGGTTCGCCAAAGGCATCTAGCTCTTCTTGAGAAGGGCGAATCAGCATGTTTTTCATAAAGAGTGCATGATAAGGACGGCTACATATGATTCGCACTTTCACCCGATACTTGGGGTCCCAACCAGCAAACCCGTCGACAACATAGAGCCGCTCACAGGTGTTCAGGTAGTCCAGAGCACGTTCCTTATTGACTTCGAAGGTCTCGTCATCGATCTTCATGTTAACGTCACCCCACCATACATTATCACGACTTTCGGGATGATCGACGATTCTTTTATCTTTTGGAGATCGGCCTGTCTTTTCTCCTGAATAGGCAACCAATGCGCCCTTATCAGTTAGCTTAGAAGACTGATCGAAACGAATCGCATGTTCGTAGAGAACGGCAGTTTCGGTATTGCGGAAAACATTTTTACAATCGATTTGGTATTGGTTTAGTTCCATGTCTCACTCCTTGGTACAAACGTGTCCGTTGCAATTTCTAATTTGCAATGGTCGTGCCTAAAACAATCTCACCAAGGTGTTACATTTTTCCTTTCTTCATGCAGGTTGTAGGAATATTACAAACAGGAACCAATCGACACATCTACACTTGAAGTGATTTAACTCTGAATCGATGATTTGATCCACTGTCAGAGCAACGCAGAGTAGGTAGAGTTTACCCAGGGGCATATCCCCACGAAACCAGCTAGCCTGATATGATAGGGGTGAGTGAACGTCACCTTGAGCAGGTTATGTGGACTGAAAAGCTGGTTGAACAATTTAAAGAAGACATTAAGGCAGAACTCGACCATGTTGAAAATCAGGAAGGTCAGGAAGGTCGTGATCGTGTCATCCAAGCGAGGATTGCACAGCTAGAGCAAGGAACTGATAGCGAAAGCCTACTCCAACTGTATATATACCTAGTATCGTCTCTCGTATTACACGTTCGAACCAAGAATCTTACCCCTCAGCGAGTGAAGAAGACAATCACCCTCGCCAACTCGATTCTTCTAGCCCAGGGAATTAAGGAGAATACCTCACGGCTGTCGTTTCTCCATGGTGAGCTGCACTCGATATGGAGCCAGATTGAGTGGCAAGGCGGCCATCATTGGCAGGCTGCATGGCATCAGTTTCTAGGTTATCAGGTCACCCGAGGTGCGAATCATCGAGAACAAGGCTTTCAGCAGCTCACTATGGCGAACCGAGCCCTGCGGCTTGGTCATGTAGATTCAGCTTTGGAAGGTTACTACAAAGCTCAGGACTTACTTTCCGGAGATTGGCTTGATAAATGCCAAGTTAACATTATTCGATCTTTGCGTCTCGCAGATCGAAGAGACGAATCGCGATCGATTATTGAGTCTACATTGGCGAAGACCGAGATAAGCCCATCTTTGCATTCTGAAATTATCTGGGAGAAGTTAGTACACGATTTGCTCGATAATGGGGATCTCAACCCAATGCTCAAGTCGGTAAAGAAGAAGCAACCCCACCATTCCACCAGTCACATCATTGAAGTCTGTCTTTGGGCTATGATCCACCCGTCGAAGAACTGGCTTCAGAGAATTCCCAGCTTAGAGAACTTAAAGCGAAAACCAGACTTAAAGCCCGCCCGCGGTGATATATTCTACGAGGCCGCAAAAACCATTTTTGAGTGCTATGACTCCGATATCCCACTCAATCGCAGACTGACGTCTCTAGGTGAAAAGCTCGCTCTCCAAAATACCCAACTCAATGTTGATAAAGAGCTGCTGGTCTGGGCCGCCTCCACTCGCTGGCTGATCCGATCTCGAAATCAGATCCTTACAAAGATCACTTTGAAAGAGTATCAGAGCCTTTGTCAGAAGCTTTCGTCTGGCAAATCGATCGACCTACTAGGTTTGGGTAACCTAGACTCCTGAAGTGAGCAACAAGGCTGGGTCCGCGGAATGAATGTCTTAGCTCGCCAAGCGATCTACAATAGCCTCAGCGATCATTTTCATAGAGCTTGGCTTATGAAAGACACGATCTGCTCCAATCCCAATCAGCTCTGAATCATTGATTGTGCCCTCACCCGTAAGCACAAAAATAGGAATAGCATAGCCGATATTTTCCCGTAGAACTTGAATTAGTTTCCGACCACCCCCGCGCGGCATATTGAGGTCAGTCAAAACTAAGTCTGGCATCTGGATCTTAGCTTGTTCAAGTGCATCATCGGTGTCTTTTGCATAGGTAAAATCTATATCTTTGCCATCAAGGAATGTTTGGATCACCTTGCAGATTTCGATGTTATCATCAACGACTAACACATTCATCTGGCTTCCCCTTATCTAAACTTTCTAAAAAAATTGACATATTCTAAAGGGCATTTAGTACTTGCGTTGCTGTCACCAGCTAGCAAGTCACCTGTCAATATTGTAGCATTGAAACTTGCTCAAGAAGAATCAAGTGAGTGATATTCTACAATCTAATTCCCTTTAGTATTCAGTAAAGATTCGCTTCAAAGAATTACCAAAATTATAGAAAAAAAGGGGGATATTGAATCTGTAGAAGAGTCTCCTGGGAAGGCGGTTTGGTGATAATCGAGACAGAGTTTTTTTTTGCCTTTCCAGGAGCACTGAGTTGGGAGTGGTAGCTACTGGCGCAAGGGGTCCAGCTCTACCGGCGCAATGAGGAGCGCGAGAGTACAATACAACACTTGGAAGTGAGGTTTACGTTTCCAGTGAGACGGCACCATAGATCAGCAAACCCAGGCCTTATTTTGCAAGCACTATGACAATTGCTACCAAACCTAAGCGCACGAAATATCTCAATTGGCAAAAATTTTTTTTGACAAGAAATCGCTCGCGGTTTTCTCGAATCTGCCGATACGTAAAATCGAGGTGCAATCTTAGAGGTTTGCTCTATCAAAACTGAAAAAAACGTGATTTTCTTCACATTACATTCGACAAGAACGTGCTAAATCACGAAGACAACAGTTTTAATCGGACAACCCTCTAAACCACTTTGGGGACCAATGGAGGAAACAAGCGATGAAGCTTTTAGCGATTCTATTCTGCCTAGCGAATCTTCTAGGCTGCCAGGACCAAACACTCAAAGGATCAGCCAACAATACTGAATCTGTTCAAAGTAAAGAAAGCCGACCACAGGAAACTGGGGAAGGCTTACCTGGTTATCTCCACTGTCAATCGACCGAAGGTGATTCTGAAACTAGCCTTGATTGTCGTTTGCAAGAAGGTGACGTTAAAGTAGACCTTAGTGGTAAAGACGTTTCATGGACTTTAGAAACACCAGTTGATGTTCAATTAGATACTAGGATCTTAGCTAGCGAAGAACCGTGGCATGTTAATTTTCTTCTCCAGGGACCAATTGAAAGTCGACGCAGCGTGATCTCCCAAGGCGCTGTTCAAATCACTATAGATCAAGAGTCCTTTGACTACTCGATTCCTGAAAGCCTGAATTCAACTAACAGTCCTTCGGGAGGTGTCTTTCAACTCCTGTTTGGTCCCAGTTCTTCAGGGCGCAGCTCATCATGGATGGGCCTAAATATGGATAGCGCAACCACCACACCTGTAACCACCAATATGGGCAGCGCCATCGGCAACGTTCAGCTTGAGTTGATACCACTCGATGGTGCATCTCTCACCCCTGAAGGACCTTTAGCTAACAGTGGTGCAAGCCCCTGGAGTGAGTTAGGAATTTCAGCAGTAAGTATTGAAGGTTCGCTAGAAATCCGCGGCCAACTCCCTGCTGGTCAGTATCGCATCAGTGTGATTGTTGGGAATGCTTTTTTAACATCTCCTGCCACTATAGAACTCAGCAGTGCTGCCGCAGCTTCTGTCCCCGAAACAACGACCCTGAATGCCCATGACGGGAGTAGTCTCGGGGAGACCAATTTCAGCCGTTACGAAAGCAACGAAGAGGGTACATTCACTTTCACGATAAGCACAAATCCCATCGCAAAAATTGGGCTCCATGGCTTGATCATCGAGCCTCTAACTCCCTAGCCTCTATCACACTCAGCCCCAACAGTTGGGGCTCGGTGTTTGCCAAATCTATAACCTACCTTGATGAAATTACATACCTTTATAGAACCTTCTCAAGCGAGGGTGTGTTTGATTGGATCATAAATCCTGTTTAAATCATAAGCTCCTATAACAATTGTTTTTTCTCGCTAGGGGAGGCTACCAATGTCGGCCTCCTTACAAATTCTGTCAGTTAATTTCAATGGCATAGCCTGATATCTAATCGGAATGATTAGGAAATCTTTCTAGCGAAAGTTTTTAGCATAAGGCACGAGCATTGCTTCACTAAAAGAGGATTTGGCAAACCACGGAGCAAAGCATGTTGGAAACATCGAGTCATCTCACACTACGACTAGCCATCACCTTGTTTAGTCTGACCATCATCTTAGGGGGCTGCTCGAAGAAGCCAGCTTCAATTCAGGATGGAAAAAGCAACGGCGGGGAGTTGAAACAGCCTCAGGTCGCTGCCTTTGACCCCGAACTCCAAAACGACATTTTTATGAGTATTTTAAACGAAAGCACAGGTGGAAACTGCAAAGGTCCTGAAGCAGCGAAGCCTGAAGCTCGGCTATTAACAGCCCAAGAATATATTCAAGATGTTCAAAGTGCGTTCGGCATCAGCCTTGGCAGCGATGAGTTGCAAGCCTTACTTCCAGTGGAAACCACAGTACTGGGCTACAATCACCTTCGTCAATTCAATATCCTTTCTCCTGAGAAACTAGAATCATACATGAATGCGAATCGCCGTGTTGCTGCTGCGGTTGCTGAACAGGCTGGGACGATCCTGAATTGTGGTCAAGACTCCCAAGAATGCGTCGGGCGATGGCTGGCCGAAAAGCTACCTCAGCTTTGGCGCCGCTCAATTAGTGATGACATTGTACAGCAAGAAGTTAGTACTTTTGCGACTTACGGCTCCAACGAAGAGGCCTTTGAACAATTGGTGCAGCGTCTCTTATTATCACCCTATTTTATTTTTCGCAGGCAATTAGGCCTTCAAGGCAGCCTAGACAGCTGGGAGGTGGCAAGTCTCCTTGCAGACTCCCTGTGGGCTGCTCCAGTATCGGAGGACCTGAAGCAGAAAGCTGAACAAGGTTCTCTTATTTCCAAAGAACAGGTCCGCAGCCAAGCACTAACTATGATCAACGATCCTAAATTCTACCAGGGAGTTAAACGTTTTGCCCAGTCATGGCTTACCACCAAGGTTATCGACGCCAAAGACTTCGCGAGTACTAACCAGAATCAAATCGATGATAATATCAAGCAACAGCTTCAGGAAGAGTCAGCCAATTTCCTTTACCAGTTAGTGCAGTCGGAGCAAGATCAGTTTGCTAACATATTTGAAGCTAACTATACAGTAGGCTCTCAACAACTCGCTCAAGTCTACGGCTTTACCGCAGACGGTCAAGATATTCAAGGCCTACCCGATGGTGTTCAGAAGCTGGCTTACCCCGAAGGTCGTTTGGGAATCATTAGTCAGCCAAGTGTGGCCATCAGTGCAAGTAATCTAGAGAAAACCAATCCTGCTCTACGGGGTAAGCATATTCTTGAGAAGTTTCTTTGTCACAATCTAGAAACCCCAGAGAACATTGCCGACGTCGTCGCGAATACCCAATTCGATCAAAATGTGAGTGTCGTCGAAGCCTTCGACAAAGCTACGAACTTTGGTTCTTGTGGTGAATGCCACCGGTTTGTCAACGGTGTGGGTTTCGGTATGGAGAACATCAGCCCAGCTGGCTTTTTTCAAGATATTGACAACCATCAAAAGCCTGTTGTGGCCGATGGAGAGCTGGTCTCGCTCACTGGTACGACGACTCCCTTTAATGGTATTTCGGGCCTCAGCCAGGCTTTGGCGAGCAGTAAGGATGTTGAAGTTTGTCTCGCCGTGCAAGCCTTCCGCATGGTTTATGGCCGCTTAGAAGAAAAGCGAGATGTTTGTACCATCGTCGATGCGTACCAAAAGGCATCTCAAGAAGAACTCAAATTCCACGAACTTTTTGTGGAACTATTGATCCAGCGATCCTCTGGCAATCCATAAACAACGGGAGCAAGGATATGAATGCAAAACGAATAACAAGACGAACTCTGTTAAAATATGCAAGCCACACCATGATTCTGGGCGCCCTGGGGCGCACCTTTCAAGAAACCCAAGCGTTCGGTGCTGAAGGCAAGCTCAAGCTTTTAATCTGTACGACACCCAATGGTCATTTCAGTTCGGCTGCGACGCAGGCAGCCCTTTCATCAGCCCTTTCGCCGGCTATTTTATCAGCTGACGCCCTGTTTATTGAAGGCCTGAACAATGCCACAACCGTCAATGAAGGTGGCCAGGGAGTTGGAGATTGGCACGGCGGAGAGTCCGCTCTCTTGAGCTTTAATACTGGTAAAAGCGCTGGTGCATCATTCTTCAGTTCGATTCCAGGCTTAAGTAAGGCCAACCTAGGTATTGGTGTGGGGGACCGTGGCTATGCCCGCGATTCATCTGGAGGGCAGGTGCAAATCATTGAAAACCCGCAGACAGCTATGGCTACCGCGTTTGGTCAATCACTCCGTAAAGTGAACTCATACGACTTAGCCCTGATCCAGTCTGGGCAAAAGCACCTCTTAGATCCATGTATGGAAGATATTAAAACCCTTCGCAAGCAGCTTGGTGCCGATGGCGCAATGTTCGACGATTATCTTTACGCACTTCAGGAAAGCTATCGCAAGATCGCATCGGCAAACCAAGGGAGCGGTGGTGGATCAGGAGATCCAGGCAGCCGCTTCGAAGCCCCTGGCTGTAATAAGAACGCCAATATCGTCGCAGGAAACGAAGTTGCTGATCAGCACCAAGCCATGCTTGATGTCGCCTACCAAATTATGGCTTGTGACATCTCTCAGGTGACAGTTCTATCGTTTCTAAATAACAATAGCGACCCACAACATAATTTCATTCACTCCGAGGGCTCAAATGATGGTGGTATGAGATTCAAACAGTTCTGTGACGAGGCCCAGACTAGAATCAGTGGGCTGGTCAACAAGCTTGGCGACGGCTCTTACAACATTCTAGATCGTTCAGCAGTCGTTTATATGAGTGAAGGTGGGGAGCACCTGCTTGGTGGCAGCTTTAGTAGTGGTCATCCACAGCTGAACATTCCATGTGCGATCTTTGGTAAGCTCGGTGGCGCTATCACCCAGAAGGGTACTATGAACGCTGGGGGTAGTACCAATCGGAATCTTTGGCGCGCCCTTGCTGATGTGATGGCTGGGGGAAATGCTGATCTTTCAGACATAGGTGGCGATGGTGTTACACCGCTGAGTTTGTAGACGATTCAACTCTTTCGAGTACTGAGGCGTCGAAGGCTAGGCACTCGCCAGTTCTTCACCGCCACGGCGCTCACATAGATAGTACATGTGATAAAGGCCTTTGCCCTTCAAAGGCAAAAGACCACGACTTTCCGTCAGGAAGTTCTCATGAATAGCTGCTCTGGTGCTACCAGATATATTAATCTGGTTTGGCTCGCAAACCTGTTCCAGGCGACAGGCGGTATTCACTGCATCACCCCAGATATCATAAGCAAATTTATCAAGACCCACGATTCCGGCCATCACCATTCCGGTATTGATACCAACTCTGATTTGAATCGGAAACTTCTCTGAATGCCGAGCTTTTACATACTCAAGAATCTCTTGGGCTGCTAAACAGCAGTCAAGAGCATGAGTTTCAGATTTACGGGGAACGCCTCCAGCACATAAGTAGCCATCACCCACTGTTTTAAGTTTTTCTAGGTTGTACTTGCGAATGATCCGATCGATCGCGCTAAAAAACTCATGGAGTCCGCCCACGAGCACATCCGCGGGAACCTGTGTCGTTAGCTTGGTAAAGCCAACAATATCGATAAACATCACAGTAACATGGTCGAACTTTTGAGCTTCGACCCGACCTGTATTTTTTAATTCGAAGGCGATTTTTTTGGGCAAGATATTCTCAAGCAGCTTCTCGCTCTTAACCTTCTCTCGATTCACCTGGTCAATAAAGCTTTCCCGCTCCAAACGGTAAAGAAACTCCATCCGACTGAAGCGTTCGAGAACATAGTGGCTAATGACACCCAGGGCATAAACGGAGATCATAAAGAAGTGATTGGTTACAACATCCTCAACCTTATTCTGCGATAGCCCAAATTCGATCCATTCATAGGAACCAACAATCACAAGACCTATCAATAAAGAGTAGCGAAAGCGAATGCCGCTTAGGAGAAAGTTGTAAAGAAGCATAAGCCCCAAAGCAAAACTAAAGAAACCAGAGGCATAGAAGCTTCCATTAAGAAGTGCCATGGGAACGTGGCCTAGGGTACCAACGAATAGTGGAAAGGCAATCAATCGCTCCCCAAACTTAGGGTAGTGAGAACTCCAAGTCGTGCCCAATACGAACAGTAAGGAAGCAGGGACAATCACAAGCCGTATCAAGGCCTGTGCTTCCATATAGTCCACAGCCAGGAGGACGTCGACGATGAAGAAACTTGCGTACATCACCACAGCGAGCACAATTGCGACTCGATTCAAAAAGATTCTCTTGTTCGCTAGGTAGAGCGAATAGTCATCTTCCATTTCAGCCGATTCGAATGCCAACGTCGCTGGATGCATGGCTCCAATTTTTCTAAGCGCCTGATCTTTCAAGGCAATCTCCTTACTTTGCAATACTATCGGCCTTTGATTTCTGATAATTTAATAAGATTTTGAAAATCAGGGGATCGAGGGAATATTGTAAGTCAAACGATTGCTTTACACTGACGAGGGGAATGATCCGGCACGTGACGCCATCAGCCATAACTTAGCTCAGGCAATCGTTTAAAGCGTGTAGCGCTCCCCAGCGAACCCCTTAATATTACTTAAGGCCTTGTATTCACTATATTATTACTGTATGGTACGGGACAGAAAATACTTCGCCATGGAGTCATATAAATGTCCCCATTTTATCGGTATTTAGAGGTTTTCCCATGCGAGTCATTAAGAAATAAGTCAATCAACCGATCACACAAACGTGATTGAAACTAAATGATGTGTTGCTTATGAAGAACCGTGTTAAACTCAACGTTCCGAATTTGAAAGATGCGCTTCAAGAAAGTGGAATCAAAAAGCAAGATGTAGCAGCAAAGATAGGAGTTAGTCGCGAAACATTCAGTCGCTGGCTATCGGGTCGAGTTGAATACATCGAAGAAAAAAATGCCCGGAAGCTTGGTGTCATCCTCAATTGCGCACCGTCGCACCTCTCTCCTGAAATTCCTGTCGAAAAGTATCAGAGTTTAGGCGGCCTCGATCCGCAGCAAGTTATTTCAGCAGATACCTTCGTAAAAATAGGTTTGTTTAGCGATCAGTGGCAAGCCGTCTTAAATCTGTTCTATTGTGTGAAGCATCCGAAAATAGTCAAGGACCATCAGGTCACAGTTGAGATTTTCAAAGGCCTCAAAGCCTTGCTCCAACTATCTCCTGACGAAGCACCTATCGTTGAGGAAAATGATGACCCGAGCACCTATGAGTTGTTTGATATCATAGCTCGCAAGGTATTCCTCAATGGGGTGCAAAGTCTTCTTCATGGCAACTGGGAAGAGGCAGATCAATGCTTCCGCCGGGTCCTCATCCAAGGCCAGTCGGAGTGGATCGTCGCCCTATCTTATCTCGGGGCATCGATGAGCAATTGGCTTAATCAACAGCCCGAAAAGGCTAAAGATCTATGTGATCGCGGCTTGGCTGTTTTCTCCGAAAGTTTTGATGATCTATCGGTTTTTGCGTCTGCAAACCTCCATTTGATGCAGATTATTCTGAATCCAAGTGATGAAGATCACGTTCGAACCCAAATTGCTGACGCCCGAAAAGACTTCTCAAAGATCGGCTATCTTCATGGTGAGGTACGATTGAGATTTTATCAGATGCTGCTCGACGGTGTCAGGATAGAAGAAGATGATATTCTAGATGGGAAAGATATTACGATTAATCTGAGAAGGCTCCCTCCTCTCTATCGTTTTGAGGCATTGTATATCTATTCAATTGCCGCCAAAATGAGGGCCGACGGCGAGGATTCGGATTCCCTTCTCACATTAGCACATGATTTATTGCCAAAACCCCTAAGAGACCATTTTACGAGTGTGGGCCAGAGTTATGAAAAAAGTTCTTGTAGTTGAAGACTCCGAATCGTTCCGCAAGGAAACCATCGCGACGTTGGAAACTGAAAATAAATTTGAAATCACTGAAGCCAAAGATGGATCCGAAGGCTTCGATTTTCTGATGAACCAGTCTTATGACTTAGTCATATTGGACTACCATCTTCCCCAGATGACCGGCGTTGAAATCCTCCGCAAGCTGAAAGATAACGGCCGAAGCACTAACTGCCCAGTCATCATGCTAACTTCGGAGTATGAAGAGCGGGGCTCGGAAATCAAGCAGCTCAATGTCGTGTCTTGGGTCATCAAACCCATCAACCAAAAGCGCTTTAAGGACCTAGTGGATCAAGTCCTTGATTATTATGCCAGCCGAAAGCTAGGGAGCTAATAGCTCCTTAATCCACTTGCCCGATACTTTGCCCAAAAAAACTCGTCGCAACATTCATTTTTAAGTCCAGCTCTAGACGAGAGCTATACTTTTGCTCTAAGATCCGGTTTCTATGGCAACTGCCAGATATCTCTACACCTAGAAGGATTTGAATCGCAACCTATGATACTTTTAATCAGTTATGTCACCCTCGCTTTGGGCTGTTCGTTTCTTTGCTCCATCGCCGAAGCGGTGATTTTGAGTGTCACCCCCTCTTACATTAGCCTCCAGGAGCAGGAGGGTCGTAAGAAGTCAGCACGCCTCCTCAAAAAACTCAAGGATGATATGAATAGCTCGTTGGCGGCTATTTTGACATTAAACACCATTGCCCACACCGTCGGTGCTGCAGGCGCTGGTGCCGAAGCAGCAGCTATTTTTGGCGATAAGTACGTTGGTATCATCTCGGGGGTTCTCACCTTCCTGATCCTTGTTTTTTCTGAAATCATTCCAAAGACAATTGGGGCTCACTATTGGCGCGGCTTGGCTCCTAGCATCGCTGTTTTTTTAAAGTACCTAATCATTTTCTTCTACCCGTTCGTAAGACTGTCGGCAATGCTAACCAGACACCTTGCCCACGGACCAAGCCTAAAAGGCTTCAATCGTGACGAATTCGAAGCAATGGCCCAACTCAGCTTTGCCGAGGGTCAGATTGCTCACCAAGAGCAGAACATCATGAAAAACTTGCTTCAATTCCACAAGAACCGCGTCAGCCAAGTTTTGACCCCTCGCACAGTGGTGTTCTCGGTCTGCTCCGATATGAGCATTGGCGAGTTTTTCGATAAACATGGCAATGAAAGCTTCTCTCGAATCCCCATCTACAACACCGACCGAGAGCATATAATCGGCTTTGTTCTGCGCACCGATTTGCTTCTTGCGCAAGCGCGAGACGAAGACGACAAACCTCTTAAGAAATTCAAGCGAGAGATTCATGCTATCCCTGAAACCTTGAGTCTCTCTTCAACCTTCGAGCTCTTTATTTCGCGGCGTGATCAGATCATGTTGGTAATCGATGAACATGGTGGCTTTGAGGGTATCATCACCCTGGAGGACGTGATCGAATTTCTCATCGGTCATGAGATTGTCGACGAAGGAGACAAAGCCCCCAACATGAGGCGATTGGCGCGTCGACTCTGGGCAAGCCGCCAAAGGCAGATTCCTAAGGGATAACTCAACTCATAAAAATAACGCCAGCATCGAGCTGGCATTATATGAAGACTTTTAACAAATAGTTCGCAAATAATAAGACCATATTATCTTTTATAAGATCAATGTCTAGTAGATAATAGGTTAATAAAACTTTTTAAACTACTATGGCATACATGCAGTATTAGAGCTGGCTTTAAAGCAGCACGGCTTTACCCAGACTAAATGCTGCACGGAAAAATGTGAGGCTAATGCTAAACTAAAGGCGACTTGAAGTCTGTCGCTAAATTTCCTTAGGAGCCTCTATGAGTACCGTGTTAAAGATGTTACCTCCTACCCTTCGCCAACTGCTTGAATACGTGAGTCCCGCGACTCTCAAGATCATCTCCATTCGCGAGATCCTAGCTCTTTCAAAGTCGCTGATTCAAAATAGCCGAGACAAGTCTCTGGCCCAAGAAATATTCGCTGAACTTCAGACAATTGTAAACAACTCCGTAATTTCTCAACAAGATGAGTCAAACCAAGGTGAGCTAAAAGAGCTTCCTGACGATCGGAAGGAAGCTGCTGGAGAAGCTATTCTGGAGCTCTACTTTCAGCAGTTTCTCAATACCAAGGGGTTCTTTATCGACCTCCGCCCCAAAAAAATTGGAACTACAGCCTCTGCACCCTTTATTCAATGGCACGTGTCATTACCGTTTGTTCTTGATGAGGAGTTTAGACAGTCGATTGTTCAGCTCTATCAATCGTTCTATGGACAACAGGACGATGAGTTTGAAGACGCCCTGCTCAATCTGAATTTAATCGAAAAAAATTGGCAGCAAGAGCGCAAGGATCAACTCAAAGGATTACTCATTGATCACTTTGGCTCAAGCCTGGAAGGCAAGGTTACATTCACCATGGATATGTTTTATACCTCGTCTCACAATCTTTTCTCCTTCCTGAAAGATAATGGTGTCGAAGTCGACCGTAATTTCCTGGTCTTTGGCATCTACCTTGTTTGTCTCTATCTCGCTCTCGATGAACTTCAAGTCGGGATCGACGTTCAAAAAGTTGTCGCCAATACGCTACTCGACAAATAGTTTAGGCTGAAAATTAGAGATACAATCCCGAGGTAGAGCAATCCTCCAACTATCACCAAGTTTCACATAAGAATTTGCAAGGCAACGATTGATGGCAATGGACTAGCTTTACACCCTTATCAATTTATGGATAATTTTATTGTGCCTTCGCTTATTAATATACTGATGGTTAAAGGCACAAACCCTCCTTCCGATTTTAAAGCCTAAACGTCCTTACCTTCGTAAATCTACCCTGATAAAAGATCTCTCAAAGCGAGGGATCTTTCTTATTTGGATTAAGAAATCTATGACGAAGATTGAACAAGCTTGAAGCCAACGGTTCCGAGAGAGCTTGCCCCTTATTGTTGCTCTATTCTGCAAAACGGGGATTGAAAAAATCTATGAGCTTGTGAAATAACCTAGTCATCATCACATTTAAATTTGGAGAAATGATTATGTTTTTACAGTCAGTAAAGAACGCAGTTATTGGTGGATCGCTCGCAGCTGGTCTATTTCTGAGTGCTGGACAGGCCTTTGCGGGTAAAGGATCGTTTAAGATTGGCGACATTTTAGAACGAACCGGAAAGTTCCAAACCTTGACAACAGCTTTACAACTCACTGGTCTCGATCAAGCAATCGCTGGAGATGATGCACTTACAGTACTAGCTCCTACTGATAAGGCTTTCGAAAAGCTTGGCTCAGAAACTCTGGAAGGACTGATCAACAATCCCGAAAAACTTTCTGAAATACTGCTCTACCATGTAATTCCTGGAGAGGTTGGATTGTTTGAAGCCCTACAAGCACAAGAAGCTGCAACGCTTAACTCAGCCTCGGTCAGTTTTTCAATGGAAGGTTTTGGCTTTTTTGTCAACGATGCAAGAATCGTATTCCCAAATATTCGAGCTAGTAACGGAGTGATCCATGCCATCGACTCTGTGCTGCTGCCTCCTGCACCCCCATCTATTGCCGATATTGCTGCTGGGAATGAGCAGTTTTCAACTCTGGTTGCAGCTCTTCAAGCTACAGGCTTGGATCAAGTGCTAGCTGGTGAAGGAACTTTCACGGTTTTTGCACCAACGAATGAAGCATTTGCAAAACTTGGTGAAGAAACAATCAACGCCCTTCTAAAAGACCCTGAAACACTTTCAAATATTCTTTTGTACCACGTTGTCCCAGAAGCTGCTGTAGAAGCCGCAACTGCAGTGACCCTAAAAAGCGCGACTATGGCTAACGGCAAGGAAACCAAGCTCATGTTTGATGGTAAGGATCTGTTTATCAATGATTCTAAAGTTATCGCTACAGACATCATGGCAAGCAATGGTGTGATCCATGTAATCGACACGGTTCTGGTACCAAGCGCGAAGTGATTCGCCGGTGCGCTCCCTATAGCGGGGAGCGCTTTTCTAATATAAGTGATTAGGTCCCCGTTGCGGCTTTGATGCTCTTTAACTCGAAGCGATCTCGGGACATGATGCTTTGAATGGCCTTGGTAAAGAGCTTTTCATCTTTGGTTTCAAGCCCGATGAGATAGCCACTAGTCTCAAGCTCTTTAACCCACTTTACCAAACCTTGATACTTTTCTGATCGTTGACCAGTTATCAATTCAAGATTTACCTCGCGACCTTCCTTTGGGCTTTCGAGACTCCAAAGACAAGCGCCACGCTCTGAAAAGTTGATCACATCGCAGGGTGTTCCTGGTCCACTGTGATCCTTGATGATACCTAGTAGCTGGCTGTCTTCGGCGTCGATGCGCTCGTAGATCCTTTGATTTGCACCCATATACATCTCTCATAAATATTAACGATCCCCAACTTCCTTTCGGTACTGTTTGGAGCAATCCTAAAAGAGATTGATACACTCATGATTTCATGTATCTTTCTAGCCGTAATTTTTTAGCGAATTCTGACACAAATCAGCAAAACGAATCACTCATTTTATGGGTGTCCAAGCATTCTTGCCAAAACATCGAAG
Organism: Pseudobacteriovorax antillogorgiicola; assembly: GCF_900177345.1. Classification (NCBI taxonomy): domain Bacteria; kingdom Pseudomonadati; phylum Bdellovibrionota; class Oligoflexia; order Oligoflexales; family Pseudobacteriovoracaceae; genus Pseudobacteriovorax; species Pseudobacteriovorax antillogorgiicola. Next base: position 100,430 of record NZ_FWZT01000005.1, read on the forward strand.
ACCTGTATGTAATTACCAGTAATTATTAGATAATTCTCTATTTCCAAAGTTCTCGCGACCAGGCTACATTAGGGAGCAACAGGAATCGGGGATGAATAAGAAAGGTGAACCATGACACAAGGGAAGAAAGCGATTCAACGCCTCAGTCGCCAGCCACTTAATCAACTGAGTGGAGACAGCTGGGCGTCTATAGAACCTCGCCTGAACGAAATCTATCAGGAAAGCTTTATCCAAGGCTCCTCTAATCGCAGTATCAAAACCGTATTGAATAGGGGACCAGACACGCAATTAATGCTCGTCTACGGGCCTCAGGGCGAGATCGCAGGATTTGGATCCTATTGCATGTCACGATACCAAGTCCGCGGAAAAACCCATTTAGTCTATGATGCAGGTTCCTACGTGAGCAACGCCTACGCTGGTTCTCAGGCTTACTTTATGAAGGAACTATTTCAACAAGCCTTTCGCGTTCGGATCACCTACCCCAGGGCACAAATCCATGTGGTCATGTCGTGTGCAACACCCGCTGCCTATCGTTTCTTTACCCAAGGAGTCCAGAAGCTCTACCCTCATCGCAGCTTTGAGCAACCACAATGGTCCAAGGACATGATGATCGAAGTCCTTGCTGGGCGAGACAAAACGATTGTTTGCCAAGATCCTGTGATCGTGAAGAGCAACTTCAACCCCCAACTTAAAGACCCAGATCGGATCGTTGGCTCTAAAGCCCTAGCTCAAGATCCCGATGCCAGCTTCTTCTTAGAACTGAATCCTAAGTTCACATCGGGTCACATGCTCGGTGTCCACATACCTCTGACACTGGCGAACATCCTTGGAACGGGATCTAAGATACTCAAGAAAACTCTAAAACCACGACGAAATCTTACAAAAGCGGGATAAAAAAATAGAAGGGGGAAGATGGAGGCGCGGATCGGATTCGAACCGACATGAAACGGATTTGCAATCCGCTCTCTAACCATTCGAGACACCGCGCCTTAATGGAAACACTCACTGAAGCGAGTGAAAGTAGTTATACGGGTCTGCTTGGGGAAGATCAAGCTTTTTCTAATAGAAAATTCAATGGTCCAGCCAATTTGCAGAGACCCTTGGAAAGCAGTACCAGCACTTTTGACTCGCTACATAAATTCGGAAAGGTTTTCGATAAAGATTCCAAATTGGTGCTTTGCTCCAATCAATTCTGAAGGTGAATCCGCCGAAGCTATCTTTATGGTCTAGGAGGAGTGTATGACGCATCATGTATTAATTGTTGAGGATGAATCTGACTTAGTAGATATTATCGAGGCCGAGCTTGAACTCGACTTCCCGAGCATAAAACTTACGACGGCAGCCACCGTGGATGATTTGCAAAGCGTCTTGGAAAGGAAGTCATTTCAGCTAATTATAGCTGATCTCACCGTCCCAGGCTCACAGATCACCCCCGTTTTAGATCTCATTCGAGAGGTCTCTTCGGAAACTCCGATCATGGTTTTCTCTGGCAAGGTCGAGGAAATGGCAGATTTAGACCACCCTCAGGTTATCGACTTCATTCCGAAACCTTTCCAACCTGAAAAGCTTCTCGGAAGCCTGAAAAAGTTTTTCGACTCAGACCAGCTAAAACTGGCCTAAGCCCACTTTTTTTCCCCATCGAAGGAAGACACTTAGCTGTCAGTTACGATCAAGTAGCTTCAGAAACTCTGAGTCAGTGCCAATGACAAGGTTACTCTTAGGGAGTGTTTTCTTATAGGCGTCCATGGTTCTCATGAACTCATAAAATTCTGCATTGCCTCGCAGTGACTCCGCATAGATAGCAATCGCTTCAGCATCCGCCTTACCCATGATTTCCTGAGATTGGCGATAAGCATCCGATTCAATTTCTTTAAGGTCAAGATTCATTTGCCCCAGGATCTTGGCCTCTTCACCTTTACCAACAGAGCGTGTTTTCTCTGCAATTCGATTCCTTTCAGAGATCATACGATCGAACACTTTGTCCTCGACTTCCTGAACATAGGCAATGCGAGTAATCAAAACGTCAACCAGCTCGATCCCTAGTGAATCTAATTCTATTTGCGCCTGGGCCGTGATCTGTTGCGATAGCTTTTCCCGACCAGCCGTGACTGGCTCAATCTCTCCTGTAACTTTTTCGTCTGTGGTTTCATCATTTTGCTTCACCTTTTCAATAATATCGTTAGTGTTGCGTACTGCCTCTACCAGGTTGTAGTTGGAAATTACGTTTTTAGTTTTACCATCCAAAATACCCGTAATCCGTTGCAAGGCTAAACGTATATTCTTAACTGCCTTAAAAAACGTCTCGGGATCTTTAATCCGCCAGCGAGCGGTGGTGTCCACAAGAATAAACTTTTTATCCTTTGTTGGTACCTGGGCTGGATCTCCATCCCAATGCAAGATACGCTTGTCGAAGTAACTGACATTTTGAATGAACGGCGCTTTAAAATGAATTCCCGCATCGGTCACGGGCTTTCCCATAATCTGACCAAACTGAGTGATGATAGCTTGTTGTGCTTCGTTAACAATATAAACTGAAGAGTTGATCAGAGCTACCACAGCAACGATTGCAGCAGCTATGAATCCCACTTTTCCTGACATGTAACGCTCCTATTTAGCTGATTGATTCGCAACTGGTAATTGTCCATAAATAGGCATCAAGCCCTTCACCCCTTCATCGACGACCGTAACATTACTAGCATTGCTTAAGACTTCTTCCATGGTTTCAATATAAAGTCGCTTGCGGGTCACTAGAGGAGCTTTTTTATATTCAGTTAGCTGTGCTTTGAAGCGATTAGCGTCTCCACGAGCTTTGTTTACAGCTTCCTTTGCATAGGCCTGGGCTTCTGCTATTTGCTGCTCTGCCTTACCACGAGCTTCTGGAATGATGCTATTATACTTTCGTTCTGCTCGGTTGATCGCCTGCTCCTGCTCCTGCTTGGCCGCATTCACATCATTAAACGCAGCTTTTACACGATCTGGAGGAGTCACCGACTGCAGCTCTACCGTTGTCAGGCGAATCCCTAGATCGTATTGATCCAGAGTTTCCTGCATCAAATCTTTGACATGTGTTGCGATTTCCATTCGACCTGTAGTTAAGACTTCACCCACCAAACGATCGCCCACCACTCGCCTCATCACCGACATGGACACATCGCGGATGGCCTTCCGCACATCCGCAGCGCGGAACAAAAATCGCCATGGATCACTGATCTCGTATTGAACCATCCACTCCACATCAGCGAGATTCAAGTCACCAGTTAGCATTAAGCTTTCGCTGTTCACCTGTTCTCTAGTTCGGGCCCGGTAGCCAAAAACTTCTTCCTGTCGCCTTTTTGATTTAACTTTATAGACTTGGTCTACCCAAGGAACCTTGAAGTGCAAACCAGGCTGGCTCGTGTGAATGTACTTACCGAAGCGGGTGACCACTCCTTCCTCGTCAGCCTCAACCGTATAAAAGGCCTTCAAACCACTCAAAACCGCAATAAAAATCAGTATACCTAGTAAGATTTTCTTAGGATCTGCACCCGCACCTCCACCGCCAGATCGGCCATTACCTTTCTTTTTCGCGCTGAAGATATCTCTCACTTTTTCCGCATACTGGTCAAAGTCACCGTTACCTTGTCCCATGACAATGTGCCCTTATTAAATTTCATTATATTCCCTTAACGCCGCCTTATTATGGACTGTTTTGGTAGTTAAAACTAGGTCTCTCGGGATTGCAGATGAGTTTTTTTACCATCCACTTGACGTATCGTTGGCAATTCGAATCAATCGGGTTATAAGAAGGGCTTAATGATAACAGGAGGGCTTTCTTGCGCGCTGCAATTTTTATCGACGGCGGATATATACAATCCCAGTTTAAACATAATCACATCGATCCGGACTGGGAAGAAATCAGTGATTTCTTACTCGAACCTCTACGCCAACAAGTTCCTTTGGACCTTTTGCGCTGCTATTACTATTACTGTGCTCCTTGGATGTCCCAAGAACCCACTGAGTCAGAGCTCAAGCGCATGGAAAATCATAAAGAGTTTGTCAGCGACATAGAAAATTTGGATCGCTGGGCCATGAGGCTTGGCAAGTTAGAGAAGCGCTGGGACGGAAAAAAAGAATATTTTGAGCAAAAGCGCGTGGACGTTTTACTTTCGGTTGATCTAGTTCGTCACGCTGCCGCTGGACATATTCAGCATGCCGTACTTGTGGCTGGGGACAGCGACTTTGTTCCTGCCGTTGAGGCTGCGAAGGAGCACGGCGTTACAGTATCTCTGTGGTGCGGAAACTTTCGCACCGTTCACAAAGATCTTATCGCCCTGGCAGATGAGGTTCACACCTTCCGCTGGGATGAGTTTCCTAGGTTTGTCTACGTCGACCCCAAGCCAGCAAAGCCCAAAGGCGGCAATAGCTCTAATAACAAGGGTGCTACAACGAGTAAAGGCCCGAAGAAAGACGACCAGGGACCCAAAAAGGGCACTCAGCAGAACCGAAGTCGAAACAATAATCGCAATTCAAATCAGCAAGGTCGAGGACGACCACGCCGCCATGAAAAGAAGGATGCGAAAAAAGAGCTTCAGTCTGCTGGAGACAAAAGTTCTTGGACGGAACGCATTCGCAAATGGTGGGAAGAAGACTAGCCAACTACACGGAGCCAGCTCATATTCGGAATACTCGACTCCTCTCAGGCGCAGACAAGTAGTCCCAGGGCTGATAGAATGGGGCTTGTGGCAATTTCCTGAAACACAAGCTCAGCCATTCTGTTGGAGTTTAAATGAAGAAAACTGTTCTAGCTGTTACCACCTTCTTCAGCATCACAGCCTACAGCCAAGACAAGAGTCAAAATACCATATGGCCAGACGGAGTGAATGCCGCTGCCTATACTGATATCAGTGTTGATCGAGGAACTGTACTAGATCGAGAATTATCCAGCCTGAGGCTATTGGCAGGATTTCAGTTAGTCCGTCTATGGGAAGCTGCATCGATCAGCGTCGGCTTTGGCAAGGTAGGATTCTATGATGCCGTCCATGATTGGGACGATGGCGATGAAAAGTTCCAGTTCAACTACCAAGGCCCGACTTTAGGAGTCGAATTGTTCCCAAACTTTCCGATCAACGCAGAAATTGTTCACTTCATCAATCCAAGGGGCAAAGGAGTCGAAAAGATCTCCTCGGAGCTAACGAGCGGGCTCGAAGAGCAAGGCGATTACCGAATGCGCTATAACTTTAAGATCCAAGACACGACCCTCTATATGGGCGTCAGGCTCTGGGATCAGCTCCGGCTGATGGTGGGGCTAGGGAATCGCAGCATCGACTGGACTTATAAGGTCACTCGCCATGACGAGGATGCAACAGTAAGCGGGATCGAACGCCCCACATCAGGAAGCGAGACGTCTCAGTATATACTTGTAGGAATACGAGGCACCCAACTCATGAACTAGTTGCATCGGATTTTTTAGAAGCAGCGCTGCGATGCCCTCAAGCTCGCTTCAGCTTCTTGGCACAGCGCTCTTTGGCTTCGACACCACAGATTTCACACTTATCCATGTCACCATTGAGATTATTTAATCCGCCACAGCTGCCTGTGATTGGTTTTTTCATAACAATCACACCGATTGCCATCCCAACTATCACCAGTGGAAAAACGATCATAGCGATCAAGATTTCCATAAATTATCTCCTAATTAAGTAAATATGGCTCAAAACCTGGGGAAACCATTGTTTTGAAACCATTTCCGTCCCGTACAATCATCAAAGCACCAACTTGATCGCGCTTTGCAATGCGCATCGCTTCATCTGGGCCCAGCACCATAAAAGCCGTCGCCAGGCTATCCGCCTCGGCACAACTATCGGCTAAGACAGACACGGAAGCAAGTTTGTGGGTGATCGGCTTACCAGATCGTGGATCGATCAGGTGAGAGAATCGCTGACCATTCGTTTCAAAATAATTTCGATAATCTCCCGAAGTGGCCAAAGACTTGTTTTCTAATTTAACCACTTTCAGCAGCTGCCGGTTCCCAGAACTTGGCATTTCAATACCGATTTTCCATGGATGCCCAGGGCTCTTCATTCCTTTAGTCCGAACTTCTCCACCGATCTCCACCATGTAATGGCCGATACCCTGTTTTTCCAGATACTCAGCGAGTAGATCGACACCATAGCCCTTAGCAATTGCCGAAAGGTCCAAGTACACCTGATCGCTCGTCTTGCTCAAACCCTGTTCAGAAAGTACGATTTTATCGAGACCAATTTGCGATCGAATTCGCTCCAAGTCCACGTCACTTGGCACTTTCTCTGGCTGTCCCTCTGGACCAAACCCCCAAAGGTTAACAAGCCGACCTACGGTGGGGTCAAAAGCCCCCTCGGTGCGACGAAAAATCTCCTGGGAAAGAGCCACAACGTAAGCAAACTCTTTGGCAATAGGATAAACCCGCTCCAATTCACCCTGATTGAAAGCGCTAATTTCAGAGCTGGTGATATAGGTCGACATCTGCCGATTGACTTCTTTAAGAAGCTCATCGATTTTCACCTGAAAGTCTATGGGGCGATACTCAGTAAACTTAACGTTATAGGTCGTGCCCATGGTACGACCTTGGTAATGCAACACAGTTTCCGCAAAACTTAGTGACGCACTTAAGCCTATCACCAAACACAGGATTAATCGTGCCAATCTAGCCTCCGAAACGGGAAAAGGGTGCATGTAGCACCCTTATCAAATCATCTGTTGTGACGTATATCCTTGTCTTACGGATTTATCCACCAAAATCATCGAGTAGGATGTTTTCATCCTCAACCCCAAGGCTATGAAGCATATCGATCACAGCCTTGTTCATCATCGGGGGTCCACAAAGATAGTACTCAATATCCTCTGGAGCATCATGATTCTTCAGATAATTATCGTAAAGTACCTGATGGATGAAGCCTGTATAGCCCGTCCAGTTATCCTCAGGAAGCGGCTCTGAAAGTGCGCAGTGCCACTTGAAGTTCTCATTCTCTGCCTGGAGTCCGTCGAAATCTTCAACGTAGAACATCTCACGCTTACTACGGGCACCATACCAGAAAGTCATTTTTCGATCGGAGCCAAGTCGCTTGAGCTGGTCGAAAATATGAGAGCGCATTGGCGCCATACCAGCACCACCACCGACAAAGACCATCTCATTCTTGGTTTCCTTGGCGAAAAACTCTCCGTAAGGACCAGAAATCGTTACCTTGTCTCCAGCCTTGAGGTTGAAGATATAGGATGACATACGACCTGGAGGTGCATCAGGGGCGTTACGTGGCGGTGTTGCAATCCGCACGTTCAGCATGATGATGCCTTTTTCTTCAGGGTAGTTTGCCATGGAGTATGCGCGAATGGTTTCGTCCTTCGTCACTGACTTGTACTGGAAAACGTTGAATTTTTCCCAGTCATCTCGATACTCTTCTTGAATGTCGAAGTTCTTAAAGTCAGCCGTGTAAGCTGGAGCTTCGATCTGAATGTATCCACCAGCTCGGAAGTTCACGTGCTCACCCGGAGGAAGCTCTAGAACGAGCTCCTTAATGAAGGTAGCCACGTTGTCATTCGATCGAACGGTACACTCCCACTTCTTCGTATCCAATGCTTCTTCAGGAACTTCGATCTTCATGTCGGATTTGCAAGTAACCTGGCAGGATAAGCGTTCCCCTTCTCGCGCATCTTTCTTCGAGATATGAGAAAGCTCGGTAGAAAGAATCTCACCACCACCCTCAAAGACCTTCACCTTACATTGCGCACAAGTTCCACCGCCACCACAAGCAGAGCCTACGAATATTTTTTGGTCGGCAAGTACGTTCAATAGTTTGCCACCTGCAGGCACCGTAATAGCCTTGTCAGGATCGTCGTTAATTTCAATTGTGATATCGCCAGAGGCGACCAATTTTGACTTTGCGAAAAGGATGACGGCAACGAGACACAACACGATTGCTGTGAACATGCCTACACCCAATATAATCTCTTGCATGCTGAATTACCTTCCTTCCTTAAAGTTGGATTCCTGAGAATGCCATGAAACCCAATGACATGAGTCCTACGGTGATGAAGGTGATGCCAAGCCCCTTCAGCCCATCTGGTACATCGGAGTACTTTAGCTTTTCTCTAATACCGGCAAGTGCCGCAATTGCAAGCGCCCAGCCAGCCCCAGATCCTAAGCCGTAAACTACTGACTCAGAAAAAGTATAATCCCTCTCTACCATAAATAGAGAGCCACCAAGGATGGCACAGTTCACTGTAATCAAAGGCAGAAAGATACCAAGGGCATTGTAGAGTGCTGGCACGAAGCGATCTAAGGTCATCTCTAGTATCTGAACCATCGCCGCGATCACACCGATGTAGGAGATTAGACCAAGAAAGCTCAGATCGGCTTGAGCTAATGCAGGAACACCTGTCCACGCCAACGCTCCCTCTTTAAGGAAGTAGTTGTAAAGCAAATTATTTGCCGGAATGGTAATCACTTGTACAACAATTACTGCAATGCCGAGGCCTACTGATGTATCGACCTTTTTGGAAACTGCCAGAAAAGTACACATTCCGAGGAAGAATGCGAGAGCCATATTTTCGATAAAGACGGCTTTAACAAAGATGCTAAGAAAATGTTCCATATTAGTTCTCCTTTTCCACCTGGTCTGTTTTCCAAATTCTCAGAATCCAAATAAAGATTCCAATGAGGAAGAACGAACTAGGTGCCAAAACCATCATTCCGTTGGTCTGGTACCAGCCACCTTCAGTAACCGGAGTCATGATGTTGACGCCGAAAATCGTGCCCTTACCGAACAACTCTCTAAAAAAGCCTACGAAAATAAGAACGATAGAGTAGCCAAGGCCGTTTCCAATACCATCCAGAAAGCTCTTTCCTGGCGCATTCTTCATGGCGAACGCCTCAGCACGTCCCATCACAATACAGTTGGTGATAATCAAGCCAACAAATACCGAAAGCTGCTTACTGATATCGTAGAAGAACGCCTTTAAGAACTGATCAACTAGGATCACAAGCGAAGCAATGACTGCCATCTGAACAATGATCCGGATGCTGTTCGGAATCACGTTTCGAATCAAGCTCACAAACAAGTTAGAGAACGAGAGAACAATGATAACCGCGAGGGACATTGTTAGAGTTGTGTCCAAGCTCGTTGTAACCGCTAACGCTGAACAGATTCCAAGAATCTGAAGAGCAATAGGGTTATTAACAAAAATCGGACTTAAAATTATATCTTTTGCCTTTTCAGCCATTGAGATTCCCCTTTTCTCTTACTTTTATGAGGTAATCTTGAAATCCATCCGGCCCTAGCCAGAATCGAACCATCGCGTGGACACCATTTGCCGTAAGAGTCGCACCTGAAAGGCCATCGACTTGGTGAATCGCATTTGGATTTGATTCTTGAACCTGACCTTTAAGCACAGAAAAGACTAGGTTCCAGTTGTCATCATATAGCTTCTTTCCAACCCAGCTGGCTTTCCACTTAGGGTTGTCAATCTCCCCACCGAGTCCAGGAGTTTCTGCATGCTCGTAGAAGCCTAGGCCCACAACAGTTGTTGTATCGGATGCGATCGCTAAAAACCCATACATGGTAGACCAAAGCCCTTTGCCGTGAACAGGAAGAATTACTTGCTTGAGTTCGTTGCCTTCCATCACTTCGTACACAGATGCTACCTTAGCCGTCCGCTTGATTCGGGCAATATCCCGATCGTTTGGAATCTTCTCGGATCTTTTAGGGTCTGAAGCCGCCTTGCGCTGCTCATACTTAGCAGCATCAATATCTTCGGCATACTCGCCAGAGTCCAAGTTCACCGCTCTAACACGAATCTTCTCAGCAAAGACTTTCTCTACATCCACACCTTCTTCAAGTAAGCCTGCAGCAGCAAGGATATTCTTCTTCTTATCTAAAGCTTTGTTTGCTTCCTGGGTAGGCCGCAATAGAACCGCAGCCATTGACACTAGTATGGAGCAAACCACACAAAGAACACCAGCGACCAAAAAGGTCTTGCCAACTGTTTCTCGTTTTCCACTCATGATGCCACTCCTGTTCGAACTTGTCTGCGTTTGATGTTTGCCTTGACGACGTAGTAGTCGATTAGCGGCGCAAATAGGTTACCAAACAGGATGGCCAGCATAACACCTTCAGGGAACGCAGGGTTCAAGGAGCGAACCAAAATCGCCATAACACCAATCAAAGCACCGTAAACCCACATGCCTTTTTTAGTCATTGCTGATGAAACTGGGTCCGTCGCCATGAAGACCAAGCCAAAGGCAAAGCTTCCAATCACCAGGTGCCAAGCTGGGGACACTGAGAACATAGGGTTGGTGTCACTACCGATGCTGTAAAGCAAACTAGAGAGGAACAATCCGCCAAATAGCATACCGACCATCACACGCCAGGAACCAATTCCTGAGGCAATCAAGACAACTGCTCCAAACAAGCATGCTAGAGCCGAGGTTTCTCCCATTGAACCAGGAACAAATCCAAGGAATGAGTCGATCCAGGTGTAGCCGTTCTGAACGATGCCTTCTGCACCGCCGATAGCTGCAGCACCAAGAGCAGTTGCACCAGTGAAACCATCGACCGCAGTCCAAACCGCGTCACCAGAAATTTGGGCTGGATAGGCGAAGAACAAGAACGCGCGAGCGGTTAACGCTGGATTCAGGAAGTTTTTGCCTGTTCCACCGAAGACTTCTTTACCAAGCACAACCCCGAAGGAAATCCCGACAGCAACCTGCCAAAGCGGGATTGTTGGCGGTAGAGTTAGTGGGAAAAGCATACCTGTCACAAGAAAGCCTTCATTAACCTCGTGCTTTCTGACAATTGCGAAGAGGACTTCCCAAAAACCACCAGCGATCTGAGTCACGAGGAATATTGGAATAAAATATAAGGCACCATGGACAAAGTTAGCCAAGATGCTAGCAGAGTTGTAACCGACGCCGAGCGCTCCAATCACATCAGCACGCCAACCAGTAGTTTCCGCGAGCCCCATATTTGCCAATGCAATATTAGCTTGAAGCCCAGTGTTGTATAGTGCCATGAGGATACAAGGGAACAGTGCTACCGCAACCGAAATCATGATTCGCTTCAGATCGATCCCATCACGAACATGAGATGCTCCCTTTGTAACTTCACCAGGAGTATATAAGAATGTATCCGCAGCTTCATATAGGGGATACAATTTTTCAAACTTCGCACCTTTTTCAAAATAAGGGTGCAAATTGTCTAATGCAGCGCGTAGTGGTTTCATTAGCCATCCCTTTCAATTAACGTCAGGCAATTCCTGAGATGCGGCCCATACTCTAGCTTTGTTGGACAGGCGAACGTGAGAAGCCCCAGGTCCTCTTCATCCAACTCTAGAGCGCCAAGTTGCTGAGCTCCATCGGTATCTGCTGTGAGCAGGGCCCGTAAGAGATAGGTAGGCTCGACATCTAAAGGCATCACGCGCTCGTAACTTCCAATGGGCACCATGGCTCGCACGCTACCACCTGTGGAAGTCGTAAAGTCAAATTTTTTCTTCGGTGTGAGCCACCAAGAAAGAAACGTTCTTTTAACGGAGAATTTATCAAATCCGGGCCCATGCCAGCCAAGAAGTTCGCGATCACGACCTTCGGCGATCACTGATACCTGTTGGTGGAAACGACCAAGAAAAGCGTAAGGACCAACTGCGTTGCGGCCAGCGAATACGGAACCAGAAATGGTTCGAACCTCTCCCTGCTTAACCTTTCCTTTTGTAAACTCGGCAAGATCCGCCCCCAAAGGAAGACGATAAAGCTTAGGATCACGAACCATAGGGCCAGCAAGTGAAGTCACTCGTTCTAGAGAAAGCTTGCCGCTCGTGAACAATTTACCAATGGCGATAACATCTTGGTAATTAACACTCCACACGACCTTCTCACTACCAACGGGATCTAGGTAGTGAATGTGGGTTCCTGCAAGCCCAGCGGGGTGAGGCCCAGCAAAAGTTTCAAAGTGAAGCTGATCAAGATCAGGTGCTGAAATCTGAGTTTCAGGCCCCTTGCAGACGTAAACTTTGCCATCGGTCAGACGAGTAAGGACTTTTAGTCCGCTGTTGAAACTCGCTTCCTGTCCTTTTAGAACGACTTTAGGATCGGCAGCTAGTGGGTTGGTGTCCATGGCCGTCACGAAAATACTGTGCGGCTTGCTACCCAAAGCAGGAGCCTTGCTGAATGGTCGGGTTTTAAATGCAACCCAAAGCCCTGCCTGATTGAGGTTATCCTCGACCTCGTCACGACTCAATGTTAAAAGTTGACCATCCTGATAGGACTTGAACGTTTCCGCATCGGTGCCATCGACAGATACGACGACCGATTGGAGAACACGCTTCTCACCGCGATTGATTGCGACAACTTGACCGCAAGCTGGCGACGTAAAGCGAACACCTGGATTTTTCTTATCCACAAACAACAATTGCCCAACTTTAACGCGATCACCAACTTTGACATGCATAGTGGGTTTCATGCCAACGTAGTCTTCGCCGACAATGGCGACTTGCTTCGTAGAGGCATTTTCGATCACTTGGTTAGGCTCACCCGTAATTGGCAGATTTAGACCTTTCTTAATCTTAATCATTTGTCGAGCCGGATCCTTTCAATTCGAAGGTAGTATTGACTCACAGTAGACTGAAGCAAAGAGACTCAGAGCTACTACTGAGAAGAGCGTGTACTATTATCACAAACGTCCAAATTATCAAGAAACCATTGAAAGATCACACTTTGACGGTGGAAAAGATAAATCAATGAATTCTCGGTATTTGCTTGCCATTGTACGCCTTCCTGACTTTGATGCAATAGTAAAACATTCCATTAAGTCATCACTGGCCTACAAAGCATTAGGCCTATTAAATGCTAATTGCAACGACACAAGGCAGTTTAATAAAGCTTAGTATTATCAAAAGCCTTATATAAATGATCCACCTGGTCGGCATAGCCATTAAACGGCAGCGTTTTCTGCCTCTTTGCAAACAGTCCGGAGCCAAGAACACGCTCCGTTTTTTGAGACCAGCGGGGGTGAGCTACGCGAGGATTCACATTGGAATAGAAAGGATACTCTTGGGGCGCCGAAATTTCCCAGCTAGTCTTAGGCTGTTTTTCTAAAAACTCTATGCTGACAATCGATTTAATACTTTTAAAGCCATACTTCCAAGGGACCACAAGACGTATCGGAGCCCCGTTTTGATTTGGCATCACCTTGCCATACATTCCTACCGCCAAGAATGATAGGTCATTCATGGCCTCATCGAGCCTTAAACCCTCTTGGTAGGGCCACTGTAAGACCCTGCTTTTCTGTCCTGGCATCTGCTTTGGATCAAATAATGTTTTGAAGCGGATATACTTCGCCTTACTTGTAGGCTTAGCCTTCGCAATCAAAGCCCGAAGGGGAAACCCTAGCCAGGGCACCACCATCGACCATGCCTCCACACACCGGAATCGATAGACCCGATCTTCAAGGCTCAATGGTTTGAGAAAGTCCTCTAGCAAGTAGTCTGCAGGCTTCTCAACATGCCCCGATACGCGCAGGGTCCAGGGTTTGATTTTAAGTTTTTGCGCATATTTTTTAGGATCGGACTTATCCGTCCCAAACTCGTAGAAATTATTGTAGCTACTCGCATACTTGAAGGGTGTGATAGATTTTTTTAGGGCTGGCTCTTGATACTTGGGGTTGGCTTTCGCTGCCAAGCCAAAAGCCTGATCCTCCCAAAGGGTTTGGAAAGCTAAAGGCCCCACGGCACTTAAAATCAGGCTATCACGGGCGGCCTTCAAAATTGTCCGCCGGCTCGCATAAACATCCTCTGGAGTGATCGCAGAAGATGGAACTTCAAGAGAGTCGCGGACTTTTATAAGCATAGATAAAAACCTGAATCTAAAGCCTAACCAATATGATTCAAGGCTAAGGGACTCGGACAAAAAGCGCAAAGAAAATTTTGGTGCACGCCCCTTAGGTGTACTTTCCCAGGGCCCGACTGACAATATCGATAAAGGCATGTTTCTGTTGGAGGTGCACGTTGTGGCTAGCGCCTGGTACGGCATATGTCTTCCAGCTGAGTGGAAGTTGAGACATGATTGCAGCGTATTTTTTGTCATCCACTCCAGAGATAAAACTTAATTGCTTGCCATCATCTGCAAAATGATCTGTGGCTACCATAGAACCCACACTCAAAAATTGTAGGGATCGCTGGATCTGCTCAGGAGACTGGCTAAGACGACGAGCCAGCATGGGTTCAAAACCATCGCAGGCTCCTAGCCCTCGAAACAGTGGGAGCCGATACCATGCCTCTAAAAAGTCCCGAAACGAGCGCCTGCCAGCAAGCACATCCTGAAGCAGGAACTGATCCTTCTGATATCGGCTTTCTCGTTCTCCAAGTGAACTGATTCCAAAAGAGGCTGACTCGATGAGCAGATGGTCGATATCCCCTGGGCATTGAGCTTTAAGCCGCAGGGCTAAGCGCCCTCCAAGTGAGTACCCGAGCACTATCAGTCGCCCCTGCTGCTCTGAACGGATGTCCTGCCAAAGGCTTCTCGTTATAGATTCGAAATCCGTCCACGGATTGGCTTCTTCAGACAGCAAGCTCTGTCCATGGCAGGGCAGATCATACAAGACATACTTGATCCCAGCCTGTGGCAAACCTTGAACGACAGGCAACCAATCACGATGATCACCCATAAAGCCGTGTAGCATCACTACGGTCAGGTGAACAGGTTTCGAGCCTACAACCACCCTTGAAAAAAGGGTCACTCGGATTTTCTCTTGTAGGTTAAGAAGGAAAACTTTTCGGGGTCAGTGTGGTACTCTTCGCTAACTAGCTCAAAGTCTTGCAAAGCCTCTAGAGGATAAGACACATCTCCATCGACCTCTTTATGAATCCGCGTCATAAAGATCTTCTGAACCAACTCCATGGACTGTCGATAGATTTCCCCCCCTCCCACAACATAGATCTCTTCGCCCCATTGATCGGCAAGATCCCCACATTGGGCGAAAGCTTCTTCGAGAGAGCATGCCCGCTGCACTCCTTCGGCGGCGAAATCATCCTGCCGTGTCACCACGATATTAAAACGCTGGGGCAACGGTTTACCAATGGATTCAAAGGTTTTTCGGCCCATGATGATAACGTGCCCAGTGGTCACAGCCTTGAAAAACTTCAAATCTTCCGGCAAGTGCCAAGGAAGGGAGCCATCGCGACCAATTGTTCCATTTTCTGCGCATGCAACGATATGGTTGATCTTCATATGGCTACCTCAGCTTTGATATGGGGGTGAGGATCGTATCCTTCGAGCTTAAAGTCTTCAAACTTAAAGTCGAACACCGATCGAACTTCGGGATTCAGTAACATTTTGGGCAATGGCCTTGGCTCTCGTGACATCTGTTCCCGAGCCTGCTCTAGATGATTGTGGTAGAGATGCGCATCGCCAAGAGTATGAACGAAGTCGCCAGGCCTCAGATCCAGCTCCTGGGCCATGATCATGGTCAGAAGAGAATAACTGGCGATGTTGAAAGGCACACCCAAAAAGATGTCAGCACTACGCTGGTAAAGCTGACACGACAGAGCGCCATCAGCAACGTAAAATTGAAAAAATGCGTGACAAGGGGGTAGAGCCATTTTATCCAGTTCTCCTGGGTTATAAGCTACAACCAAATGGCGTCGCGAGTAAGGATTACGGCGAATATCGCTCAGTACCTGCTGAATTTGATCGATTGTCTGGCCGTCTGGAGTTTGCCAGGATCGCCACTGTGCGCCGTAGACTCTGCCAAGGTCTCCTTTATCATCGGCCCATTCATTCCAGATTCTGACTTTGTTTTCGGTAAGATATTTTATATTGGTATCACCGGAAAGAAACCAAAGTAATTCGTAGATTACAGACTTTATATGGATTTTTTTTGTGGTAACCAGGGGGAAACCATCAGCCAGATTAAAGCGCATCTGGTGACCAAAAATACTCTTGGTTCCAGTGCCAGTGCGATCCTCGCGATCGACTCCTTCATGAAGGACTTTTGACATCAGATCTAAATAGGCTTGCATATACCTCTCAGCACGTAGGAATGAAAAACGCTCAGTTTAATGACATTATAGGAAACCCTGGAGAAAAGAAACCACAAGAACAGCGTTGGCAGTCGGTGGGCGAGACGGAAAGCCGGTTTAGGGCCTCAACCAAAAGTCAGCTTAAACTTACGGGAAAGGCATTTTTATAGCGCCATAAAAACACAGCCAATAGTAATAACCTAAACCTTCCTTTTCGTATAGATAAAATAAACTGATCTTATTGAACAGATCAGAGTTTTTTCAAAATCGATATATTTTTTCTAAACAGAACACCATGCAAAAGCCCGTGGCCCAAGCCATTCGCTTTTTCCTTTAATTCCCCTTACTGTCAATTCACATCCCTTTAACAGAAATTCCAATTGCTAGCTGTAAGAATGCTCGCAATTCAGAACTTATGACATTTTTATGGAAAGGGATCATTATGAAAGCCTTACTATTAGCTACGGGCGTGACTTCAGTTCTTCTAGCATCTTGCGGTAGCCCACAAGTATCAGAGCCCAAAATTAATATTGATGTTCCAAAGGATGCTATCAGCTACGATTACGCCTCATCACTGACTGATGCCCTTGATGGCCTTCTAGTGCAAGGCAAAACTCAGTTCACTCTTGATGATTTGATTGCAACCTTACCTCTACCTGACGGGGTTTCTCCAGAAGATATCGAACCATATCTAGAGAAAAGAAATCAAGAGCTAGAGATTGAGTGCCAAGGCCGTAAGTGCAAACTCAGCAATGACGGGGAAGCTTTTGAGGTGAAGGTTGACTCTGCTACCATCCTCATTGGCAAAACTATCGAAGCTTCCATCAAGCTCTCAGAGGATAACAAAGAGCTAGAAATCTGCCGTATATCGGGTGTTCGCGCTCGGGTCGGCGTCACACAAAACGTTGACGGTGGAATTCTAAAACTAGGCAATGGCTCCATCGATACATTCAAAATTGATGTCGGCATATTTGGTAGCTACCCAAGCCGATCCTGTGATTTTTAGTAAAAAAAACGACTAGCAAAATGCTAGTCGTGCTTATGTTCTTCATCGTCCTCAAAAAAACCACTATTCCTGAACTTCCTTACCAAGAACCAGGCTTGCATCATGATCATCGGTGCCAGCCTTCTTCTTACCAAATGTCCAATAGAGGTTGCAGAAGTAATTAAAGACACTGGCTGGGATAATACCAGATGCCTGGTAGAGATACTGGTTACCATCAGGGAACATGGCGTTGAGACTTAGGAAGGTACCGTAGCTAACTAGTAAGGACATCAGAGACACCACATTAAACTTGAGCCCCCGAACGATAAATCGAGAGTCCCCTTTTGATTCGCTGAAAGTCCAAAGATTATTCAGCAGAAAGTTCCAGATGATGGACACTTCAATTGCTAGTGGTGACGCCAGATAAGGCTCGGCACCCCAAGTTTGGAACAACCAGAAGAAGAAGAGGTTTACAACCACCCCAGAAAGCCCAACTGCACCAAACTTGATGAAACGTTCCATTCCGCGGAGCCGGATCGCGAAGGCGTTTTGAATAAACTCAATAATGTCCTTGAGGCCCAGCTTCGATTCCCCATAGGCTCGATCGGTGAATATCACCGGCACTTCACGAACCCGAGCACCCAGCACATAGCACGCGTGTAGAAGGCTCACCTGAAAGCCATAGCCTTGGGTTTTTATAGAGTCAAAATCGACCTGAGATAGCATTGATGTCCGAATCGCCCGAAAACCGGCGGTGCAGTCACGGACTGGGTAGATACCTGCGACCATTCTTGCAACGATATTGCCGAAGAATGAATTCGCCTTCCGCCAGAGCTTCCATTCATCAGGAATTCTGCCCCCTGAAACGTAGCGGCTTCCGATTACGAAGTCAGCGCCACGCTCGATTTCATGGAGAAGGCGTGGAATATCTTCTGGATCGTGAGAAAAGTCACAATCCATCTCAAAGATGACATCGGCATGCATCGCCATGGCCTCAGACATCCCACGGATGTAGGCAGCGCCAAGGCCTTGTTTTTGCCCTGTCATCAAATGAATCCATGGCGAAGTTTCCATGGCAGCTTTCACAATACCTTGGGTCCCATCAGGGGAGTTGTCATCCACCACCAAAACCTGAAGCTCATGCTTGAGTTCGGCACGAACTTGCTCCAAGGCATGGAGCATCGGGCCAATATTTTCCCGCTCGTTATAGGTGGGAAGAACAATAATCACTTTCATTAGCTATAACACCGCCATTTCGAACTATTTCAAACCTAACCCGACTAGAGGCTAGCAGTCTCGCTGTACCGGGACAATGTGTGATATCAGCTGGACCAGTAAAAACAAGCCAATAATCACCTTCAGAAGATCTGTTGGCTTAGACTAGACCACCAGTAGCAATGCTTATTGCGCCGTTTAGACATAAAGATAAAGTTCTGAAATTAAGGAAATTTTTCGCCATCTATGAGGAAACTTCGCGAATTGACTATTTTTATCTATTGTTGAAATTCTGCGAAACCTTTAATCCCTTAGGCAAGACTACATCTAATTCTAAGAGGTTTTACTATGTTGCGTCGCCCGAGCAATTGCTTCGCATTGCTATGTTTTATGTCGTCCTTTTTGCCGCTGGTCAGCCAAGGAGCTGAGTCCCCTTTCCATCTAAGGGTCAATATGCTGCTTACCGAAGCCCCCAAAGGCAGCCTTGAAGCTCGATGGGGCACTGTAGATAACCGGGAAAAAGCCGAGACCGAGCAAATCCATTTGCTTGCGAAAGCCAAGTCGATGGCCGGCCGAAACAGCCACGTTCAGCTAGAAATCTATTTAGAAAACAAATCGGATGAGTATCTGGACCAGGTAAAGCTGCATATCCATAGGGCTAGCTCGGAAGATGATCTATTCGATATCACTGAAGATGCCTACACTGAAACTCCACTAACAGTTCCAGCTGTGATCGAAGTGAATCGGATGGCACCATTTGCTGTGCGCAAAGTCAGTCTTGCCGTAAGGAAGTCGTTGGCCCCGTTCATCCTAGGCAAGCTAACTTATCAGCCGTCACCTAGCCAACAGGCCCCCGTTTCTAGTAGCAACATCCTTGTCACAGATAAGGGGGACGAGCTATGGGCACTAGATTCCGAAAACCATCAGGTTGTTGTGTTCCGCCTCAGCGACTATCAAGAAGTAGCTCGCATTTCGGTTCCTGAAGGCCCATCAAGCATCGCTTACCATCGAGGTTTGAACCGTATGCTTGTAGCATCCAGATTGGCGAATCAAGTGTCGATCATCGAACCGATGAAGAAGACGATCCTCGCTACCATCGGCGCCCAGGATCAGCTGGGTCGCGAACTTCGCGAGATACTAGCCTCACCGGTGGATAACAAGGCCTATGTCAATAGCTACGTGGAAGGCACCATCACTGAAATTGAGCTTAACCCCGATGGCCAGCTACTCAGCTTTCAAAGCCTAGAAATCGGTCCACGACCAGCAAAAATGAGTATGACCCATGACGGCTCTGAAATCTATGTCGCCCACTTTCTGCCTCGTGGCCCCATTCGTAGCAATGAGTCCTGGCTCAGCAATATCGATCGCAAGTCATTCAAAAAACTCAAGGACAGTATCATTGAGGACCACTTCAACCCCGATCAAGAAAATCTCGCATGCCTCGCAGACTTTTACAGCAACTATCCCCCTGCCAAGCTTTTGTTCGATAAAGTCAAAGCACAGGATCTAAGCCTAGAAGGTGTTGCTAGCCAACTAGCTGGTGTATTCCTAAGCCCATCGGGGGAGCATGCTTGGATTCCAGGCACTCGAATCACGGGAGCCCTTGTGGTTTTGGAAAAAGGACCAGATGCCGACCCAAACCTACAACGATTCGGAGGGCTCCAATTGGCACAGTATGTTGCACCGATCATGTTCCCTATGCATGTTGGTAGCGACAAGCGGCTCCACGAAATTTACATCAACGACTTTGAGCTGGCGATTCCCACCCTCGGTAATATCATCCGATGTATGAATCACCCTTTAGAAATCGAGTTTATCGATCGTGAACTCAAGAAAAACGGTCGCGAACAGATCAACCCCTTTCTTGCCTACCCCGTTCCGCAGGGTGCTCTATCTGGATTCGGATTGGTCAAGCAGATCAGCTTCAGCGAAGGTGGTCGCTTGGCGTTCTTACTAAGCCACAGTTCTGATGAAATAGCAGTCTATGACAATGTTGAATTTCATCCTGCAAGCCAGGAACACTTTCAACTATCTGGCTCAAACCCCAAGGGCATGGCTATTTCCCCAGATTATAAGCAAGCCTTTGTCCTGTATGAAAACTCACCGCACATCTCAGTCTTAGATATCAGCGCCTACAGCCGCGCCGCTGGCGACCTTCGATTCCCAGAGCAGATTCCCTACTACTACGGGCCAAGCCTTCAAAACCCAATTCAGCTGGGAAGCTTACCGAGCTTTCCTTTAAATAGAAAGATCGACCAAGCTCCCTTAGAACCGAGGATCAAGGAACGAGCTCAACTTGCTCTTTGGAGCAAAGACCCTCTAAGCCCCGACTTGCGACGCGGTAAAATCCTGTTCTCGTCGGCCAATCCTGATAAGTACCCCGTATCTCAAAATCGATTGGGAGCTTGTGCTTCGTGCCACCCTGATGGTGGTAGCGATGGCTCCAGCTGGGTGACTATGGAAGGGTCGCGGCGAACCATGTCCTTACGTGGCGGCGTCAAAGATCGCGGCTGGCTTCACATCAGCGCGACACACAAGGATGCCCACGAGTTCGTCGAACTTGTTGTAAAAGAGCGCCTTGGAGGAAAGCTAAACAAGGACGATCTTAGAAACCTCAGCCTTTACCTTGACGAAGGCATCCCCAAGCTCCAAAACCCCAGAGTGAATCAAGAACTCGCGGCACAAGGCCAGTTGCTTTTCCAGCAAAAATGCCAATTCTGCCACCAAGGACCAGCCTATACCAGTGGCCACCTCACTATGGGCGAGGAGCCAGCCCTCTATAACCTAGGAACAGGCAACCTTGATCATGGCGTCGGCTCCGGGAAGTTTTTTAGTACACTGATCGGCATCAGCGACTCCGCATCTCAAGAAATCATGGAAGCATTGCTAGGCGATCGTCGCCTGGGACCTGGAGACCCTATCCAAGAGATCTTAGACTTCCGCCAACGTCCGGTTCGCGAAATCGGGCAGTTCAAGGCTCCCAGCCTCGTGAACACCTTTGACTATTCGATCTATCTGCATGATGGCTCAGCAGCTAGCTTGAAAGATGCTATCAAAGCCATTGCCGCAAAGCTAAATTACCAGCTCAAAGATGACGAAGTTGATGCTCTAGAGGCTTACCTAAAAACTCTTTAACCCTTCACCCCATGCCTAGGCATGGGGCTATCATTTACCCCACTGAATAATAGGCTTCTCAAGCTTTCGATCAAAGTGAGTGGTCCTGAAAAACTCTAGTATCTTTGACTCTATAATCTCTGGCATGGACGAACGAAAGTATTGCTTGGTTCGGTAATCCAAAGGCCAGATTGAGGCAAATTCGATAATCCGGGTCTTGGTTTTGCAGACGGTTCGTACATCA
Source organism: Pseudobacteriovorax antillogorgiicola (assembly GCF_900177345.1). NCBI lineage: Bacteria > Pseudomonadati > Bdellovibrionota > Oligoflexia > Oligoflexales > Pseudobacteriovoracaceae > Pseudobacteriovorax > Pseudobacteriovorax antillogorgiicola. The sequence goes on from NZ_FWZT01000005.1 coordinate 122,008, forward strand.
AGAGACATACGCGTTCGGTTCGTGTTTGTAGAGCACTCACCTTCAGGAAATCGCGACTTCATATCTTGAAGCTGTACCTGATGGATTCCTCGCAGGGATTTTTCACTAATTGAGGCCTTGGCGCCAAACTCTTCTTTCATACAACGCACCGTTGCAGGCGTCCCATTGGTCCAATTCATTTCACATAGAAACAAAAACTCATCACCGAAGGCGATGGAGCTAAACATCAAGAAGAGAAGGCCTGAGGCGATGCGATTCATAGCTTTCCTGCATAAAACAACCTATGAAACAATTATACCATCTAGTGAGCCCTTCTGCAGCCAGACTGCCGGATGCTACGGGGATGAGAGCTGCGAGTTTTTGCTACGATTCCACCCCAAAGTCGGGCTAAGCTTCAGCTCCCAACCTTCCCAGAACGACCAAGCTAGCTCCAAACCCTGGACGACCATGATATTGGTGGCGAGAAAGAATATAGCTTCCTCTAGTGGCAAGGTTCCAAACTTGATACCTGTGGTAAACGTGGGTGAAATGGTCCAAATTTCGAGACCAATGGCTAGGGCATCAGCCAGACAAAGGTAGAGTGTGCTGGTCGCAATCACAAAGCAAGACCGCTGTCTTGTTTGCCAAAGCCTGTGACCACCGAGAGAGAATTGCAAAAGCATCACCGGGCAAGCCCAACCCAAAATCAAGCCTAAGTAACGGAACGAATCCGTAAACAGCATGATCCAACCCAAAATGGACAGAAGCAGATAGACCATTGAGCCTGTAAGCCGTGGAACACTATAATCGGGCTGATGAGACTCAGGGCGGAACGGACGACGAACAATATACAGATAAAGTCCGGTGAGCACAGTTTGGAGTACAAAAAAAGCATATTCTTCGATCGGCACATAACCGATAACCCCCAATACCTTATCAGGGCCATACCACCAGATCTTATGCTTCACGAGGTAGTTATCCCAGGGCGTAGTATAAACTACTGCGACAAAACTAAGAAAACCAATGCCGGCAGCCATGACTCGACCTTGCCCTGGAAACTTTTTGCGAACATACCAAATTTCAAGAAGAATCAATGGCACCAAAAATATCAAAAGAAACTGCAGGTAAGTCATCACTTCTCCTTCTTTAGGCTGAAACCCCTGGCAAGCCTTGTAAATGGTGGTGGAGAGCTTTTTGGTGTCGGCCTTTCAACCAAAAGGTTGGGCGTAAGACTCCTAGTAGCGATCGAAACGTGACTAGTATTTTTTCCCAGCGATTGAGGTAGGTGCGTCCCTGCAAGACCTGAAAACCCTGCCGCCTGATTTTATGACCAATAGCCTGATAGACTTTACCTGCCACCATGATTGCCAATCGAGGCCTAAAGGGAATAAATCCGTAGCCCTGTTCGCCACTGGAATAATATTCATCAGCCAGATCAAGATAGTCTGAAACCAAGGCCTGTAACGCGTCGGGTGTCTGGCCTTGATGAGCCAATGCCTGTCGCTCGATCCCTCGAAGCCTTAACTCTTCCTGGGGCAGATAACATCGGCCGTTCTGTGCATCCTCAAGAATGTCTCGACAAATGTTGGTAAGCTGCATTCCGATGCCCAAGTCGAGGGCGAAAGAATTGGCTTTTTCCTGTTTGACTCCGATCACAGGACACATCATCAACCCAACAACCCCAGCAACCTTGTAGCAGTACACTAGGAGATCCTTTTGGCTTTCAATTTCCCCCTTATCTACATCAAACTGAGCACCACTGATCAATTCTTCCGCAAAGCGGTATTCAATTCCCAGCTGCCGAAAGCACTTATGTACTCTTTGCAGCAATTTATGATGAGGTGCGCGAAACTCACGCTTCAGAGCCTCTAAGGCTCCCTTCGCCTCGCTCGGATGGGTCTCATCAGCAGTGTCGTCCACATAGCGGCAGAAGGCATATAACAACGCCACATCCTGAAACCTCTCCTTAGAGAACAGGTGGCTAGCCCAATAGAACGACTTTCCGTGTTCCGCCATGATTTCCTTGGGCTCTTTATTCAGATAAGCATCTTCATCTAAACTCATGATAGGGCTCTCGATTCAGGAATAATCTTTTCCAAAACTTTCGCCGAGCATAGCACTCCCGGCACTCCCGCACCAGGATGTGTGTTAGCCCCTACAAAGTAAAGGTTCTCAAAGTCCTCAGACTGGTTATGGAACCGGAAGTAAGCTGATTGTCGAAAGCTTGGTTCGATGCCAAAAGCAGCTCCATGTTCGCTTTGCAAGTCTTGCTCGAAATAGTTCGGGTCTACATGAAAATCTACCGTTAGGTTCTCCGCTAGCCCAGGCAAAGCTCTCTCCTCTAAGAAGCGATAGATCTTTTCTTTGTAGCGTTCGCCTTCATACTGCCAATTGATGGAACTTTTGTTATTAGGAACTGGAGAAAGAACATAGAAAGCCTCGTGCCCCTCTGGAGCCATACCCGGATCCGTGCGGGTCGGTGCGTGAAGATAGAGGCTAAAATCGTCTGCCAAGACTTTACGGTCGAAGATATCACCTAGCAAGCCTTGGTAGCGAGGGCCTAGTAGGATGGTATGATGAGCCAGCTCTGGATATAGTTTCTTCGTCCCAAAGTAGGCCACAAACAAGCTCATAGAATGAGTTTTTCTGCTCAGGGCACCGTTGGAATGCTTGCGACGATGATGCTCTGGGAGCATATCGCGATAGACCCGCACAGGGTCGGCATTACTAACCACAACATCTGCCTCATAGCAGCGCCCCTCCCTGGTCCAGACTCGTTTCACCTTATCACCACGGGTTTCAATTCGTTCCACTGAAGCATTGGTCAGAACCTGGGCACCATGCCTTTTCAAAAGTTTATCGAATGCCTGCACCAAAGCGGTCGTTCCCCCCTTTACAAAGTGCACGCCCCACTTTCGTTCGAGCCAGTGAATCAAAAGATAGATTGATGTGATTTTAGTTGGGTTACCACCGACCAGAAGCGGCTCAAAGCTGAAAGCCTGTCGCAAGCGCGGGTCTTCGATATACTTTGAAACCAGTGAATAAACACTGCGATAGTTCTGGAGACGAATCATATCGGGAGCAGCCCGCAGCATCGAGACGAAGGTATCAAAAGGTTCGTCTGCCAGCTGGGTGTATCCCACATCGAAAATATCTCGTGCATGCTTGGCAAGCTTGCGATAACCATCCACATCTCTTGGTGATAAACGCTGGATATTATCAATCAAGCGCTCTTCATCACCAACGTAATCAAAGGTGCTGCCGTCGTAGAATTGAATTCGGTAAAACGGATCGATTGGCAGGAGAGTGAAAAACTCTTTCGGGTCTTCCCCTAGCATCTCGAATAACTCGTTTAATAAGTAAGGAGCAGTAATGACAGTCGGCCCAGCGTCAAATATGAAGCCTTGCTCCTTAAAAACCCCGGCACGCCCTCCGATTTGGTCCCTTGCTTCGAGCACCGTAACTTCGTAGCCCTTTCGAATCAAGCGCACAGCGCTCGCCAATCCACCAAAGCCTGAACCGATCACCACTGCCTTTTTCATTCATTACCCTCTCTTTCAAAAGACTCCAGGAAAGGAAGCCTACATGCACTCAACTGTGCGGGGAGTTTAATCGGATTTTTTTGCAAGGCCAAGGCCACCATCGTCGGCACCTTCACGAAAAACGAGCTTGCTGGTCTCGACGGTAGCCCCAGTAGGTAAGTACCCCAAACAATAGAGCATACCCTGCTAGCCAAATGACGTGGTTCAAGGCGAGATCCCGCTTTAAGACGCTAGCCCATACCAGTTCACCATAGTGTCTGGTGGGCAAATACTCCGATATGGTTTGTACAAACTCTGGTAGTATGGTCGGTGGTTTCCACAAACCGCCAGCAAACGTCAGGGGCAGGTAAATCAAATTACCAATGGGAAGGCAGGACTTCTCCCCTGCCCAGTAGCCTAACGCCAAACCCATGCAGCAAAACGATGCTCCTCCAATGAGAAGCACAGCCAAAAATTTAAGCCATTCTAAAAAACTGAGTTCAGCCGGTGTAAAAGCCAGACTTAATAGAATCACGGCCAAGGCGGCCAAGACAGAGAAAAAGAAGGCCGAAAGAAACCTTGCCCCTAAAAAAGCCATTCCGGGAAGAGGTAAGGTTCTCAGATAAAGATACCAGGAACGCGACCGTTCTTGAGCCACTCCAACACCAAGCTGCAAAAAAATTACGCCAAACACCGCGAAAGCTGAGAAGGAGCCGAGGAGCAGATTGGCCGCCAGTGTGTCCTTAGACTCCGGCACCGCAAAGATCATGTAGAAAAGTGATGGAAATGCTACAGTTGAAACCAGATAGGCTGGTTGACGAAGCAACTCCTTCACCATCCACTGAGTATGAATTAGAATCAGCTTCATGATGGGTTCCCTGTGAGGGTCATAAATATATCTTCCAACGATGGCTCTAAGACTCGAAGCCCCGATGCGTCGGGAACCTTCGCGATCACCTCGCGCAAAAGCCTGTCGCTATCAGTGCCATAAGCTCGCCATGAATGGTCTCGACACTTCAAATTACGAGCTTCAAAAAGCTGGATATCCTTCTGCCTGGATTCAAATAACACAGCACGCAAACCGTAGGTCTCCTTGATGTCCGCCACCGAGCCCTCAGTTACAATTTCGCCCTCGTGTATGACAATCACACGATCGGCAAGCTTATCCACCTCATCCATGTGATGAGTGGAAAACAAAACGGATCGTTCCTCTTTGCTGAAGTATTCTCGCAAGACGTCGAAAGTTTGATTCCGCATAGCGATATCCATACCACCTGTAGGCTCATCAAGAAGCGCCAATCGCGGCTCCCCAAGCAGAGAGCAGGCCAATGCCACCCGGCGATGCTGACCACCGCTCAAGCCGCCAATCTTCTTATCCATTAGGGAATGAATATCAAGCTGGTCTAGAACAGTTAAAAACGGTTTTGGAAAGTGAGAGGCAATGGTTTCTATTACCTCATGAACCTTCAAAAAAACAGGGTATTGCACTTCTTGGGCGAGGTACCCCAGTTGACGACGCTGTTTCCTTTGCTGAGGGGAGCCATCAAAGAGTTGAATTGTTCCCCTATCATGATGTCGCAATCCCGTGGCTAAGTTAACGAGTGTGCTTTTGCCTGCCCCATTAATGCCAAGCAGGGCTACGCGCTCCCCTGATTTGATCTTGAACGAGAAATTCCGCAGCGCTTGATGCCTGCCATAAGATTTAAAAACATTTGAAAAACAAAGATACGGCAGCCTGCCTGATTGATCCATATGTCCTACTTAGTACGAAGATGTCACTTGCTGCACTTGATCCTGACAGGGTGTTAATAAGTGCTCAATGGGCCTCACAATATCCGTTATAAGTCTCGTCACGAGTTTTCTCAAGCCCGGATAGCCCTCTAGAAGGGGATGAGCTGCTATGTGAACCATGCGCTCTTGGACATCTTCAATGGCAGCGTCAAGCGTACCATCCGATATAAACTGATCTCGCACCGCTAGAACCTGTTCTTCGCTGACCTGATCCCGATCAGTGTGAAGAAGCTGCTTCGTATCTTTTAGACGATCTGGAAACAACATCAATTGATAGACGATAAGAATCGATATCTTACCTTCACGAATATCACAGCCCACCTCCCGGCGCTGTTTATCCCCATAAAGATCGAGGATATCGTCTTGTAGTTGAAATAAAAGGCCAATGTCAAAAAACAATGTCTCTAGTTGGTTCAGAAAGTCAACATTTGCGGATGACAGAGTCGCTACACCACGGGCCAGCTTGGCGAAAAACGTCGCTGTTTTCCCACCAATACAGGAAAGATAGGATCGATAGAGGTCTTCGCAAGATCCCAGTTCGTTTAGAACAAACTCTTCACATTGACCACCAACCATCCGTGTGGACATCTTTATAAATTCTTTATGAAGCCTAGTTTTCACATCGCTTGGGAGAGGAGCCTCTAGTAAAGCCTGAGGGGCACATAGCAAAAGAAAATCTCCCAAGTTAATCGCCATATTTTCACCATAAACACTCCACATGGTAGGCTGACCACGGCGATAAAGATCTCCATCTTGCAAGTCATCGTGCACTAACGATGCGCAATGCAAAAGCTCGCAGGTAACGGCCCAAGCTCTGGCTTGCTTTAAATCGCAGGCTAGAACATTGGCTAAATGAAAAACAGCTTTTGGTCTGGTAAGCTTGCCTTGTACGGCAAAACAACGTTTGACCATAGGATGAAGTTTTCCAGAGGCGAGTTCATCGACAATCTGATCCATATCATCGAGGACCATGTTTAAAAACTGCTTCTCACTCATTCGATCTTTCAGGTCCGTCGTCATCTGTGAAACCCTGTCACGATTGGCATTTATCCGTAAACTATAGACTAACAAAAGATTAGCGTCTTGCTCTTTAGAAATTTTTTTCTGATAAAGACCTAAGAGCCTAAGCTTAAGTCCTTGTTGATTCCTATTGTTTTTTATTGATGATCTTATCGAAAAGCCACGGAATCAAGATGGATTATTGCAAAATCCTATTGATACAGCTATTTTTTTACCGCAACAATCTAAACCTAAGATGGGAAGGCCGTAAAAAGCCGCCACAAATAGAAACTTGCTCACCCTTGATAATAGCTTAGCTTAAAGATCGGCTCGCTGTTCCAGAGACCTTTGAAAGAAGTCCTTCATCATTGCAGCTGACTCTTTAGCCTGGTTTTGATCCGACGAGGACTGTAGCCAGTGGCTGCAAGTTTCCCAGATCCCCCAAGCCATTTGTAATATTAGATCAATGGGCAAGTCGCGCCTTACACCACCGACCAACTGTCCTGTGAGAATAAAGTCCTCAAGCCACTCGTCGATACTATCGATCCAGGGGCTGGCTGGTGAAGTGGCATGGCGGCTTTCAGACGTGAGTAAGTTCTGGATGAACCGGCCCAGGGTGGGCTTTTGAGAAAGGATGGCCATGAGTGTTTCAAGCTGGACTTCCACCTCGGTCCAAAATTCAGCACCACTGCTCATAGATGGCAGCTCTCGGTTGGCAAGAGCTTGGAAGTCTTTGCTAATCGCAATCAGCAGAGTCATAAAAAGATCCTGCTTGTTTTCGAAGTAGTAGTACATCGTGCCCTTACTCATCCCACAATTCTTGATAATGCGGTTGAATGAGGAGCGTTGATAGTCATGTTCAGCGAACTCTCGGAGAGCGATCGTCATAATCTGAGCAATACGCTCCGTGTCCAAGTTCTCAATCCTTGGGGTCGGCATAGTCTATCCTCAGCGTAAGATTTACCAGCTAATCTAGCATACCAGCCTGAACTCGCCAAAAACTAGAGTGATCCTCTACTTACCTAATATTATTAGGCTATCAATGCAAATTACAGAACGTAAGGGCAAACGCCGACGGGAAGTGAGGTAGGAGGCCACTATGGGTGAGCAAATTTACTTAGTTCTAATTCTTAGCGCGTGGGTTTTCCATGACTTCATGACTTGGGGCCCCTTGGCCAAGGTCAACCTTTCTTGGTTTCTAGGGGAACTGACAAAATCTCCGAACCAAGACCTAAACTTGCCGGCCTCGATTCACACCTCAAGCACCTGGGCCATTGACGAACGTGAAGGCGTCAACCAAATCAGCGGCCGAGAGCAGCACAGCCTGTCGCCATGGGACATGGCTGCTTAGCTTCCGGCCATCCCAGGCAACCTTCCCAATCTGACTCCCTATTTTTTCTGGCTAAACTCAAAACAGCTATTGACTTAGATTCTTCTTTCTTTTAACTTCCTTATCCACCAGGGCGCTACAGCACTGGCTTCCGGGTCTTACAGCCCACCATAAAGGTTTCTATATATTGCACCCTTAGCTCAGCTGGATAGAGCATCAGGCTTCGAACCTGAGGGTCGGGCGTTCGAATCGCTCAGGGTGCGCCACTACTTCCTTCTTACCTTTTTCAATTCCACTAAACTTCGATTCTAGACATGCCGAATCAACATTATGATTTTTTCAATCGAAAATATTCGTGATTATCTCAAAGATCGCCGCAAACGCTCTGTCATTCATAGCTTGGCTAAGGACTTGCCACGGGAGCTGGCCCTAGCCTACGGACAGCAGGAGTTTTACTCTGTTGATCAGCTCTACGAGACCATGGCAAAGAAGAACTATTCTCATCAGTTTGTGATCGAAGCTTTGTGCTTATTCTTGAAGCGAGACGATTTCGATGCTGAGGTCGCGAAGCTTGGAGAAGGCGTTGACTACACCACCAAATGCTATGAGCTAAAGAGATACGGTGTTGGTTTTGGAGTTCCTGAGCCTTCAACAAACATAATCAACGCTACTGGCTACAACCTTATCACTAAGACTTACAAAAGTTGGACTAGCCGTCATATCAATCTTAAATAATCTGGTTGGTCACGATCAATGCGCACTCTCATATGATGAATCAGACAAGGGTTATCCGAACAGTTTGAGGGCAACCTCAAACTTATGACGCTTTACGTTGTTCGTTCAATGGTTGAAGGAGTTTATCAATACTCAAAGGTTTTTCAATGATACCCTCTACACCAGCATTTTGAGCTTTAACTAAGTAGCTAGAGATGCTGGTGCCCGATAGAAAGTAGACCTTTGGAGGACAGAGGTTGAGACGACGGATTTCAGCTAGGACTTTGAGTCCATCCATAACGGGCATATGAATATCCAAATAGAGCAGGTCTACTGGCTGTTTAGTTAAAATTCCTAGGGCTTCGTCCAGAGTTCTCGCTACCTCTACATGACAAATATCTCCTATCATTTCCTGGGCTAAATCGAGGATATCGCTATCATCATCCATTATCATCAGCCTCTTAGATGGTTTTAACACTTGAGTGGCATCCCAGCGAGGGTCTTCAAGTGGAATGACAAGTCGAAAACAACTACCCTCCCCTAGAATGCTTGTTGCTGTTAAATTGCCTCCCATTTTTTGCGCTAGGCCCTTAGATAGCGATAGTCCAATTCCAGTTCCGGAATACTTATCTTGGCTCGCATCATGGACTTGGACAAACTTATCGAAGACTCGCCTCAAATCTTGTGGTGAAATTCCTTGACCTGAGTCACGAACAGAAAAAGAAACCGCTTCAGATCCAGACAATTTTATAGGCTCAATTTTAAGGATAATTAAGCCATTGTGTGTGTACTTAGCTGCATTGCTAAGCAAATTCAAGAGTATCTGTTTCAGGCGGGAGGCATCGGTGTAGAGAGGCTTGACCTGCTCGCTAACTTCGATAGAAAATTGGTTACTATTTGCTACCATCAATGGTGAAACTAGGATCTTTACTTGTTGAGCAAGGTCACTTGGCGATATGTGATTCGGTCTGAGAGTGAATTGCTCTGACTCAACCTTTGCCATATCAAGAATCTCATTTATCAAGCAAAGAAGGTGGCTGCCGGAGCTTTCGATACTCTTCAAATCTTTCTTAATGTCATCGCTTTCAACTTTTTCTGCACAATCAAGATCTTCGATGAGCATCTGGCTATAACCAATAATAGCATTGAGTGGTGTCCGTAGTTCATGGCTAATATTTGATAAGAAGTTTGATTTAGCACGTGATTCCTGGGAAAGACTCCTCACCTTATCAAGTAACTTGATAAAAGATCGCTCCAATTCCGAAATTTCGTCCTCACTATGAATCTGAGCTTGATAGTCGTGATGCTCTTGCTCGCTCAAAGAACCACAAAACTCGCTAATCTTCTTGAGAGGGTCTTTCACGAGCCGCCGAGCCCAGTAAACTATAATCAGCCCAAGAATAGCCGTTTTGACTAGCGAAAGCGCGATGATAAGAAAGGCACGATCAATCGCGTTGGCAAGTGCAAATTGACCATTATAATAAAAAGTCGCAGTTCCGACATCACTCTGTTCGACACCATCTCCTGAGTACATCACTGAAAATTTATAGGGTAGCAATTTATCTTGACTGACAGGACAATCTCTATCCACAACATCTGCTAATACGTCTCCGTTGAAGCTCTTCGGTGATCGAGCTACTGCCCGGCAAATAAGGGGCGCTTCAATCACTCCTTCCAAGCTCGAAGCAAGGGAGTCGCCATCAAAGTTCCAAAGCCCGGTTCCAAGAGCACTTATCGTCATGCCACGATAATCATCCAGTAGTTTGACAACCCGCTCCTCTTCATCGTAGAGCTGAACACCCAGGTGCACCATTGTAATTATAGCTGCAACTGCAAAGTAAGTTGTAAATACCTTGCGCACGAGAGTATTGGATATCTTTTTCACGCTTCCTCCCTCAGCAACTATCGGTGTAATAGTCTACAAATAGAGGCTTAACGTGAAATCTTGTAGTTCAAAAAGTGGTGATCCTGTGGCCAGACCTAGAGAATAACAAGCGAAAGTATCGAAATTTTTCATAAACACTTTCATTTTTAAGCCTATCAGGACTCACGACTTCCCCTACCGGCCATGCAGAATAGAGTTCTATTCCGATATATTCAAAGGCAAAGTTCGCAAGTAGGCAATCACAGCTAATTGCTGCTCAAGGCTTTCAAATTCCCAAGAATGGTCGACTGACAACTCATATCCTGTGCAAAACGAGTTGGGGTTCGTTTCATCAGGTGTGTATGCAGCAGCAGTTATTGCGCCAACGACCTCTATATCGGAACATGTTCCAATCAATAGAGGCCCATGGTCCACGCCTCCTACCTGCTGGTGGCAGCTAGCGCAAGAGGGTGATTCACCAAAGCCGTTATCATACCGCTCTTTACCAACGGCAATTTGCTCAGATGTATAGGTATAAATTTCTACATCAGAACTGATTGATCACCCAAGGAAATGCTAATCGTTGAGCTTCCGGATGCACTTGCATCGAATGTCATCACGTAAAAAAGTCCCGAGGCTGCATTATCCCAGAATTTATCTGTTATCACCAAGCCATCACCTGCTGATGCTGAAATGGAATCAAAATGAGCCTGAAGCCCTGTACTCTCGGTAAGACCCCGTAATAGCTCTACATATTTCACGCTATCTAAATCTATTAAGGTCTGTGCCAAGCTCTGTAAGATCATCTCATTGTCGAACTCACAAGACATAGACGCTAGAGCGTAGTTTGAAAAATTTGATGAAGCATCTTCAACAAACCCAAGAAAGTATTTAAAATCTCCCCCAAAAAGAGTGGTCGTCGCGATACAACTTTGGCCATAGGCTTCGTACTCCCTTTGAAACTGCACAGCTGCAGCATCGAATGCAGCACCCGCAGTCTCTGGGTTTTCACCGTCCCCTGGGATAGGTAAAGGCGCTGCATCCACTGATTCTGGTAGCTCCTCTTCCACCACCGAATCGGCCTCAACAACTTGTGTCTCTTCACTGTCAGAGCTAGAATCAGATGAACATGATACCAATTGCAATGCGGCAACTGCCGCAAGCATCTCCTTGCGAATGTGCATGGAAGTCCCCTTTGAAAATAGATGAGTAGCTCATCTATTCAAGAAGGACGCCAGGTATATGCTACTGTGATTATTAGTTATATACTATAATGACTTGTATAAGACCTTGGCAGTCTCAAGCTTCTAGGGCCTTATTAATCTTTTTTAACTATTACCCTAATAGGTCGGATAGGTTCAAACGACAGCTTTCCTCGGCTCTATTCTACCGAGAATTTTTGTCAGTTCGCTGCGCCTTAAGGGTTTAGCTAGAAAATCGTCCATCCCTGCTGCAAAACACGCTTCTCTTTCTGACTCCATGGCAGAGGCCGTTAAGGCGATAATTTTTGGTTGTACCACCAAATCTTTATTCGACCGTATTGCCCGGGTCGCTTCAATACCGTCCATTTCAGGCATATGGTAGTCCATGAAAATCACATCAAAGCAATTTTCTTTCATCAAGTCCAAGCACTCAATTCCTGTCGCCGCTACCATTGGATCGTATCCAATAGATCTGAGAATAAATGTCGCTATTTCTTGGTTGAGTAGGTTGTCTTCTACCAATAAGATGCGTAACCCCAAGTCGAGATCGTAGATCTCACGTTTGTTATTTGATAATTTCTTGCTAACCTTGCTAGTTTTTACAAGTGGAAATGATAGCTCGAAGTTCGTTCCTTTTCCTGGTGTACTTTCTACCTTGATCGTTCCCTTCATTGCCTCTATGAGTTCCTTTGAGATTGCTAAGCCAAGTCCCGTTCCTCCAAACCGCCTCGTTACTGAGTCATCAGCTTGGGAAAACGGCATAAATATCCTTGCTAGTTGATCATGATTCATTCCGATTCCGGAATCCGCTACTTTGATATGTAAAGCGCTAGTATCGCTATTCACGACTTCCTTAAAATCGAATTCAATGAAGCCACTCGATGTGAATTTTACCGCATTACCGATTAAATTGGTAAGAACTTGACCTAGTCGGAACTTATCACCCTCTACGATTTCGCTGTGACATTCGAAGTTCGAACTAACTTCAAGGCCCGACTTGTCTCCAGCAAGAGAATTAAGAAGTGTTAGTTGCTCCTCGTAAAGTTCAAAAAGTGAAAAGGGCTTCTTCTCTACCTCGATCGCAGTCGAATGCAGCTTCGAATATGATAGGATGTCATCGATAATTCTTAAAAGATTTTCACCGGAGCGAACCAAGACATCGAGCCACTTGGAAGCTAATTTCCGGTTGCCTAAGTTATCTCGGATAAGGTCTGCAACACCGATAATGCCATTCATTGGAGTTCGAATCTCGTGACTCATATTAGCTAAAAATAGCTTTGACGCTTTTTCAGCAGCTGTTGCTCGATCTCGTTCTGCTGCTAAAAGAATGTTTTTAGCTCCCAACTCTTGAGTTCGTTTCTCCACACTTTCTTCTAAGCGTTGGTTGGTCTTCTCAAGCAATACCTCTAAACTTTTCGCTTCGGTAATATTTCGTGATGTGATGACAACACAGTCGTCGAAATACTCCAAATCTAAATTGTAGTAGAGCGTTTCACCAGATTCTAAGGTAAATTCATTAACAAAGGAGCGCGGTTCCTTCGTTGCGAAACAGGCCTCTATTTCAGAGTAGACCTGTGCTTTCTCAATACCTGGAAATACATCACTCATCTTCTTACCAACCAGTTCTTCTTTCACCATCTTGATCTGGTTGAGAAGAACTTCGTTAAGGTATATATAGCGATATTCAGGCGATATGATCTGAAGGCCAAAAGAGCAGTTGCTAGTGACGAAATAAAAAACTCTCGATATCTCAGATCCTAGCTTTTGTTTCGCATCTTGACTCAATACAAATCCCTACTAAACTAATTCTTACCTTGTCTTCGGCATAAAAGCGTAAGGAATCTATACAAAATGAGGAGTAATTGACATTCAACTCACTCCCGCTACCTACTAATCATTAGAAATAGCGATATAGTTTAACTCGTACCTTCGCGGTGTGAGGACTACTTATCCAATTAGCCGAACCTGATGTCGAATACCTCTGTCCGGTGACGACTACTCGTATGGAATTTTCCGTTTTATCAACCCACTTAGCCCGATTAAATGATATAGAATTCAAGCCATAAGATCCTGTACTTGCATCAAAACCAAATTCTACATTGTGTGGGTTTCCACCGACCTCTTTCCATTCGATAAACACAGCGTAATCAAGGGTTCCCAAATTATGAGTAATCGTCTGATTATTATCCACCCAACCACTATCAAAGGTGGGAGTTGGGAATCCCGTTCGATCGGGGCAAAAGCTAATTCCTTCAGGAAATAACAGAGACCTGGGGTCTGAAAAGTCTACTTTAGTTTGCGTCAGTGGATCGACAACAATTGAGTCATCTGAAATCTTGTTGATGTCAGTGCCTTCTTCCACTCGGATAGCCCTTGCGATAAGCCCATCATTGCTAGGAGAACACTGAACCTTAACGGCCCACGATCCAAATACCCGCCCTTCGCTGGGAATGAACTCTTTGACGGAGCCTCCTAGAAATCGCTTTACTGCGACCCCACTGGCTGGGCAGGTCGTTGGTGTATAACTCTCTTTACACGAAACTGTTTTTAGTAGCATTCTTCGTATTGCTTCAAGGTCGCCTCTCATCTCAACTTTCTTCTGTGCTTTCAGCGACACATAAGTCATATCATTAAGGACTTTCGCTCCCATTCCCAGGATTCCCAGGGCAACAATAACATACATCATTGCACTGCCCTGCTCCGATCTCAAGTTCATCAATTGATTTTCCATAGCCGCACCTTGTAGTAAGCATTCTTTGTATTTGACTTGTATTCGGAAAAGCTTCCGCCGCTGAAGTACCGGCCTTCCGTTTCAATTGTTATCGAGTTTTCAGTTTTATCGAACCAAGTTGTTTGATTGAATCCTAAACCCAGTATGGCATTTGAATCGTAAGAGGTTGACGTTGAAAACTGGTAGAAATGAGATGGATCTGGGACTTTCTCTTTGTACTCGACATCAATCACGTAGTCCATAGTGCCGAGATGATGCGCAATTGTAGTACCCTTCTTAGTCCACGTAGACTCATAGTCAGGTTTCGGTAGAGAGGTGAATTTTTGATCGATAGAACAGACCTCGATACCTTCAGAAAAGAGAGCTTGCCACTGTTTGCCAGAATCAAGCTTGATTTCAACTTTCAGACCCCAGAGTGAGTCCGCACATAGTCCTCGAACTTGGTAATTTCCAACTTTCGACAAAGTCTCCCCAAACCGATCTCTAAAGGTGATCTGTTGCCCCTTAGATCCACACTGATTCACAGCGAGAGTCTGGTCACAGTCGACGGACTCTAACAAACGCATTTTAAGGTCACTTAAACCGCGACTGTCACTAATCTTGGCAAAACTCTTTTGAGTTTTAACGACGAGGCTTCCTACAGCAAGCGATGCTATGGATCCTAAAGCCAATGACATTGTTACAGTCACTAAATTAATACCATGTCTCCTGATTTTTAAAGGTGCTTTCTTCTATTTCGGAAAATCACCCAGAACTCGTGAGGACCATTCCAATACCCTATATTTTTCTATTAATAACTGCACCTTACACCATTTCTCCATACTAAATAAGATAGGTCTTGAAATATATGTGATCGACTGTTCTCGTAAACGAGAGGTAGGGCCAGTATAGACTTTCGAAGCTTTCGACTAAACACGAGCCATAGTGGAAATTGTTGAGTCTTACATGACAATCGTAATACCTAAAGTCATTTCAAAAATTTTCGATACAAAGCCAATGTAAGTATAGGGCTGGTGGCATTTGGAACAAACTTAGCTAGTCTGACTCGATGAAGACATGGCTCGAAGCGAGGAAGAGGCATATCGGGACTATGCTGACGACGGGCGACAACGTATCGCGTTTTTTAAGACATAGCAAAAACTTGTATTCCAAACGTCAACAGCCCCTATTCCCTTTGTGTTAAAGAGAATTGAAACATGACTTCAAAGGCTCTTTGGAGAATCTAATGAAAATTTTACACCTCATAGCTAGCGCCATATGCATGCTGAGTCTTGAGCTGAAAGCTGAAGAGCTTGAGGTCATCCACTGGTGGACATCGGGTGGTGAGGTAAAATCGGTCAATTCACTTAAAAAGATGTTTATATCTTCTGGCCACACCTGGAAAGATTCAAAAATCATAGGAGGAGGTGGGGAAAATGCCAACAAAGCGTTAATGCAACGCATTTCCAGTGGTGATTCTCCTGGGGTTGTCCAGCTGAAGTCGGCGTCGATCCCCCATTGGGGTTCCATGGGCGCATTACAAGAAGTGAATCGTACTGCTGTGAATCAGAAATGGGACAACATTCTCCCGACCGAGGTATCAAGAGGATTAAAGTATAAAGGATCATATGTTTCCGTCCCACTGAATGTCCATAGAATCAACTGGATTTGGATGAATGCTGCAGTGATGAACAAGATCAATGCAAAGGCGCCTTCTAGCTTCAAGGAGCTTTTTGAAACTCTAGAGGCAATCAAGTCTAAGACTAAAGTCCTGCCTATTGCCCATGGAGGTCAATCCTGGCAGGATGCGACGCTCTTTGAGCAGGTCCTTCTTGCTATCGCTGGCATCGATACTTATCGAGGGATGTTCATTGATCTAGATGCTACTGTGGCCAAATCTGCCAAGGTCCTCAAGGTATTTCGAGTCATTCGAAAACTAACGACTTTCATGGCTGATGATCGAAAAGGCTTAGACTGGGATAAAGCTACCAAACAAGTGATCGAAGGCCGCGCTGCGATGCAGTTCATGGGTGATTGGGCTAAGGGGGAATTTTTAAGTGCTGGTCTTCAACCAGGAAGAGACTTTATTTGCTGGGTGACTCCCGGCCTTGAAGGCTTTATCTACACTATCGATGCCTTTGCATTTTTCAAAACCAAAGAGAACAAATCCAAACAAGCTCAGAGCCAACTCGCACAATTGATAATGACAAAGGAATTTCAAAGAGAGTTTAATAAAAGAAAAGGCTCTATCCCCGCTAGAACAGATGTCTTACTCAACGGTTTTGATAATTGCGCCAAGCAGTCTGCCAAAGACTTTTCTAGAACTGCAAATAAGGGTTTGCTAGCTCCAAGCTTTGCTCATGGTAATGCTCAACCATCCGATATACAAGGAGCATTGATTGAAGTCATATCTTTATTCATGAGTAGTTCAATGCCACCTGAAATGGGTAGAGATCGACTCATTTCAGTTCTTGAAGAATTCGAATAGATTGGACAACCATGGGCGCCGAGGAAATGAATTTCCGAAGTATTTCGAAGAGTGTTTCTCTTTGGATCTTCACGAGCATCGTGGTTATCACAATTCTTTCTCTTCTAGTTGCTGGAGTCCTAATATCAGATCGATTTCATGAACGTTCTAGAAATTCATCTCTTCATGCTGCAAAAATCACCGAACTCTCTCTGAATCAATACCTTAGTAAGATCGTGAGCGGCATCGACGCGATCAACAACGATATAGAACTTTCAAGGGATACTCTACTTTCTTTAGCTAGTCCTAACCCGCGAAGGACCAACTTCTATCGATTTCTCTATCGAATTAACGAGTTTGGCAAGCAATATGGATTGCACCAGGTATCAGTTTACCTAAAGCCCGTGGAATCAGAGTATCAATTGTTCGGAGCAATGGATAACGATAGAGGCGCAGTTTTCTCCTACCCTAGCTCCGATGGGAAAGGATCAGTCAAGAAGCTCAAGAGAGATGAGTATGGCTATATTTCCGGCGACAACAACTTCTCGAAGGATTTTCGATTCAAATTTCCCATTGTACTTTCCAAATTTTCTCAAAACATTGAGGTGCAAGGTAGCAGAGGGCGTCTATATTTATCACTTGTATACCCATTGATCAATAAACACCATGGTGTTGAAGAAGATCGTGGACAATTTTTAGTTAAAGGCATGAAGTATGGATTTATAAAAGCGTTCATACCGATGCCGGAAACGTTTCTCTCGCAGCTCGAAGACCAGACTGGATTAAAAATCAGCTTTTTCGACTTCAACAACAAGCATCTAGCTGGAATCAATGAGACTTACTCTGAGAGCCCTCATTTTTCATCAACTGGAATAGATGGTATTGAATACTTACATTACTTCTCACCAATTCTCCTATTTGATAAAAAAATTGCGATCATATCAACATCACTCCCTAGAAGTACCCTCATTCAGGAAATCGTTGGTATGTTAGCTATTGTAGTCTTTAGCATTGCAGGAAATTCCATTGTTGTGCTTCACTTTCTAAGGCGTCAGCTGCGCAGAAGAATTGTTATGCCCATCAAAGATCTATCAAATACTGCAAATATGATAACCGATGGCCATCTCAGCGAGTGGCAAAACATCAATATAGATACAACATGCGGCTATTCAAATGAAATTGATCTGCTAAAAACCTCATTTCGGTCCATGACTCGTCGCCTAGAGACCTTAATCAATGAGAAGATAAAGAATATAGAATCAATTCTACAAAATATTGAGCAAGGAATATTCTCGATTAAGGAAGATGGCACCATTCACCACGAATACTCATGCTATCTTGAGACTATCTTTCCAGACTGCAAAATATCTGGACAACGATATGACGAGTTGCTTTTCGCGACCGCCACCATCACTCAAGAGAAGATCGCTGCTACCAAGAGCGCTGTAACAGCTTCTTTAGGAAACGATAGCCTTGCTTTTGAGATCAATCGTGAGCACTTAATTCACGAACTCAATATAAGTCGTGATGGTAAGAGACAGCTTTTGGAGCTAGAGTGGTCCCCCATCATCGAAGAAGACATCATTCAAAAAATCATGGTCACTGTGAGAGATGTCACAGAACTCATTGAGCTTCGCGAGGAAAGTAAGAGTCGCGCTGGAGAACTATCGAAGATCGAGCAATTGATTGTACTTGATCATCCCACCTACACTCAGGTGCATCTGCAATCCGCTCATCTTCTAGAAGAATGCACTGACATTCTCGCATCCACAAAGGTCGATCCTGAAGACCTTGATCAAGTATTTATGAATTTACATACCGCAAAGGGCCTCTTAAGGCTTTATGGACTACGAGACGCAAGTTCTGTCATTCACACCATAGAAGATCGTTTCAAATCTCATAGTGAGGATCAAAGTATTCTACCTACTTTGAAAGTAGAAAGACTTTCGAATAGCATTCAAGAAGTTATCGAAATCCTTAATCAGTATAAATATATCAATGATGTTCGGCTTAATCGAAGTAGCCAAGACTTCAACTTACCCAACAACAAGATTGAAGAAATCAGAAAATCAGTGAACCAGTATATCTCTGATACCAACAAGGTTGATACCCTAATAGAGCAGATCACGGAGTCCTTGATGGGTACGCAGATATCCCTCGAATCCCAGCTTATCGGGCTTATGGGCCAAATGGAGGCTATTGCGAGGGAGCTGGGTAAGGAAACTCCCGTACTCAAATACTCGGGGCTACATCTTTTCATAAAGAAAGAGCGAAAGGATCAACTAGACAATATATTTACTCATCTTCTTCGAAATACGATTGACCATGGTATCGAGGGAACCGAGGAACGCAAACAGGCTCGAAAGAGTGTCCAAGGTACGATTTTCGTCCGAGTCAGAGTCAAAGATGACTATATTAACTTAGAGTACTGTGACGATGGTCGCGGCATTTCGATTGAAGACGTTCGATTAAAAAAAGAGTCGAACAATAAACTTTCCAATCTAGATGTTGCAAACTCAATCTTCGAGAAGGACCTTAGCACGGCAAAAACTGTTACCGACATTTCTGGTCGTGGAGTTGGTCTAAGTGCTGTCAAAGCAGATATAGAATCCTTTGGAGGTAGAATATCTGTAGTGCTTGCGGGTACTGCTGCCTCTGGCTTTACCCCGTTTAAATTTGTTATTGAACTGCCAATTAAATGGCTTAGCCCAAAGTTAGAAACCAAAAACGAGCAGGTGGGGTAGAATGAAGTATTTTATGCTGATCTTGTTTCTCACTGTTCTGGATACCATCGCTGTATCTCAGATAAAGGTCGCCTTTGTTAGGCCTGGAAGGCAATCTAATATTTTCTGGGGAAAAGTTTCGAAAGTGTTTGAAAAGGCCGCTCAAGATCTAAGTGTAAGCTATAGAATTCATATTGCGGGGGACTATATTCCCGAGAAAATGGAAAATCTAATTGGCTACATGAAAGCCTTAGATGACGCCATTAACAGCCAACCGGATTACCTCATAACTTATGTTGTTCGGCAAGAAACCATTAGATTACTCGAAAGAACAAAGAGTACAAAAACTAAGGTTTTTTTGATCAATGCTGCAATACCCGAAGAAGAGTTGGTTCACGTTGGCCGACCCAGGGACAGATTTCCAAACTGGTTAGGCCATATGCATCCAGATGATGAAAAGGCGGGATATGACTTGGCAAAGAATCTTATCACAATTGCGCAGCAGGATTTCACTGGTTCCTTGGAAATGATCGCTCTTTCGGGTAGCAAAGAGTCGAGTCCGGGCTATCTAAGAGCAGAGGGCCTAAAACAAGCTGTCAAAGACCACCCCAATGTCAAACTTAAGGAACATAGATATATCTACGACTGGTCTCCAAAACGAGCTAAAAGAACAGCGGAGAAGTTATTGGATAACACTAGCGCACCTAAAATCGTCTGGACTGCAAGCGATGCAATGGCACTTGAAGTCGCTGAAATTGCCATAAAAAAGAGTTTAGAACCAAACAAAAACATATTTATCGGTGGTGTTGACTGGCTTGATGGTGCTTTGACTGGGATTGAGAATGGAAAGATTGCTGTGTCCATGGGAGGTCATTTGATGGAAGCTGCGTGGGCCCTTATCTTACTACACGACTACCACCACGGTATTGACTTTGCTGATTCTCTAGGAACTCAAATTCAGTCTAAGATGAGTCCCATTCACAAAGACAACATTTCACACCTTGCCAAATCATTTCGGTTTGAACAACTTAAAACGATCGACTTCAGGAATCTTTCCAAAGTATATAACAAAGGCCTGAAGGTTCATATCACAAATCTGGAAGATACGATTAAGCAGTCTGAGTAATCATTTTTCTGGTCAAGTCTATTTGCCAATTCTAACAATACCACCTAGAGTACCTTGAAAAAAGGTTCCATTGTCAACGAAATCACCTGCCATCTGCAGAGTATTGCCAAAGATTCCAGACTTAACTCTCTTCCTTTTCATTAACGCCCCTGTTTCGAAGTCAATCGCTGCAAAGTCGTATCGGTTGAAAATCTTAAATGGTGAAATAGATGATTGATGGAGTACTGTTGTATATATTAGCCCATCAGCAAGAGACAGTTTTGGAACTGCTGCAGACGCGATTTCATTATTCCAAACCAAGTGACAACCTCTGTTGTCCTCAGCAATATCAACTCTAGCCATGCCTCCTAGAAAATATGCTCCTTGATTTTTATGAAGCTGCTTCTGATTAGAGTCTACTGGATATTGATAACCATAAGTGGAAGAAACAACAATGTTTCTATCAAAGCCAATCGCCGAATTTTCTGTTCCCGAGTTCCCTTCATGAAACAGTCTTAACTTACAGACAAGGGGGTGCCGTTTACCGTGTGGTTCAGCTCTAAACACCAAAAGTGACATTCGTGGACTGTCATTATCAGTAATCATGACGAATTCTTCGTTTTCTGGTCCGAAAAAGGTCGGTGTCGCCCCGCTACCATAGCTAAGCTGGCCCGGCTTGATACCATCCCCTCTCTGGTATGTCTCGCTCCAATCGATCTGTACGCTGCTATTTTCTCGTCGAGACAAAACGTACAAGGCCTTGTTCGTTACAACTGCGACTTTTCCATTTCTCGACGACGATATTGAGTTTGCTATAGTTTCATCATCAGCTATCTGCAACATAGAAACTTCCTGTGATACAGGATCAAGGTACCCCACTAGAGAGCGCTCAGAAGCAAACCATATCTTTCCATCGCTGCTAGGATTCACACTCGCAATTGCACCGCACTCGATATCTTGGCAAAAATTATTAATGTCCGGCGCTAGATCGAATTGTGTCGTGATAAGGAGTTGCCAGTTGCCATTCGTATTTCTTGCTTCAATATAGAGAATCTTGTAGTCACCATCCATCACCACAAGATGATTTTCGTCATTCAGGAAACCATAGATATTACCCAAAAGACTTCCTCCCGAAAATTCAAGGTCCGCCAAGGGCTTCAGAGAGTTCTGATCAAAAAGGTATATTACAGGCTGTCTTCTAAAGAGCTTAGTACAGATGGCAAAGACCATTTGATTCGCAGTTGCTAACACAGTCGGACAGGCAGCACTTAGGTGTTTGTAGTCAGCCTTTGCCGTAGCAAAGGTTGGGCCCGATTTCAGACTGGTGTCACTAGCAAAGAGATCCCCGTGCATTGTCTTGTATTTATAAAAACTAGAACCTGAACTCGGTAAGGCAGTTATAATTCCTAGAGATATAATCATGAATCGAACTCTATGTGACAGCCAGCTCTTCATACTTAACCCCGCTCATATGTAAAATACGGATTTTATCTCTAAAAAAGCGCTGATCAATTCAGATATGATAAATTGTGAAGCAGGGACTGTTAACGTTTCAAAGACACGCAGCTAGTCTGACTTCATATCGGATGCTTGTGAACATCCACAGCACCTAGTAGGTATGTTACTTCATTGGATCGCTTGCAACTTATAAAGTTCGCGTTTAGCAGTGAATTTAAACCGTCCTTACAGAGCGCTCCAATTGCTTAGTCAAGTTGAATTCTCGGCTAGGCGGCAAGGAGCGATCGAGGAGACAGGGCGTGCTGGGTACGGTGACGAGCGAGTGACGAAGTCAGCAACGCCGAAGCTTCAAATCGACTAGGCACTAGCAATGAAAATATCCTATTATTTGCTAGCTAAGAAGCTCAGCTTTTTCGACTTTTGAAGGACTCTGTCAAGATCTTCTAGCCCTAGGTATAAGCATGGAACGATCACCAGTATAATTGCCGTTGCAAACAAGATCCCGAACCCAAGGGAGATTGCCATAGGAATGAGGTGTCTGGCTTGACTCGACGTTTCAAGAATTATCGGAGTTAAACCTGCAAACGTTGTGATAGTAGTAAGAAAGATAGGGCGAAAACGTCGCAATCCAGACTCACTGATGGCTCGATCGGCAGGTAGTGAGTCTCGCTTTTGATTGGCATAGGAAATCATAATCAAGGCATCGTTAACCACAACCCCAGACAATGCAATTAGCCCCATCAGACTAACCAAAGACAAATCATATCCCACCCTGCTATTGCACGGGCGGCTTTCAGGCATTCTTGAGCTGCCTTAAGACCTAAGTTTCCAGCCATCCCTTGTGCCATCAAACCCTTAAGTTGGTCGTCTTCAAATACACCCCACCAAGGTCCCTGTGTTGTAACAGAACCGCTTTGTGAAAACTGCATGGGAATGGCAACGGGAGTCTTTAGCTGCTCCTTCCACTGACTGCTACAAGCCTGGGCTAGGAGGGTCACAGCAGCCAAGTTAGTTCGCAAGCTATGGAAGCTACGCAGTTGCAACAAAGGCTGGCTCCGAAACGTCTTAGAGAATATGTTTGGCCAGATCGTAGCGTATATTCCATAATGTCCCTAGGGTACTGCTGTAATAATATGATGCACCTTTGCCCAGCTAGAAGCACTTACATAAACTCTGTCATAGGCAGATAATTTAGTCCCGCAAACTTATCTAGTCCTTATTAACTTCCGATCGAAGATCCAGACACTGGTTTTACGTGAGGAAGTATGGAAGCATCAAAAATTATCCAAAAGACAGCGTCCGAGAATGATTTGCTTGAGGATCGGGAAAGACACGATAATCATCTCATTCGCCTATTTACTGAAGAGAATGAAAATTTAAGAGCAGGCCTTTCAACCATACAGAAGAACATCGCTGAAGCAGTCAGCTCCAACAACGAGACCATTGAATCCAACCAAGACACACGAGAAAAGTTTGATAGTATCTTATCAGAGGTCAATGCGCTCGCTCGCGAGTCTGTGCGACTTTCTGAACTTTTGGTGAATGTCGAACAAAAAGTTGCAAAGCTGAGTGAATCCATATCAGATATTCAAGGTTTCTCGAAGTCAATACAAGGAATTGCTGACCAAACAAACCTTCTTGCTCTAAATGCGACCATTGAATCGGCACGGGCAGGAGAAAGTGGAAGGGGCTTCGCAGTTGTTGCCAATGAAGTAAAGGAGTTGTCCAACCAAACATCTGCCCTTACAGATAACATTAATCATTCGGTAAGCTCAATTGTCGAGGAAAGCAAAGACATAAGTATCGCTGTTGCGGATGCTAGCGCAAGCAGTACCTCAAGCACGGAAAAAATGTCTACTTTTCTAGATGATATTAGCGATGTCATACAGAAGAACAACAATTCCAGTCGGCGGGTTTCCAAAGTTAATGATCACATATTCATCACTCTCGCCAAGCTTGATCACGTCATCTGGAAGGTCAATACATATCTTTCAGTCGCTAGGCAGAAGGAAGAATTTCAATTTGTTGACTACCATAATTGCAGACTTGGCAAATGGTATTACGAAGGTGATGGAAAGAAAAGCTTCTCCCACCTCCCAAGCTACTCCCAGCTTGAGCTACCACACTCAAAGGTACATCTTGGCACTAAAGCAGTCTTTGAACTTCTGCATGATATCGATTCTAACTTTGAGAAGCTGAAAAAGTCCCTCCAAGACATGGAGGAGGGCAGTCAAGGGGTTTTCGAGATACTAGACCTCATTCTTCACGAAAAACAGACTTAGAGTTTTCATTACCCTAGTTCAGGATTCTATCTGCCTCTCATATATTCCACAAGCTGATCGAAGCAAGTCCCCCAGCCATCAAGGAATCCCATTTCATAGTGTTTCTTCCAAGCATCTTCTGAGGCATGCCTAGCTATGGCAGTATACTTGGCACCTTTTTCGGTTGGCTCGATTGTTATTATTCCAGTCCAAGGAAAATCACCCTCGCCAAATGCAGGAACGGGCCGAAAGCCAGGCTCCATACAGTTGGTCCAACTCAAGCGCAGGCCTTCAACAATCTCTAAGTAGCAACCAACTCCCGGAAACTCCTCGCCCTCGGGCGAACACATCACGGTTCTAAAAATGCCTCCAGGACGAAGGTCGATTTCGCAGTCGCTAAGCTGCCACGGTTTCGGAACAAACCAATGTTTGAGATGTTCAGGTTTGGTCCAAGCCTCCCAGATGAGTTTCGAAGGGATATCCACGTCACGCTCGATCACGAGATCAAGTTTTGGATCGATAACAACCATGCCTACTACTCCTATTCCTTAGATTGAAGATCATTGAGATACTCTTCGAGCCGATCAAGTCTGGCTTCCCACATTCTTCGAACACCATCCAAGTAATCAGTCATTTCATTAAGCCCCTTAGGGTTTATCGAGTAAAGCCTTCGTTGGGCGTCTTTTTTGACTTCAACAAGGCTATGTTCTCTTAATACCTTAAGATGCTGCGAGATTGCAGGAGCCGATACCTTAAATCGCTTGACGATGTCTGATGCTGTCATCTCGCCCTGCTCCGCAAGCAGGCTTACAATCTCTTGTCTTCGAGGTTCTGCTAAAGCAGCAAATGCGTTCATTCTTGACCTCCTCACATTATTAAGTATCGGCTTATTTAAGTAAATAGTTAATTTAAAATTTCATCTAAGTCAAAGTGAAATCGTTTCTCATTCATGCCAGACTTACGGATCAATACTTCTAGAGAGCTACCATTCTCGCTTACTCTGGCTGCACTTATATAAACAACCAATATAACAGAAAAACTCTTCATAGATCCCGAAACATCCTAAAGCTTTCTCAGGGATGTCCGATAGTGATAATTATTATCAACTTCATTTTTCTTCATTTTTAAATTGCATTGTGATAGTAAGAATCGATTTTATTTTGAACGCCTTTAAAGAGCCTGGGGGAAACATACATGGCCCTGAATCTTCATTCAAAAAAACTCATTTTTATTCTCGGTGGTTTACTTCTCTCCTGTTCGTCAGACGACTCTGATGATTCTGGCAGTTCCAACACTATTGCCAACTATGAAAGCGCTTCAGATGTGATCACTAGCCTCACAGGTGATGTGAAGTCATCCTATGATGCCGCACCGGAGACCTATACGTTCACGAGGGACAACGCCTCTACCGTCAGTTATACTGGTCAAACATTCCGACAGGTTTTAATTGAGGATTTGAAGACCTATATTGAGACTCTTGAGCAAGGGACCTACCAAGGCTCCAGCGATGATGCTCTAGCATCTCTCAATTCTTACGTTTCCTATTCATACGACAACTCTTCGGTTGCCAGCGGTGCGATCAACGGCTCTTCAAGTTTTAGCGTCACCGCTAAAGATACCAGCGAAACAAGCATCGCCATTGCCGAGGGAACAACATACGCTGTAATTCAAGATCCTGGCTCCAACCTTCTTGGCAAGTTTGCTGGCAACGATAACGAAGAGCTGCCCCGCGATAGTTTTTTAGGTTGGACAACCCTTGAGTTTAACGGCCAGGATCTCAGCAGCCTCGATATCGATAGCTCTGGCGATGGCAAGGTTGAGCCGGAAGATCTTCTCGGAGCGTGGCTACGCATCATCGCAGACCAAGCAGTTGATGGCCAAGCCTTTACCGTAGCTAATGGCGACCAGCCTGCGCAGAGTGTGACTGCTGCCTACCTAACTGAGTCGGGACTCGACCTTAGACAGTTGGTTCAAAAATTTATTCATGGGGCCGTGAGCTTTTCCCAGGCTACCGATGACTACCTTAGTGTGACCCGTGGTGACGAAAAGGGAATTTTAGCCGACAACTCAGGGCCCGCAAAGGCTGATGTGGTCTATACTGCCCGCGAGCATCATTGGGACGAAGCCTTTGGCTATTTCGGAGCTGCGCGCGATTTCTTATCTTACACAGACGATCAGACTAAGAACAAACTTTCAATCGATACCGATAACAGTGGTTCCATTGCGCTGCTATCTGAGAAAAACTTTGGAATCTCAGTCAATGCAGCTAAGCGAGACTCTGGCAGCACCACTGGCTTAGATCTATCGTCAACAATTATGAATTCATTCGTTAAAGGTCGTCACCTGATCGCTGAAAAGCCAGAGGGTTACGAAACTG
Organism: Pseudobacteriovorax antillogorgiicola; assembly: GCF_900177345.1. Classification (NCBI taxonomy): domain Bacteria; kingdom Pseudomonadati; phylum Bdellovibrionota; class Oligoflexia; order Oligoflexales; family Pseudobacteriovoracaceae; genus Pseudobacteriovorax; species Pseudobacteriovorax antillogorgiicola. The sequence continues at coordinate 148,509 of NZ_FWZT01000005.1, forward strand.
CTGTGACCGCTCTAGCAACAATGATTCGTATCGACTGGGAAAAAGTCTTAGCTGCCACCGTCATTCACTACATCAACGACACCATCTCTGAGATGGACCAATACGGAAGTTCGGAATACCTTTTCACTGACCACGCAAAGTTTTGGTCAGAGATGAAAGGCTTCGCCCTTGGTCTGCAATTCAGCCCTGAGAAGATTCTTAGCGATGAGCAGTTCACACAGCTTCATACCTTGTTTGGAGATGCTCCCGTGTTAGGTAGCGCTGGCAGCGACGCCCTAGCAACTTACAAAACATCACTACTTGAAGCACGTGCCCTTCTACAAAGCGCTTATGCTTTTGATGCCTCTGACGTTGAAAACTGGTAATTCTGAGTAAGGGGGTCAAGCCCCCTGGAGTGATTATAAAATGATCCGTCTACCTTGTGCCTTTACGGCGATTCTACTACTTGGCAGCTGCTCAGATAGCAGCTCAAACTCCGAAACCGTCTCTCTTTATACTTTCGATCGCCTTGAACTCTTGCAAAGCATTGCTAGCTATACCAGCAGCAGCTTTGAAACATTCGCTGGGCAATCTTCTGACTTTGCAGAAAATGTTACTGGGCTTTGCGAGCAAAGCTCTGATGGCAATGCCTACGGAGCCGAGCTAGAGCAATTGCAAAACTCTTGGAAGTCCATGATGGCCCGATGGCAAGAGATTGAAGCCTATCAATTTGGGCCTCTAAACGATAACGCAGGAACGTTACGATATGATATTTATAGTTGGCCACTGGTGAACTACTGCACAATCGATCGCGAAGTTAGCAATTTGCGAGCAGCTGGAGATACCTATCAACTAAGCGATAAGGATTTAGCAAAAGGCTTAGTGGCTCTTGAATATCTTCTATTCGATTCCGACCTCAACCATGACTGCACCGACTCCGTTAGCGAAACTGTTGGTTGGAACGATCTATCTGAAGCAGATCGAAGAACAAACCGGTGCCTTTATATGGAACTTGTAGCTAATGACCTTAGTCAACAAGCTGCAACGCTTCAGACTCAATGGCAGTCGACCTATGCTACAAACCTAGTCGCTACAGGCACAGATTCTGAACTTCAAGATCGCATCAATCGCATTTCCGATAGTCTCTTTTTCATCGATGGATCGGTTAAAGATCGCAAGCTCGGAGTGCCACTGGCAATTAACGACCTCTGTCCAGAATTTCCTTGCACGGATGAGGTAGAAAATCCTTGGTCGGGCCAATCTTTGGCAAGCGTCCATTATAATCTTCGAGGATTTCAAGCGGTTTTCCAGGGTTCAGATGATTCTGCCTTGGGCTTTGATAGCTTCCTATCTGAGGTGGGTCGCAGTGATTTGGCAGATGCTATTAACGAATCCATTGACTCCGCTATCGAAACTTCGGAAGCTCTTGCCACAGAAGATTTGGCCTCACTTCTAACTGAACGTTGCCCAGATCTCGATGTCGATGAGCAAACTGGGGTATGTAAACTCTATTTCCAGGTGAAGGTTATCACGGATGAACTCAAAGGTGAGTTCACAGAGATACTTCAGCTTGAACTACCTCAGCAAACTGCAGGTGACAACGACTAAGTAGGAATCGCAGCATTGCCTGAATTTGTTTTGGACTTTTTTCAATCTCTTCTCGATCCAGGTCGCATGGTCCTAGACCCTAGCAAGCGGGTCTACTGGCTCTGCCTTTTGGGTTCTCTGGGAATGATACTAGTCCTCTCAAAGAAAGGCGAAATCAAGAAGCATCTAGCATTAGCATTCTCTTCTAAAATATGGTTTCATCGGTCTTCAAGGACCGATGTCTTCTTAGTCGCTATCAATGGCATTCTCAGGCCTTTAATCCTACCTGCTCAATTAAGCTCGGTCGCAGCTATTGCTGCACTAGTCTCCTGGTCACTGACAAAGATTTTTGGTGTTCCAGGATTGGAAAGCACCCCTTGGCTGGTTGCCATGGGATTCACTTTGGTCACTTTTATTGCTGACGATTTTTCTCGCTTCTTTCTCCACTATTGCCAGCATCGATTTTCGTTCCTTTGGGCGTTTCATAAAGTACACCACAGTGCTGAAGTCTTAACCCCTCTGACTTTGTATCGGTCCCATCCGGTGGATATTCTATCTTCCCGTTTGCGTCATATTGTGTGTCATGGCTTGGTTACGGGACTGTTCTTTTTCCTGTTTCAGCAGCAGCTCAACGGTTGGGATATTCTGGGAGCTAATGCCTTTGCATTTATTTTCAATGCTCTAGGGGCAAATCTTCGTCACAGCCATATCCCGATCCATTTCGGATTGTTGGAACGAATTTTCATAAGTCCACTAGCTCATCAAGTTCATCATAGCCTGGAGCAGGCGCACTACGATAAGAATTTTGGCTCCTGCCTTGCCCTTTGGGACAGGCTATTCGAAAGCCATATCGATGGCCGCGATGTTGAAGGGCGAGACCTTTCCTTCGGCATTGAAGAGTCATACCCCAAAAAGTACTCGTTGGTTTCGATTTACTTAAGCCCCTTTCAAGAAGCTTTCAAGGCCAAAGAGCCAAAGCTATGCCCCGAAGCAGGGCTTGACCCTACAGACCCAAAACCTATAGAGTCGCCCATGGCGCTGCAAGGCTGATAGGGAAAGCGTTTGCAGAAAAATAGATCCAGAATAGAAAGGCAAATCCATGTCACTTAAATACGTAGGATTGGGACTGTTGCTGCTACCAAGCGTCATGGCTCATGGGGAGCAAGATGTCGAGCGCATGTCGATTATCGGAAGTCGCGACGATCTGAAGCAACAGGCGGGCTCCGCTCACCGGCTCGATGACAAGGATCTTGAGACCTTTTCCCATACAGATATCCACAGGATTCTAAAGCAAGTACCCGGTGTCAACATTCAGGAAGAAGATGGCTTGGGGCTACGCCCGAACATTGGGTTGCGTGGTGCTCACCCCCACCGGAGCCGTAAGGTCACCCTTATGGAAGACGGAATCTTGATCGGCCCTGCTCCCTACTCTGCACCAGCAGCCTATTACTTTCCGATGATGACGAGGGCCTATGGCGTAGAGGTTTTTAAAGGACCCAGCGCTGTCCGTTTCGGACCGAACTCCATCGGCGGTGCTATCAATATCATGACAAGACCTCTGCCCAACGACTTGGAGTATGGGATCCAGAGCGAGATCGGCTCTTATGGTTTTCAGAAGGTTCATGGTTACCTAGGGCAAGCCCACGGCCCCATGTCCTATAGTGTAAGTGGCAGCTTCGTGGCTGGTGATGGCTTCAAGGAGCTACCCTACGACAGCGATGAAGGCTTTAAGAAAGATGACATCATGCTGAAACTGGGCTATCAAATCACGAACAAACACGCTATCCGATTTAAGGGTATCCGTGCTCATGAAACCTCGTTCGAAACCTATCTTGGTCTCACCGAAGCAGACTTTAAAAGTAACCCGTATCAACGCTATGCTGCCAGTGCCGAAGACAAGATGGTCTGGCATCGGGATCAGGCGATGCTTACTTACCAGTTCAGCGGTGATAGCCTCGACGCCCAAGTGAACGTGTACAAGCATTGGTTTCAGCGAAATTGGGCCAAGTTCAATGGGTTTACAGACAGCTCTGTGGACCCTAGGACAGTTCTAAACGAACCCATCGGCTCAAATTTGCGATTCTATCAAGTTATTAACGGTGAAGAGGATAGCATCGCTCTTGACGACGGAATTGTTATCGGCTCTAACCGTCGCACCTATTTGGTTGAAGGGGTACAAGGAAATCTAGAGTGGGAACTTCCTAGCCTCGGTGATCGAGCTGTTGTGAAACTAGGACTCCGTCACCACCAGGACTTGATCGAGCGTGATCACACTGAAGAGGATTACTTGATGACTGGCGGGCGCTTGGTTCGCCAGGAGAGCAGCCCCCAGCGGGAAACAAACCAGCTGCACGATAAATCTATTGCCAATAGCTTTTACGGGCAGTGGGATCAATATTGGTCTCAATGGAAGTGGAGCTTAGGGATGCGCCACGAGCAAGTCCGAACAACTCGCAATGATCGCCTCTCACCCAGTACCTCAGAAATTAGCAACGAGGACTCAATCACCACTTTTGGCCTCGGTACCTTCTATCAATTTAACGAAAATCTAGGATTTCTAGTGGGCGTCAATCAAGGGGTTACCCTAGTTGGCCCTGGGCAAGCTGATAGTATCAAACCAGAGGAAGCGCTGAACTACGAAGCTGGGTTTCGCGCCCAGTGGGATAAGCAAGAGGTCAATCTCGTCGCCTTTTACTCAGATTACAGCAACATCAAGGGCACATGTAGCTTTTCTTCAGGCTGCCAAGATTCTCAGATTGACACGGAATTTAACGGCGGCGAAGCCGTCATACAAGGTCTGGAACTTGATGCAGGATCCCGCTGGCAGCTTGGTTCCTATCTAGTGCGTAGTAAGCTAGCATACACCTACACGGACGGCTATTTTACAGAAGCAAGTGAATCGGATAATCCAGAGTGGGGCGTGGGTTTGATTCAGCCTAATGATCCACTTCCCTATATGGCTAAACATATGGCCCACCTTTCCATGGGACTAAGCTGGAATCGCTGGGAGTGGGACCTATCTTATCACTATAAGAGTTCCATGTATGACCAAACCGTTGCTGACTCACGATATGAGATCCCAGCCTACAGCGTGCTTGATTTTGCAACGCGATGGCACCTTACTGAGCAGCAGTCTGTAGCCTTCAAAATCGATAATCTGCTTGATGAAACCTATTTGGTATCCTTAAGGCCGTATGGACAAAGACCTGGGAAGCCTCAGACATTTATGATTGGCTATCAGTGGGACAATATGTAATCGTTTTCCGGGAGCTGGATGCAGCTCCTTTTGTATCCTGCCGAAACTTTAGATTCATGAAGGCTTCGTTGTTCTTCAGAAACCCTCACTATTAAGGGTATGCGCCTCTTTCTAAAATTACTTCGTAATTCTAATTCTAGTCACTCAAACGTTTAAATTCGTCAATCTTCCATACAAAACTCAACTCTGCCCCAAAGTAAGGCTTATAGGCTACTTAAATCACGCTTCAAATCCAGCTTCTGTAGCAAAGGGGCCTGGCCTCGATTCTGCATCCCCTCCCCAAAAACATCCACACTACCCCCGAGGGAGTTAAACATTGTCTACAAAAACTGAATCGGTAAAAGCTGCACCGCAACCTAGAACTCAACCTAAAAATGAAAGAAGTGAGTCTTCCAAAAGCTCACTGGATCTCTGGTTGGAAAAGGGATTAGTTTTGAATTCAAGCTTAGATCATATTCGAGACACACACCTCTGCGCTGAGAAAACCCGTGGCAACATAGAAAACTTTCTAGGAGCTGTGCAAATCCCAGTTGGCCTTGCAGGACCACTTTTGTTTCAAGGCGAGTGGGCTCAAGGCTCTATATTTGCCCCATTTGCAACAACAGAAGGTGCCTTGGTAGCATCTGCGAGTCGTGGAGCAAAGGCACTTAGCGAAAGTGGTGGCGTCCACACTCGCGTCCTATCTCAGAATATGTATCGCGCTCCATCATTTGTTTGCAAAAGCTTTCTAGAGGCAAAAAAGCTCGGCGATTTCCTGGTCGATCATATAGAAGCTCTTCAGGATCAAGTCTCCAAAGTTACTCGATATGGAAAAATATTGAACATTGAACCTCATTATAATGGTCGAACTCTTCATGCTCTCATTCGATACTCCACCGGAAATGCCGCTGGACAGAACATGGTTACTATCGCTAGCGCTCAGCTTGGCAAGTGGGTGATGGAGGAAGCGCCTCGCCAGTTGGGAATCGAAATCGCTGAGTTTCATATTGAGGGTGGACTCAATGGTGATAAGAAGGTCAACTTTCTAAACTTCATTTCTGGTCGTGGTTGCCGCGTTGTTGCCGAAGTTGAATTGCCTAACATAGTGGTTGAGCAAGTCCTTAAAACAAATGCTGACGATCTCGCTCATCATTATCAGCGCGGGGCTGCCACTTGCTTGATGAATGGGGGCGTTGGTGTGAACGTTAATATCGCAAATGCCATTGCAGCAATCTTTATAGCTACAGGACAAGACGCGGCCTCTGTTCACGAAAGTAGCTTAGGTCATCTCAATTTTGAACGAACAAAAGACGGACTCTACGCTAGCCTTATGCTACCATCGCTGGCCATTGGCACCGTTGGCGGTGGAACCAGGCTACCCGGTCAAAGCGAAGCTCTCAGCATTATGGGATGTCAGGGCCAAGATGTTCGACGTCTGGCAGAAATTATTGCTGGCTACTGTCTAGGACTCGACCTTTCAACTTGGTCAGCCATTGCCAGCCACTCCTTTGTACAAGCCCATCAGACCTTGGGTCGCCGTTAGTTTTGTCAGCAGGCCAGGCACAGGCCTGCTACTTATTAGATTCCTTGCTCTTTTTGATTTGCAAGCCAATCATCCTTCGTCAGCTCCCATATTTCGATTTCGGAGTAGGAGGGATCTACTAGCTGGGCCTTTTCAGTTCTTATCTTGCGGCATCCTTGCCTGACCTTTATACGGGCGGATCTATCATTTCCAACAGCATTGTCAAAGATCATTCGCTCAAATCCAAGGGATTCGAAGCCAAACTGAGTTACAAGATTCACAGCTTCGGTCATATATCCCCGCCCCCAGTACGATCTCCCAAGCCAAAAGCCACGATTCGTAGGGCTTGCCACTCGCTTTAGTTCTATACCGCCAATCATGATATCGGGTGCGATTTTTTCACAGATAGCCCAAGACCAAACTCCTTGGCCTTGCTTTGGAATAATTTCATTCTTTAACCACTCCGTAGCTCCACCTTCTGGATAAGGCCAAGGTACCCTAGCATACAAGTGTCGAATGACCTCGTAGTCAGCGAAGTGTCGTTGGTAAGAAGGTCCATCAGCCATGACTGGTGGCCTAAGGACTAGACGTTCGGATTCTAAGTTTGGTGTATGGTCCATGCTTGTCCCAAATACGTGAGTTTCAAATGCTAGACGAACTGTACATGGTTGCGTCACCATCAGCCAGATATAGATTAAGGTTCAGGAGGCATATTGCAGTTATTAAAGCGATTACGTTGTAGGTAAGCCATAAATTCTCGATTCTTACTAAAACATTACTTACCAATCAAATAGCTGATCTTATAGCCTTTTTAAAGTCGACTAAGAGGTAGCGGACACTTTACCGATACAGTCACAATAACGAGCCACACAACTCAACCATCGAGGAACAAATGACCAGAGGCTTCAATCACGCTTTGGCATTAATAGCTGTACACAGCCATCTCATGACGGCTTGCAGCAGTGGTGGCCAATTCCTCGTTCACGATGAGCAGACCGCTGATCATAACCCTACCAGCGTCGAGAGCAGTCAAGATGCATCTTCTGGCCCTATTCGGTGATGTTAAAAGTGTTGGCGATGTTACTGAAAGCACCATCAATGAACCGATTCCCGTCGCAGGGGCATTTCTCACCTGCCAGTTTCAAGGGACGCAGACTCAAAATACAGACTCGATCGACTTAAGCTGTGAACTAAATGATCTAGATTACCAAGCCCAAGACGTGAAGGCCGACTTTTATAAGACCAGCGCTGACGGAACCATGCTTCCCCTCAACCTCGTCTCATTCGATCCGATCAACTGGCGTTGGCAACTTCGGGATAAACCCGAAAACCTTAACTTTACAACGATCATCGCCAGCATCGCCATTGATGGCCGCGGCCCCTTTATGTTTACAACCGAGCTAGACCAAAACATTCCGTTGACTGTTTTCGCAGGATACTGGCTTCCAAGCGAACCCAATAACAATGCTGGGATGGAATCTTGCACCGAGATGGTCACTGCCCAAGGGCAAGAGAACCATATCAACTTCACTGGATTGAATAGTGGACCAATAGAGAAGCTTAATGATGTCCCTTGTGGGATTCAACGCAATTTCCTCTGCCGAAGCTTATCCTTGGAACCAGGTGTTAGCAAGTGGCTCTTCACTGCTGAAGCAGGCACCTTCGATACTTACAAAACAGCTTGCCCAGAAGGCTATATCTTCTCCCAGCCAACAACTGCAGCTGAGATTGCCGAAGTCAGTGCTGTTATCGATGGTCGGAACCCTGACCTGCTTTCGGTTTGGGTATCGATTCAAAGAAATCCAGAAAACCCCGACGTTTTTGAATCGATTTTAGACTGAGGGTTGAAGAAGCAAGCCCCGCCAACCGTGACCTAAAATCGCCCACCAGCTGAATTCATCTCAAGAATATCGTCATAATTGCACAGCGATACTTTTTTATTGCAAATTTTTGCAATAATGATAGATCATAAATAGCCACCACATGAGGGTCGCTTATGTCCCTCAGCACATGGCCGAATCAATTCATAAGGAACATAGAATGCTACCAGTTACAGTACTGTCTGGCTTTTTAGGTGCAGGCAAGACAACTGTCCTTAACCACATACTTCATCATAACCATGGCTACAAAGTCGCTGTGATCGTCAATGATATGAGTGAAGTCAATATTGATGCGGCTTTAATTGCATCTGGTGAATCAAGCCTAAGCAGAACCGAAGAATCTCTCGTAGAAATGAGCAACGGCTGTATTTGCTGCACCTTACGAGAAGACCTCCTTAAGGAAGTGCGTACCCTAGCTGAGCAAAAACGTTTTGACTACCTTCTGATTGAATCCACTGGGATCTCAGAGCCGTTACCTGTAGCTGAAACCTTTATCTTTGAAGACGAGGATGGCACGACTTTGAATAAAGTCGCTCGTCTCGATACGATGGTCACCGTTGTGGATGCCTATAACTTCCTCATCGATTATCGCGATGCACAAGATCTCATAGAAAAAGGGATGGCCTTAGACGAAACAGACGATAGAAATGTTGTTGACTTACTTATTGATCAAGTTGAATTCGCTAACGTTATACTTGTCAATAAAACGGATTTGATCAAGGAAGCAGAGCTCACAGTTCTCCTCCAGATTCTAAAAAAGCTAAACCCAGGGGCTGCTATCCACTGCATTCATCAAGGTACAGTCGACCCCAAGTATATCCTAAATACGGGCCGGTTTGACTTTGAAGAAGCTGCACAAAATCCAGGGTGGATGCAAGAAATTCGCGGCGAACATCAAGCAGAAACTGAAACTTATGGAATTTCTAGCTTTGTCTTTAGGGCCCGAGAACCATTTGTTCCTGAGATGCTCTTACAATTTGTTGAGAATGCTTGGCAATATGGAGTCGTCAGAGCCAAGGGCTTTGTATGGCTAGCAACCAGGCCTGATGAAGCATGCCTATTCTCCATTGCCAGTCGATCCTGTCAACTCAACCCTAATGGCTATTGGCTTGCCGCAAAACCCGAAGAACGGCTGATGCTCAACGAAGCCGATGCTGCAGAAGTGGATTCTATATGGCATTCAGTATATGGAGACAGGATGCAAGAGCTTGTTATCATCGGCTTGAATATGAATCATTCCGAGGTCGCTCAGGCATTAGATGCTTGTCTTGAGAAAACTACTTTGGAAACTAGCTTCCCCAGTCGTTGGCAGAATCTACCTGACCCTTTTCCAGCTTGGCACTAACTATAGTCATCAGGTTTCTCATGTACAAAGATGGACTTTTAGACCCCTTCAATATTGAGCACCATGTTTTAGATCAATTGCCTGAAGATGTAATGATCTTAAACTCTCTTGATGACATTGATTCATTTCTCTCTTCCGAAAAGGATCTAGCTTTGGGAGAGTTCTCCCAAACTGATGACTATCAGCAGATCATTCGCTTACGGATAAACGAACAAGTGGATATCGATCGAGAGTTTCAAAGCCTTGATGACCTTTATGAACGAGCACCTGGAGCTGAAAGCCTCGTGTCAATGTATGCTCCTCTACTCTTGCGTTTAGACCAAGCTATGGAATGGAAAACCAAGCGAATCACCGTTAAAGTTATCCGTGATCAGATGTGTCCTCTTTTCCATGTGGACAATTTGAAGTTGAGATTTATCGTAACACTACAAGGCCCCGGAACGCAGTGGCTCATGGGCCGCGATGTTATTCGAAAAAATCTAGGCAAGGGTGGGCGCAAGCCAATTGCCAAAAAAAACTGCTACCTTCAACAAATTCAAACGGGGCAGGTCGCACTTCTTAAAGGTCTTAAATTTCCAGGTTCGAAAGGCCTTGTCCATCGATCTCCGAGCATTAGCCCAGTTTCAGATACCCCCCGTTTGTTTTTGCGAGTCGACTTTATCGACTAGCGATAGAATGGATTGGTCCTTCCGGAATTGTGATATGTGGCACCCACTCTAGACTGAAGTCGAAAGCCTCCTGCGTTAGGAGTCTTGGCTTAGGTACGATCAGCTGAGTCGCACTCGGTTGAATTTTCAGTTTTGATCGAGAATTCTGAGAAAATATCAGTTTTCCATCGATCAAAGGTTGGACTTTGAAAAGCTGGTGGTTTTCCATCCAAAATTTGCACTCAACTGAGGTTCTGAATGCACCTCACGACTTCCAATGACTTTAGGATGGCTGAATATTCCCTTGTTTTATAGGCTCACGTGAGTCCGTAGATCACCACAGCTTCTTTGCAAAGTCATAGCTGAGGCTCATCCTTGAATCCTCGAAATCTTGGGTAATTCTATAAAACTGGTGCTGTTCATGCTGGTGAGGGACATCGATTTTTGAAACCCTTCCTTCCTCATCAATCAATCATGCTCTTAATTGTAGTCAGTGTATTTGTTTAACCTGTTGGAGGTGCTCATGACTGGACTTGGAATTATTCTTTTGGTCTTCCTATTGTTTGTAAAGAAAGTGGAAAATGAATTAGCTCTTAAACAGCTCTACAGAGCATGGTATATCGGGCTCGCCTATTGGTTCAGCATAATAATAGCTGGGCTATATCTAGGGAGTGAAGGTATAATCGATCGTGGCAACCTTCTGATTGCCTTTGAACTTTTCTTCAAGATTCTATCTACCAACTTTGTAATCGAAGCCTTCCGAGCTATGAGCAAGAGAGAAAAACCTCGACTACTTGTTAGCGGAATTGTTGCCGTACAAGTTCTAGATATTGTCCTTATTTTCATTTCTATGTTTATGAAGTAGGAAAGTTGAATAAACTCCAGGAAGATATGGAGTTTATGGAGGAGCTGACCTATGAATAGAAATCAGTAAGTTCTTTTGGGCTGAGGTGATCACTAAGTCAAATTTCTTTACAAGTCTCAATGGACTCAATTTTTGATGTCAGATCATCAACAGTTGCTTGGTCTATCAAACCGCTGTTCAAATCACTTTGTAAAGCTGCAGCTAGAGCAACCATAGACTCACAGAATTCAAGTTTCGCTTCTAGTACGGCGTACTCTCCGAACTGGCCTATGAGTTTTTCTTCCAGCCGAGATACCCGCTCCATACTTTCTTCAGCCTTTTCTTTCGACTGAAGATCTTGGCCAGGGTTACTAGGTATAGAGTCAGCAATCTCGATAACTGCCTGCTTGTCTTGCTCGACAGCTATGATCTCGTCGCTAGCTGTGTTGCTAGCCTCACCAGAATTTGTCCCTGCTGAGCTGGAGGGTTGCTTGGCACCTGCATCAGCTTCCCCATCTTGTGCTTCTGCCGCTTCTGGGTTTGATTTGGAATCACTGTCGGAATCTTTGCTAAGATCTACTGTACATGCCGAAAATACTAAGAAGGGAACACAAAATCGAATCATTGTTAATTTTGCCACGACTGAAGCCTCTGTAGTTATATAGGACCGAGTTTGGATCGATATCGGCTTAGACTTTAGGAAACATTAGGGTTGACATCTCTAGATTATAAACCCCTGATTTCATGATAGAAAAAAGGGGCTCTGGGGCCCGGTTTTCAAGAAGGCGTGCATGTTAGCTGCCAAGAGGATTACAATTGCCTATAAGTTTAAAGCTCCGGGTCTGCTCCAGCATTTAAAAGCAGTTTAACCATATCCTCATACCCGTAACTTTTTGCAACGGCATATGGAGTGTTTCTCCAGCTAGCATTAACAATATTAACTTGAGCCCCCAGATCTATAAATAGTTTAGCAAGCTCTAGCTCATTAGACCTAGCTGCTTCAAAAAGTGCTGTATTTCCATAGGCTGAAACCGCTCTCGCATCAGCCCCAAGAGCTACAAGATCTTCGATTATATCTAATTTTTCTTGGTAGTCAGGACGCCATCGCGATAAATTATTCATAATACAAGTTAAGAAGTCGCGACCAATGTAATCGACTGCTTTGATATCGAACTGCCCTTGATTCATCATAAATCGAATCAGTTCAACACTTTTATAATTCATGGCCTCATGGAGTGGTGAGAAACCACTATTTACTACAAACTGGGCTCCCTTTCCTAAGAGATATCCAGCAACAGCTAGGTCATTAGTATAGTATAGAGGGTTCCCTTGGTATTCTGAGTAAACCCATTCACCTTGATTGTTCTGAATGGCTGGACCTTTACCTCTTTTTGATTCAATATCAGCACCAGCCTCGACTAGAATTTTAACCTGTTCAAGGTTATTGTTACGAGCTGCAATATGAAGAGCAGTAGCACCGTTAAATGCGTATCTATCTTCCACTTCTTTCCTAGCTTCTATATCTAATCCGATTCCGAGAAAACTAAGTAGCTGCGCCGGACTTAACAATTCAATGATGTAGGGCAGGCTATCTCTTGAAACCAAACTCTTTTTGATGAGGGTTTGTTCAAAGCCATTCTTGATCGCTAACGTCAAGGCTGACTCCCCTAACAAAGATCTGGCACCTCCTGTTGCACCGGCTTCAGACAGCATCCCAATAAGCTTATGGTGCTTCAAGTGGACGGCATAGTTTAAGACATCGTTGCCAAAGCGATTGCGAAGATTTACATCAGCTCCTGCATTTAATAGCAGTTGTGCTGATTTCGTATATCTATTCATAACAGCGAACATAAGAGCTGAGAAACCATCAGTTGTTTGTGAATTAACATCAAAATCACCTTGACTAAGGAGAGATCTTATACGATTCGTATCTCCGAATAGTGCGGCTTGCATAAGTGAATTAAGCCCTGCATTGCCTTGCTGATCTTCAATGTAAGTACAACTTAGATCTAAGGCAGTAGACTCTTCTTCATCAAAATACTCAGGAATGTAGTTATATAGGTCTGCAAGAAGATACCCTTGGTATTGTCTGCCACTCACCCTTTGTAAATCTATGAAAGCTCCCAAAGCATCCCAATCGTTTTGGACATCCTGCTGATAGGTACTAGCAAATGGCTCCCATTGGAAGTCGTCTGTATAGCCAGTGAAAATGAACATTTTGCCTTCACTATCGTAGGACACTAGAGTGTGATTTTTATGATCCATTTTGATAATGCTCATTCTAGGACTTAGAAAGTTGGAGCCATCACCTTCTAGCAACTTATCAACACCTAGTTGACAGTCAAAAACTATCGGATGGGCTTCAATATCTGCAACATCGTGGACCCTATCGGGAAACACATCAATGTCTAGTGTTTTATTAACACCTCCATGCCCATTATTGGCAACAAAGACAAAGGGGAGTAGAGCCCATACAGGCTTTAAACTAAATTTCATCATTTCTCCTTTTATTTTTACAAAAACTCCCGCCATAGTCTTCTTGGGGGGAGAGCTTTCAAAAGCAGGTTGGAGACCTTAACTCATTTTGATCGAAAGTTTTGCAAGGAATCTATTTTTTCACCGAATTTTGTACACCAGAGCAGAACATCCCATTTAGATTTAGCATCAAAGTTAGCCTACTTCATTACTGACATAATTGTCCTACCCTCTTTGGAGAATTTTAGCTAATTTTGCCAACGGATGAGCCACTTTTCTTAGAAAAATTTAGTTTTCAAACCTCCTATTTCTTTTACAAGACAGAGGTTTTTATTAGATACTTAACGGACGTCCCTATAGTTCTAACAAAGGAGTGCCATCATGCTAAAGTTAATAGTCTATCCTAAAGGCCCCGACCCGAAACTCATAAATCCAAGCCCTTTTTGTGCTAAAAGCGAAGTATTTCTCCGAATGGCTCACGTGGAGCACAAGATTGAGGAATTCGCAGGCAATCCTGCAAAGTTTGCCAAGAAGAAGCTTCCGGTCTTAGAAATCAAGCCTGGTGAGTATATCTGCGACTCATACTTCATCCAGAAGTATCTGGAAAACCAATTTTCGGCCAAGCTCGATCAACACCTATCCCCTGACATGCACGCTGAGGGATTCGCCTTTACTAAGATGCTAGAGGAGTTTTTCTACTGGGCTCTCCTTCACGAACGGTGGTTTATCGACGAAAATTGGGTGAAGCTCCGAGACTCATACTTTGGCCATATTCCGGCAATCCTTCGAAAATTTCTCGCTGGCATGATCCGCAAATCCAGTTTCAAATCTGCTTGGGGCCATGGAATGAGTCGCCATAGCGATCAGGATATATTAAGTCTTGGGTCCGAATGTCTCAAGCACTTGGCACATTACCTGGGCCAAAAGCCTTACATTCTGGGAGATCAAGTAAGTAGCTACGATGCAACAAGCTATGCATTTATCGCTAGTGTGCTTCACTCTCATCTGGGCCCTGAGCTACGCAAGTCTGCTGAGTCTTACCATTATCTTCGAGATTACGATCAGCGGATGTATCAGCGCGTATTTGAAGGTCAGTCAGCCACTCAAGAGGAGCCATCGCGGCGTCAAGCCAAGTCTTGAAAGGTGACTTATTGCACCAATCCAATAAGACCTCTTCTAAGAGAGAATTAGAGAGTCACGAACTCTTGCTAGTCTGGGTTTTCCTAGAACTTTCCAAGGTAGACCTACCAATTGGAAAGGCTAAGCTTCCAAGCCTAATCCTGGGCATCTCTCTTGCATAACTATTGATGCAAGGAAAGGAGGTGATCATATGAAGCAACTATGGAATCAGAAATTGCTCATCATGTTGACTGTCACGGTGATGATCAATCCACTTCTCCTCAGTAAATCAATAGCAGGACCTGGTCGCAGTGGATTGCGCATGTACGAGCCAGCGTCAGAGATCAAGGTGCATGGTGTTATACAAGACATTGTGTATAGACCGTCCAAGTATCGCCCAGGTACCGGAATGCACCTCAGGCTGCTAGTGAATGGCAAGGAGTGGTTTGTCCACCTTGGCCCCAAAGCATTTTTCGAAGAGAGTGAAATGCAGCTAGCAGTGGGGGACAAAGCCTTAGTAACCGGCGCTGTCAGTCAGCAAAACGGGAAGCAATTCCTTATCGCCCGCGAGATTCAGAAGCAAGGGCAAGCTCTAATCATCAGGGATGAGATGGGCCGATCGCACTTCCGCAGGCGCTAGAAACTTTTTCTATCGGTAAGAATTCGAATGGCTTACATGGAGTTCCCTGTAAGCCACTTTCGATCCTACTAGCCAAATCCTACTAGGAGAAAGAAATATCAATTGATCTACAAGATAACTCTCACAGATAATTTTTATCATTAAATGCCATAGATTATAGAAAGATCACGGGATGCAGCCTAAAGATCTCTGGTTAGGCCCTTCAGATAGCACAGAATATTGACTTGTCTTCCCAGGGTTATCATTAGCAAGAAGAGAAACCCTCAGCGAAACCTCAATTCGAAGATATCTTAGCCGATCTCAGCCTAGTCTTTGATGCTTGATGAACCAATGAGGATATCATGAAAAAAGGAATTATAATACCAGCCCTGGTCTCAATGATGGGCCTTGTGTCTTGTGGAGACTCCTCCGACGATAGCAGTGGCGATAGCGCCTCCACCCGAACCACCACCGGTACTGTAGAAGCATCCACTGTTTCTGACCTTGGTTTGACTGGTGCCTTAAGTCTGGACCTACCGGACGCCCTCGAAGATACGTCCTCTTCACTCCGGCTACAAGGCAGCAAATCCATGGAAGCCTGTTTAATGCGGGCTAGTGCTAAGCAATTGATTACCCAGATTCAAATGGCTGCGAGTACCTTATGTCACGTGGAAGCCGAGGGCTCGACAATTCCTTGGAATACAGCTGTAATCCTAGACTTCAGTTCCCTGGAAGCTGCGGCCCTAACGAAGCGAGCAGCTCTTCAAGGAGACACTCCTCCTGATCTAGGCGATCTTCCTGAAGGCGGTGAAATCGGAGAAGAAGGCGCTCCCACGGGTGCTGGTGGAGACGATTTCTCAATGCCTATGCTAGGTATCTATACGGACGATACTGATGGTGACAACGTCTCCATCTACATCTGTGAAGGAGAGGATGAAAGCAGCATGACGCTAGTTCAGTCTTTCACCATCACGGGATCAAAGACGGTTACTAATGCAGCTGGCGAATCAGTAAAAGCCAGCAAGGGTACCATGCACATGGGTATGTCGGATGACACATTTGGTACCTTCAAGGGTGCGATTGCTTACGACAACAATTTCACAGTGACAGACACCAATAGCATGAGCATGGAAGTTAAGTTTGAATTCGATGGTTTCTCATTCGCGCAGAAGTTTGGCTTCGACGAAAATAGCAGCATTTCGACAGTGTCCATCTCTGAAACTGGCACCATGGATTTTGGTGATGGCGATCCGTTCACCTTTAAGAATGCTGGAATCGGTGCATTTGATGCCGACAATGGTCACGTGTTCTACTCCTACGAAGGCTTCGGGGATACTTTCGCAACCCGAGCTTGTGTTGACAGCGAGAGCTACCTTGTCGATTGTACTGATACCAAGCTCCAATCTGGCGGCGCACTATATCTAACAACCGACGACGTCCCCACAGTTTTAACAAGCTCCTTTACTCCAGCGGAGCCTTCTGGCTTTGACTGTAGCGCACAAACCTGGACAACTGTGACACCTGCTACTGACGACGCAACAATCGCTGCACACGAAGCCTGTGATGAAGACCTCATTTCAAGTATCAGCGAAGACGATAGTATGTCTGCCTGCTTTACAGGATATGCCCAAAGCGATGAACCAGCGACAATCGTTTTTGAAGAAGAAGAATCTTCAGGCCCTGCTGTGGAAGTGGAAGCACCAACTGCAGAATAATGATAGACAATCACTGAGCGCTTAGTTAGCTAAGGCTAGGCGAATCCAAGGCCTGCTCACCTGAGTAGGCCTTTTATATTTTTGTCGTAACAATTTATTTTAGGCCTTTCCTTTAGAGCCTAATTGCTACTCATCGATAGATATCGATCCATACTTCCTTCTTCCTATCAGACGTAATAGAATTGTCCGAGCTATCGCTAAACCATGCTCGTGAGGTCTGCAAAGATGCTAGCTAGGCTCGTGGTCCTGATGGCTATCGCCTCCAGGCCTGCCTTAGGCGGGGAAATAGACGTAGATGACCTGCTAGCTTTGCCCCTAGAGGAAGTACTGAATCTACGCATCACGCCCCGGAAGGTAGAAGAAAGCGTCCAAAATAGCAGTCTTTCAGTCACTGCTATTGGTCCTCATCAACTCGATCTATTCCAGCTAGATGATATTCAAGACTTGGGCCCTCATATCCCTGGGCTTGTGCTGGGACTTTCGGGCTACGACCAAAGACCTTCCATGCGAGGCGCACGCTCCCGGCAGATCAATCACAATGATGTGTCAACGCCCATATATATTGACGGTATCTACCGTCCTCGCCACGCACAAGCATCACTGCCCTTCTTTGACCTAGCTCAGATCGAAGTGCTCCGAGGCCCCCAAGGAACTCTCTATGGCAGAAACTCCTTTGGTGGCGCGATTAATGTATTTTCTCACCCAGCTGAAAAAATTTCAGAAGTAAAGACATCAATCCGAATGGGGAGCTACCAAAGGCAACGCTACACTCTCATTGTTAATCAAGCTCTTAGTGAGACCGTTCAAGTTAGAGCATCACTACTATCGGATCAACACACCCCATACGTAGAAAATAACTACAATTCCTCTGCTGGATACAAGGACAAGGATTCGCTGTACGGCCGAGCAAAGTTAGCTTGGCAATTGAACTCTAAGCTAGATTTCGAACTGCAAGTCAGTCAATGGAACGAGGCCAGCAATGGCAACGGCGCTTATGGCTATCGACTCATCGGCACTCCATTGAACCCTAGCACTGGTCTTAGCAACGGTTCCTTTCCTGTCGCTCCAAGGATTGGCACAGATACAAGCTGTAGTGGAACTTGTGGAAGGTTCGGTGCAGGAGCCGATGATGCTGCAACCCCGGTACCTGAGGACGTCTTTACTGTCAGCAACAACTTAGTGCCAAGACAAGAAATCACGGAACAAGCTTTCCTGCTCAAGTCTCAATACCAAACGGGTGATCTTCAAGTTCGTCTTCTCCTTGGCCAGGTAGAATTTGACGATCGTCGAAGAGCTGACTCCGACTTCTCACCCTATGAATCATTTGAAGAGGGCTATCGGTTAATATCTAGCTCTCAGTCCGCAGAACTTCAGATAATTCTCAAAAGCTGGAATGGCCTTTCTCTCGTGATCGGCAGTTACCTTTTCCAAGAGGATCTAGACTATACCTTTATCTTTAAAAATCTATATCCGCAGGTCGACAATCGGGCCGACACCAACCAAACACCCTTGAATGAATACCCCAGCTGGCTCGATACAAACAGAGTGGAAACTAGCTCTCAAGCCTACTTCACTCATATTAAGCAGGCGCTAACAGAAAAGCTACATTTGATCCTAGGAGCTCGTCACACCGAAGATTCTCGCCGCTGGAGTGCTCGGGGCATCAACCCTAATGACCTTACTAAGCTCGACTTTGATATTCCTCTCTTTGATGGACGCTCAAAGACGTTTTCGAACTTCAGCTATAAAGGTGGACTCGATATTACCATATCCCCAAATCTGCTATTTTATGGGTTTTACTCCACGGGATTTCTAGCAGGTAATACCAATCTGAGATTCTCTGCTCCTACATCATACGATTCTCAGAAGGCTAAGAGCATTGAGTTGGGCTCCAAGTTTCTAAGTTCCCGTAGGAATCTACGCTTAAACTTGTCGCTATACGAAAATCAGTTTGAGGATCTTTTAGCTACCGGAATTGATGATCTAGATGGAGTCGCATTTACTGTTGAAAAGAATGCAGGAAGCATCAAAGCCCAAGGTTTGGAGGTTGAACTGGATTATCACCTGACCCCAAGGCTCAGCTTAGGTTTTCGTGGCGAATGGGCTCGCACTACATACCAAGACTTTATAGTGGGAAACGGCTTCGAAGAAGGTGGGGAAACTATAAATGGCCAGGATAATCTGTTGCGCCTAGACGGGTTGCAAGTGGCTTTTTCCCCAAGCAGAACCGCAACCATCCTTGCCACTGGCCATTTTGATGCTCCCTGGGGTGGTAAGCTGAGCCCTGCAGTCCTTCTCTATCTATCCAGTGAGTATCGAGTCACTGATGAAGACTACCTTTTCGCCAAACAAGCTGCCTACCATACGACTGAAGTCAATGGTCGCTGGACCAGCCTCAACCATCGTTTTTCCATTTCAGTGTTCGTCAAGAACCTAGGCAACGCTGAGGTTCTAAACTATGGCAATCGATTCGGTGGAAATGTAGCGGGTACTGGCTACCAAGATCCTCAAACATGGGGAGTTGAGCTAAGCGCTAAATACTGATAGGAAGTTTTAAGATCTTAGTTCCGACATGTTCAACGCCAAGTGACTTTCGGGTAGTCGAATATGAAATCCGAATCGGTTATTAGCCTCAAACTCTGGCGGCTCCAGAAATTCGATCTCGCAATGCCCCCCCTTATCTTCCACCATATGTTTGATAGCTGACATACCAACACCACGACCAGATATTTCCGTGATGTTGTGACGACTTGACGAGAAACCATCGATGAATATTAGGTTCGCAACCTTTACTGGGTCGTCTAAATCAGGGGTTGCATAGCCTTGATCGATTGCTGTTTCTAAGACATCGTTCAAGTTGAGCCCTTTGCCATCATCTTGATACCTAATCTCTAAGCCATCACCATCTCTTCGGACACTGAGGCTTAAGCTCCCTTGAGGCAACTTATCTTTAGCCACGCGAGCATCTGGATCTTCAATCCCATGATCCATGGAGTTACGAACGATATGGCTAAACACCGATTGAATCAACATGCTTGTTTCTTCGTCTACCCAAATAGCTTCAAATTCGGTCTCAATATCAGGCATTGGTTTATTGAGACTAGCGGCAAGCTTTTTCACTTGGGTCCAAATCGGCTGAAATACTGCCTCTATCTCATCGAAATAGGCCCGTCGAAACTCATAGAAAAGCGAGCGATACCGATCTCTCACCACATCAGGTATTGATTGAAACATCTCTAGAGCAGTTTCGATCGATTTTTTAGAAAATATTGCGGAACGCTCTTTCCTACGACCTAGGACTTCATAATTGATAGCTGCATATTCGTTATATGCCGACTCGACCAAGGCAAAATCCTTTCGAAGTTTCTCCCCATCCCAGAGGCTGGGATCTTGTCGCAATTTAGCGCAGTAGCTCTCTGCTTCGTGAAGACTCTCCAATAGTTTTGTCAAGTCAAACTCCCTAGCCGAAGCCTTCATCGTATGATAATTCATAAAAATCGTTCTAAGAGACTCCTCTCTAAATTCTTCCACTGTTTCTATAAGCAACTTATTTTCCTGCAAGAAACTGGCACTCTTGGTAAAAAAGGAGTGACACCGATCTGTAGAGACTTGGAGAAGCTTTCCGATCACTTTCAACTCATGCTTTTGCTCCTCACTTTGTTCTTGAAGAGCTTTTAAGCTTGTCACATCTCTTGCTACGACCATGACTCTTTCAACAAGACCGTGACTTTCAACAATCGCTTGCCAATTCAATTCAATAATTTTGCCATTGAGCGTCATCTCCCGAGGAAGGTGATCCTCATTGACCTCAAAATTAAATGCCAGTTCGCCCAATGAGTTTATGAGAACACCTTCTAGAACCTGCACTTGGTCGGCATTCAAGTTACTCGGCCTAAAAATTGTCTCAATTACGTTTCGTTGTTCGAGAGTCTCTAAGCCAACAATATCTATTAGAAACCGAGAGTAGTACTTTTCTATTGTAAGATCAGGAAGAATCGTAAAAATCCCTTGTTCGATATGCCTCATAACCGAAGCAATATGTCTGGTTTTCATCTCCACTTGATTTTCTACTTCATGAAACGCCTTTTGTAGATTGACGTTGAGCTGCTGAATCTTGTTGCGATCTTGCTTTTCTCTCTGATTGATCTTATCCCCCAGAGCCAAAGACAGTAGGATCACTTCAGCTGCGGAACCAATCGTTACAGCATTGTCAACAATAAACCCCTCTGGTAGAAAACCAAGATTCTTCATCCCTCGCAGAAAGACTCCAAGTAAGAACGATGTAAAGGCGATTCCAAAAAATAGTGACGATCGGCTTCTATGATAAATCCCGACAGAAAACACATAGATGATGAGAAAGGCATCGAACATCACTAGAATATTGCCAAACATCACTGTCGGACCGTACGGTAATATCAATGATCCCAATGACAGACCTACCGAGAGACTAGTCATGCCATGAATTACTCGATGCGTCCGCGGCATGTTCTTCTTTGTTTCTAAGTAGCTCTGGACAAATAGATTAAGAAAGGTATTCACATTGCCAAGAAAGAAGCAGATACTAACATTACCCCACCACGGGTTATCAGGCCAAAGATGCTGTAGAGCAAAGCCCGTCATTGCCATCTGAAGGAGGGCGTAGTTGCTAATATAGGCCACATAAAGAATATAGGAACGATTTTTAAAACTAATAAATAGAAAGAAGTTATAGAGAACCATAACGGTAACGATGCCATAGTAGATTCCCCAGCCCAGGATTTCTTTTTCAAGACGCTCGATATACCCATTATGTCTGGCGAGTTCTATGGGAATTTGAACCGTATCACCTTGCATTCGAAGATAGATCGTCCTTACTTCATCCTGCTCCAACTCAAAGGGGATCACAAAGTTCCTGCTTTCAATGGGACGATCAGCAAATGGTAGATGGTCTCCCATGTGAAGCTCTCGCTTTAATTCGTCACTTCGAAAATCAAATAATGTGATTTGGTTCTGAAGGGGGTAGAGGATCGATAGCAATACTTTGTCTTTTTCTGAGCTAAAGTTTTTCAATCGGAACCTCACCCAGTAGGCCACTTGAGTGAAGCCAAAGTTTGGCGACCCTTCCTGGTGCACCGTCCAAGCATCAGGGGCTAACGCTAGCACGTCTTTCAGTTCCAATTGCCCCTTCGGATCAGCATAAATATCGAGTCCGCGATCAACCCGCACCAGGTCCACATGACTTTGCAAGCCAAAGGTCTCCAGGCAATAGACATGACCTGAAGCAATGACACTAAAAGAGACTACTATTAATCGAAACAGAATCGTGTAGGCCATAGAGCAACCAAGCCAGGTCAAGGGTAAGTGCAGGATAAAGAGTAAGACGAACTAAGGTTTCAAAAATCGTTTTAACGATGCAATAAAGCCACTTTCAGATTTGGTTTTGAAAAGCAGCTCCAGCTCACCTTCATCCAAGAAGATTCCACCACAAGTTTGACAGCGATCGATAAGCACATGATAGAGAGATTCCACCGCCATAACTTTAGAGCAGTTCGGACACTTGCGGACTTTCTCGTGACGCAAGATCCCTCGGGACTTTTCAATATCAAGCTTTTTCTGCTCAACGTACTTATGTATATCAGACCAAAAAATATCCTTATCTAAGTCTGAAGATCCAGGTTGCTTTGCCATAAGTGTCTCTCTCTAGCCAGGTTAGATGTGAAGCCTTCGAAATTATAGCACTTGAAATCCTATCTTACGATAGGGCTGGCAAGCTGTAACAATAAAGCCTAAGTATGACCTAGTAAGATTAAGTATTTTAGCCCCTTACCTGTAATTTCCTTGATCTAGAATCACCACAGTGATAACGCTTATCAATATCAAAAACTTAGAGAGGACAACGTTATGTGGAACGTCCGCACGGGAACCCTTGCGTCTTTAGGCCTATTATTAACTGCTCAAGGCTCAGCCTCGACCAGCCTAAGCCCAGTCGATTTTGCTCAGGCTCGGCAAGAAATTATGAACTTCGCCGGATGTTATCAGGTAGAGTATACCTATAAAGAGTACGAGGCACTTGTTGATGATTACAAACTGAAACCAAGTAAAACCACATATGCCTACGAGTGGATTGTGGCAGATGATCGTGGTGAAGTGATTGACCTGCAACATATCCTGACCATGAAGGACTTTGCCCTGAAACACTGGCGCCAGCGCTGGCAGTATGAATCCCCTTCGGTATTAACCTATCAAGGTGAGCAAACCTGGACAAAATCAGCGAATAAAAAGATTGGCACTTGGACGCAGAAAGTTTTCCAAGTAGACGACAGCCCTCGCTATGAGTGCAGTAGCGCCTGGTATTGGGATGATGACGGCCCCTTTTGGCAGTGTGAAGCCGCGGCTCCACTTCCTAGGCGAGATGCGACGACAAGAGACGACTATCAAATCATGATCCGTAACAACCTTCACCGCAATACGAACGAAGGCTGGATTCACGGTCAAGATAATACCAAACTGGTGGTAGATGAAAAGGATAGTTATCCCCTTGTGAAAGAAAGAGGACTAAATAGCTACAAAAAAGTTGATCCGAGTTTTTGTCAATCTGCGCAAGACTACTGGTCCGAGTTCAGCCTATACTGGAACATTGTTGTAGACGTTTGGGACGATGTTTACTCTGAGGCAGAAACAATTCAGATTCAAGGTCCAACACCATTATGGCAAGAGATCTTCCAAATGGTGGAACGAGCTAAGAACCAAAAACAAAGTCTCGATGCCTTCGAGAATGACTTCAACGAGCTGATTCGCTCGCGAATTTAAGTGTACTTGTCGCTAGCTTCCTTGTCGGAGGCGGCGACAGATATCAAGCATGGACTTTCGTCACAGCGATCATAGGTAAGTTGAGAAGGTGTCGATCAAGCCATTTTTCAGTGACACAGCTATGACCACCTTGCCCCCAGCCCAGGCCCCAGCTATTGGCAACCACATAGCAATAACGACCTTCATGAGCGAGGTGTTCTGGCAGCTCCAGGTAGCCGACAATGTTGATCGCATGGCCTTTGCCGTGCTGATCGAGACCGCCTCCTTCATTGAGCCGGGCAAGATCGATCACGGGTCTTTGACCATAGAAGTTGGGGCTCAAACGCACGGCGGCGATCACGGGTTGATCCTTGTCTAGGACTTCAGGCAAGTCTCCCACACTATAGAAGGAGTCGTAATCAGCTACCCTAGCAACACCTTTTTGAAAGCAGCCGGACGGCAAGGGCACTTGGGTTTCGTTCCCCCTTTGAGCTTCGATCTTATAGGGACACTGAGCCTCGCTTGGAAGATCCAAACGACTTTGCTGTTGGGAATGATCTAACGCTGGAACCGCCCAGCTACCACGCTTGCTGCAAGGCTTATCCTGACAGTCAGGCTTGGCAGCCCAATACACATACTGCTCTGAAATGTCATACTCTTGACCTTGCTGCCTTAAGAGAATCTCCACAGCCCGTGCTGTCGCAAAAGCTGAACAGGTAGGGCGAGCACCCTGATGACGAATGGGTAGATCACGGGCACCGCGAATCATCTTGTAAGTGTAGCGCGCCTTACTGGGCTTGTTGCTACTCTCGCGCTGGACTTTTTTGGGTGCCAACGACTGATAGTCGACCAGGTTCTTTTTAAAGGTTACTCGATCACGATCGAATTTCGAATGATAGCTTTTCCAATAATCGAATGTTTCTTGGTGCTGGCGTTTCATACTCTGTAAAGTAGCCATATACCGGCTCTTCATAGAATCTGCTGTTGCCTTGTACTGCTGACGGTCTGCCCTAGCCTTTTCTTTGAAGCGAGATAACATCTCTTCTTGTACCGATGCTCCCGACTCCTGAGCCTTAGGCTGATCTGGAGCAGCACTTGCTGGCAAAGGACCTAGCACCTTTTCATAGTACTTCTGGTCAAGATTAGTGGCACCTGAGTTCTGGGTCAGATCCTCAAGAATTGCTATCAGTAATGGCGGCAGCTTTTTTTCTGCCCGAGCTGAGACTGACAAGAAAACAAGGAGAGCGCAACAAAACCTCATCGTACGATCTCCAATTGCGAGCGAGCAAGCTGCACCGCATCCTTTTCTGTATTACCGAATCCTGTCGCCGAGATCTCATGTGTAAAAATCACAACGCCCTCAAGCACTCCTTGTAGATTGCAAGAGATCTCTACAAACTGTTGATCAAGCTGTTCAGATCGAGCAAAGACAGTTTTCCGACAGCTAGCCTTTAAGTTTGCTTCGCTTTTCTGTTCACTAACGGAATAGCCTTCTTTTTGGATTATATCCTTAAGATCAGCTTTCAAGTCTAGTGCCAGATCATCTTCGGGGAGGAACTTTAGTCGCTTGTTACCGATCAACTGTTGAACCTCAGCCGAAAGCTGGTCGATGGCTTTTAGGTCTAAGGCATTGCAGCTTCCCAGATTTAAACAAAGGAAAAAATTACTCTTGAGCAGGGGTCCGTTTTCAGTGATATCAGCCTGTGCAGCAACCGCACTGATGATTTTATCTTTTCTAGAAGCTGCGTTTTTAATGGTATCAAGGTGCTGAAGCAGCTTTTCCGAATGGAGCCTAACCTTACTTCGAATAGACTTCAGTAGCTGGCCTTTATTGATCTTAACTACTGTTTGAAACTTGCCACCATCGTTACAGCTTTTAACCACCCGTGCCTCTGTGAGGTTCTCGGAAACCACTGATTCGGCATTGGACTGAAAATCAACTGATAGTCTGTCTTCGACGACCCGACTTGAAGAGTTTACTTGAACTCGAATTTGTTTTGCTAGATCAACCCGCGCAACATCAACAGCAACTGGTTGGATCGTCGATTCTCCATAACCCCAAAAAAAGGATTGATCCCTAGTTTTTTGATTGAAGAACTGAAGACAGGTGTCTTCTCCTTGAGCCAAAGGGCTCCAAAGCATGCTGGCCGCAGCAATAACGGGAAATAGTGTGCGCATCATCAGCGACTCCAGGTTATCAAGGGGACTCGCCCCTTATGACTTATAGGTTGTCGATAAAATCTTTCTGCGCATCCAAAAGCTTTTGCCGGATTTCAGCATTGCCTTTTTGCTTCGGGCTGGTAGCATCGCGCAGCTGCTTAGCGAGCAGGGCTTCCTTCACTGCAATCGAAGCAGCACAGCGGATTTTCAAAACGCGACTGCCAGCCGTATCTGACTGCTCACGGATCTCATAGTAACGCTGCTTCACACTTGCTCCAGATATTGCACCTTGGCTAAGGAACGCTGTAATCGATTCAAATGCTGGATCGTCGGCAGCTGAAGCCTCGTCAAGCTGACCTGAAGTCGTGATGTTTTCCTTAATATAGCGGAGCATTTGTGTCTTCGCATCGAGAGCCGCCGCCTTCATACATGCTTCTGGCCGGCTGTCGCCACTCATGGTCATGATATTCGCAAAATAGACGAGCTTGCCATCTTTCCACATCACCTTAGCCCCTGTTGCCCAGTCAGGCGTATCTTCCATGCCCGCCATTCGCTCGATCACCCGGGATGCACGAAACTCAGGAGCCCCTTCTTCGGGAGTAGAAGAACAGCTAGACAACATGCAAACTCCAAGGCAGAGGGCAAGAACACTTCTCATGAAAAACTCCTTCAATGAATCAATAAAAATGCCACTAGACGAGATTCGCCAAAGACTGATCAGGTATAGTCCAAGTGAGACCTGGATTTATTGCAAGTGTACCTCGAAACTTTTTTTCTTTCATTACCCGGATGAGAGAGATATCAGGGTTTTTTGACCAGACAACAAGAAGCCTTGTGGCTTCCCCTGTGGGCCCGATCATGCTGGGAAAAATCTGCCTAGCCTGCATACTTTCCTATATGAAAACAAATACTTACTTTTTACTCAAACTTGCCCCAAGGCTTATTCCTCAATGCCTAAGCGAATTTAGTTATTTTTAATGGAGTGACAATTCTACAGATTTAGACAGTAAGACTAATGAGTTAAAGTTGATGCCGGAAATGAGTCACATTTTTTTAAGAGCGACCGAACCCATGGTGTCTCCCATTTTATAATAGTGGAAGAATGGGAGGAATACGGATGGAATCTTTTAAAACTTTTACATTACACTGGGACAAAATGTCCTCTAGCATCAAGTATCAGGTGCTAAGCGTTCGCTGCCGTGCTTACCAAAAGGTGGGAAAGTTCTCTAGTGAGAAACGCCCCATGGATGTAGTCGATGTATTTGACCGTCAGTCAAGTTTTCCTATGGTGCTCTATAAGGGTCGTGTCGTCGCTACCATGCGAATTATTAATCACAGGGGAGACCAGTGCCTTGAGCATGACTTTGCTGGCCCAAAGCTACGTGCTCTCGTATCACAACCGTGCCTTGAAATCACCCGCGTATGTGTCGACCCAGACTTTTCGCGACTGGGGCTGACCAACTTACTCTTTCAGGAGGCCGCACAAGCCATTGTCGACTTGGCGTTTCAAAGTAAAAAATTCACAGTGATCGGCTCTTGTACTGAAGAACTCATACCGTTTTATCAGAAGGTGGGCTGCGAGCTTATAGGCTTGGAGTACACCCATCCTGAACTCGGCAACCGCCCTCATCATATTTTCATTGCTGACACGAAAAAACTGATGATGGGTCATATGAATTTTTTCGTATTTGCCGCCGTTGCCGCTAAGGCTGCCCTGCGTGCAAAGCAACTCCATGGCTACCGAAAGATCTGCCCAAAGCTTAACCTAGCACTGCTTGCTCACTATCCCTTGCTCTTTAGCCTAAGGTTACGATCCCTAATAGCTCTAAAGATCAGACAGTGGCGCCGCCTTACGAAGGCCTTGCCACACCGGAGGCAGGCCCGGCTTGCGTTGGGCCAATCATAGCAAGCAGTTCAAAAAGTAAGCAAATTGCGTCGCCTTGGTGAACATTGTATTCTGTTACCAGGGCGATTGACATTTTTTTGGGAGCCAGTGTTTTGAGACGGTTAATCCTTTTAACAGGTCTTACCTGCTTTTTGCTAGGCGCTAGTGGTGACAATCCTGCTCCAGTTGCAAAGCCAACTACTGCACGGCCGAGTCAAGCAAAGGCAGGGCTTGAAGAGGTTCAAGCTCTAGTCGATGCTGGCAAGTATAAGCTCGCCATCCGAAAAGGCTTAAAAATTGGAAAAAAAGCAAAGGATGCCAAGGCATATAACCTTGTGGGGTACTCATACCGCCAGCTCGGACGCTACAAAAAGGCCATCAAAGCCTACAAAATCGCCTTAAGGATCGATCCAACCTTATCCATCGCAAAAGAATATTTGGCAATCGCCTATTTGAAGCAAGGTGACGCGAAGCAAGCAAAGAAGATCTATAAAGTCCTAAAAAGCGAAAACCCAAAGCTAGCAAAAATGGTCAAATTTGAAGCGGAAAAATTGGGAATAAGCCTTTGACGAGAATTGCTGCTTTGCTCGTTATTAGCATTACTTCAATTGAAGTCCTTGCCAATCACTCCTGTAAA
This sequence comes from Pseudobacteriovorax antillogorgiicola, assembly GCF_900177345.1. NCBI lineage: Bacteria > Pseudomonadati > Bdellovibrionota > Oligoflexia > Oligoflexales > Pseudobacteriovoracaceae > Pseudobacteriovorax > Pseudobacteriovorax antillogorgiicola. The sequence goes on from NZ_FWZT01000005.1 coordinate 176,926, forward strand.
TTGATCCCAAGTTTCCCGAGCCGAACACCAGTACCATTTTCATGTGAGGACCTTCCTCAGGCTGAGCAATTATCCTGCCAGCGAGGCCAATCGCGGTTTTTCGACAGTAAAATATCTCCAAAAGGGGTAAAAAGCTGTGCTAGCTGCCACCAAGCTTCATTGGGCTTTCGGGGTGAAGCACCGCCTGGAACCCCTAAGATTCCATCTCTTCTTGATATCGGGCGGCGCGCAGGTCCATTTTTCTGGAATGGCCGTGCTAGCACCTTAGCTTCAGCCATTTTCTGGCCTTTATATCATCCCAATGAGATCGATGGGAACCCTGATCATTTCAAACTGTTCGGTGGCTCCACCCAGCTAGTTCAGGACTTAAGCAGATACCTTTCAACGTTGAACACCGCAGATGCTCCTTGGGACGCATATCAACATGGTGATTGTACATCCCTCGATAGTCGATCCATCCAAGGTTTTTTTGAAATATCTGAAGCGGGCTGCCTGAGTTGCCATAACCCTCCTGAGTTTTCAGGAGGGCTTCACAAAATATTCTATCGCAATCTACCAAACGACCTTTTCCAAGAGAGTGAGCCTCGGTATCTTGTGGATCTAGATCTACATCAGAAAGCCAAACCTATTGTAAGCTTATGGAGCGTCGCTCCAAGCTTGCGCAACCTTTCATTTGAAGGCCAGTCTTTTGGTCGTTTCGGCCAGCACTATCAGCTGGAATCATTCATTCATTATCATCTGTGGCAGGTATCAGCAAAGGGAGCTACCAACGTTCCAGATATTGTATTTTTTCTGATGAACAGCCTTCAATCCCGGCCTGAGCTCGGCAAAGCAGGTCATCAACGCAGCCTATGGTTGGACGTGGAGCATGTTTTCCAAAACATACCTTCTCAAAGAATCATCACATTCTCAAAAACTCGTCACATGATTCGTTAATTCGTAAGTAATTCGCCAAATCCCACTACCCTTACCTTTTCGTAACTGTCTTAAAACAATCTACTTTCTAAAGATTCTTATCAATTCGAAAAAATGTCTAATCCTGATCACATCATTTCGCGATGGGAATATTAGCACTCAGCACTGGTTTGCTTTAGAGATTTGGAGACATTTTATGAACGCAAAGTTAATCTTGCGAGTATTTCTCGTTATCCATTGGTTTCTTAACCCTGACCTTCTCCTAGCGGAAACCAAAGAAACCTGCCAATTCCACAATCACTGGCCTGATCAGTCTTCCAGCATTGACACCTTCTACGTAACTCCAGAGGTTTTATACCTTCGGCAAGGACCCGGCAAGGGCGCCCGGATTAAAGACTTCTTGGCACGCAATCAAAAAATCACAAAAATGGCTACTCCTCTCGTAGAGGCACCATCAGGCTACTGGATGGAAGTCATTGTCAAGTCCCCGCAAGGACAGCAAGTGGGCTGGGTTTTGTCTGACTTTCTATCCCGAGACCCTATGGCTTCCACAAGATTGAAGCAGCAATTTGCAAAAGTGGATTTTTCCTTGCAAGACAAAGTCTGTGAGTTTGCTCAAAACCCAAGGCGGAACGTTAAGGGCATCTACCTAACAATGTATTCATCCTATGGTCACCGATTCGATAAATACCTGAAGCTAGCTAGAGATACAGAGATTAATAGCTTCGTGGTTGATGTTAAAGACGAGCGTGGCAAAATCTTATTTAAGAGTAAAACGGTTAGCCAAAGACATCCCAAACAGGCTAAGAAAAACCTATATGAGACTCTCGACAAGCTTAGTGCAAAAACGAAGGCAGACAATATTTATTTGATAGGCAAACTCGTCGTATTCAAAGATGATTCGTACGCTCGTACATTTCCTGAGTCTGCTATCAGAAACGATGCAGGACAGTTATTTGAGGACCGTGATGGCCTTGCTTGGGTCAGTCCTCATAACAGACAGTACTGGAACTACATGGTCGGCATCGCAGAGGAGATGGCTCTTCAAGGAGTCCAAGAAATTCAGTTTGACTACGTTCGGTTTCCAGACACTAGCAAAAGCCTCCATTACCCCGATCGCCAAAGTGAAGGGCGCGTCGAAGCGATTCAAGGCTTTCTAAGTTATGCCTATCAGCGTCTGAAACCCTATGGAGTTTATATCAGCGCGGATGTGTTTGGTCTGGTTCCCAACACATCCGGTGACCTCTACATAGGCCAGCATTGGGAGGCCCTAAGCAATGTTGTCGATTATATCTCTCCTATGATGTATCCCAGCCACTATGCTCGCGGATTTCGTGGTCTAAAGAGTCCAGACAATGCTCCTTACAAGACCATCTATTACTCCGCCCGTGATGCTGTGAAGCGCAATCAAAATATACCGAGTCCCGCTACTATACGACCGTGGATTCAGGGGTTTACAGCTACTTGGCTCAGCGATCATCTAAGCTATGGCCCTCAAGAACTCAAAGAGCAGGTGGATGCCTTAGCAGAGTTGGGAGTCCATGAGTATTTGATTTGGAACCCAAAGAATCGATACGACGCGATCCTCAACCCCGTCCAACAGGTGGCAGAGGTCGAACCCATGGCAGCCGAAACTCCATCGGGCTCAAAACTCTAGACCACTCGAACGGCTTAGTGCTTGATAATGATGGAGAAAGATAAAGTTTTGAGGCTAGTCTTGACAGCTATGAATCCAGCCTTACCTTTTCTTTAGAAGGAGGGCTTATGGACCATGCTAAGAGACCTACCCATGATGCAGAAAATCATGCCCCGCTTCCTCCCATTCCAAGTCATTGGGAAGGAGACTATCGTGATCTCAGTACCGATGACTTTCTAGAAGATGCTTCTAAACCGAGTCCAGGTCCTCTTTATACTTTAATTTATAAAAACGCGCTAACACCGACCATTTATTGGTCGGTGACCCTTATTATAGCAACGATCTTCCACTGGCTTTATGGACATCAATACGATCTCACCGCCAGTTATCAAAGTGTCTTTCAGGGTGACCAAGTTTGGAAACTGTGGAGTTCCCTATGGATTCATAGTGATATAGAGCACCTTCTATCGAATCTGTGGCTTTTCAGCGTGTTTGCCTATCTACTGCGGGCCTTTTGGGGACCAAGTGTATTTCCAGTTTTAAGCTTTGGCATTCTCGGGGCATTGACCACAGCGACAACCATTTACCACTACGGCCCAGGACCGCGGCTTTTAGGAGCTTCGGGAATGATTTATGGGATGATCGGGTTATGGCTCGTCACCTATTGCCGCTATGAGACTAGATTTTCCTTAGGAACCAGAATCTTTCGATCCATAGGCTTTGTTCTTATCATGCTATTTCCGACAACTGTAACAAAAAATGTCAGCTACTCCGCCCATGCCTTTGGTTTTTTGTGGGGCTTAGGTTTCGGAACACTTCTGATCCTCATGCGCGGTAACAATCATCCAGAACAGGAATCTGAGAGAGCTTTAGAATCACCTAAAGCAGTGATCACATCGACAGCCCCACAGGATCTATCTCACTTCGAAGTAGGGCAACACTATCCGCCACCAAAACTGCCAAACCAGGATACATAGATTGTAGCTTCCGCCGCGACGACTCCGAGCAATAGAACTCATCGATTGCAGCTGCCACAAATTCTTCAATATGACTCATGCGATAGGAAGCATTTAGATCCGCAGGAGAAGGCCACCTTCGCCAGTAGCGAAAGGCCTGCTGCCAAATGGCGGAACGACTCCAGCCCGAATTAAAGTCAAGCACATGACCGATTTCATGAAGCGCAAGGGAGTTCGCACTGTGCGGCAAACCTGGGTGGCCGAGATATGCGCCATCGCGATCGCCAGCACCTGGAACGTGGTCCCATGTATAGCCACTTAGTTCCCAACCCCGAGGTACTAAGCCCTGAAGGTGTCTGAACTTGGGAAACTCGATGATACTCTGGTTACTCAAGTGAACTTTGATTTGTCGTTTCTTAAGAAACAAGCGAGCGGTCAAAGGTAAGCGCATCATTTCGTTTAAGTGCACAATGCGTACTTGCTTCGAAGCTCCGAAATCAACCACCTCAAAATCTTTGTAAGCCCTTGGGTGAAGTTTCTTATACGACACATCGCACCGGGTCTGGATAGCTCCTGGATCAACTTTTTGACCAATGTCTATTGCGCTATGAGCATTTGACCCACCCACAAAAATCCATAAAACTACCATCAATATTGGCCAATTCATTGAGTCTCTCCCTTCAATAACCGAAACGTATTTAGCCAAATTTAGGTAAGAACTCAAGGGAGCAACTTGGTCGCATTACGTCAATCTTGCTAGAATATAAAGATGCACTGGAGGATGGCATGCAATACTTCAAGCTTTCTTTATTTATTGTTCTATGTGGTTGTGGTGACCCATCTCCTTGGTATCATTTTCAAAGTCAAATCTACCGATCCCTGACCCAGAAAAACTTAGATCTTTTAAGGGAAGGAACTGAGGACTTCGAGCCATTTAAAGTTGCGCTCACAGCCGACCCTCAGGTCGTCGTTGGTTTTCTTCAAAGCTGTCGTACGGAAATCAACAAACGCAATGATATCGACTTTTCGTTGCTGTTAGGCGACCTCACGGATAGAAGCCTAGGCCGGGAATTCGAGTGGGTAGCAGACATAATCCGGGATTTTCGCCGGCCCATGCTCACAGTGGTCGGTAATCACGATGGATTGATCTACGGCAATGATCTGTACCAGAAGATGTTTGGTGATCTAAATTACTCATTTATCTACAACGATGTAAAATTCATCATGTGGAATAACAACCCCTATGAGTGGGGCTATCCGGACATTGCTTGGCTTGAGCAAGAGATTGAAAGTCATCCTCGCGTTGTCATAGGCTCCCACCAACCTCCTGGCAGCGTCGAGCGATATCCTGAGATTAACGCGATTTGGGAAGGCTTCTACGCCAACCCCAATGTCCTAGGTTCGGTTCATGGCCACCTTCATAACTGGATTTATCGAGAAATCAGTGGCAAACCCGTTCTCACAGTCGCAAGGGTTACTGACACCAATTGGGGCATTATGGAGTTTGATGACGAGGGAAATTTGATCTTTCATAAGTGCCAAGGAAGCTCATGCGAAGCCTTACCCTAATCTTTGTAGTCTTAGCCAGCCTCAAGCAGGGAGTCGCCCAGGAGCAGGCAGTGCCCCCTAGCCGCGGACCCGACTATAGACTCCAACACCAATATGGAGCGAATAAAGGCTTCTACTCCCTCGGTATTGGATACGAGAATCATGGTTTTGAGCCGTCGGTATCAATCGGGTGGACGCCACCGAACATCAGTCAGCTAAACTTTGAACTTAATTGGCAGGTGTGGCGAGCTGCGAAGAAAGAGGTTTTTGAGTGCCTCTTAGGCTTTTCACTGCTATTGAATGGTTCGCCCAACACCTACTTTGAGCTTCCAAAGCAATACCCTAACAAATACTATCCACCCAACGCCTACTTCTTTGGTGTGCAAGCCGTTTTAAGACATCACAATTTCTATGTGGAAATAAGCATGCTTGACTACTATTTTGAAGTTTTAGCGCGAAATGCACCTGGCACCATGAGGAGTGGCGATCTCTTGTCCGTAGGAGTGGGCTACGTTCAAGAGATTGATTTATCTTGGTCTGAATTCCTAGAAATCCTAAAGCTCTAAGGTTGCACACAGTTGAATGTGAGGCTCAGATCTAGTCCACTGAAGCTAATGGTCTCAAGTCGTGAAGTCATCAAGGGTCCAAATGTTTCCATAACTAGTTGGCATTGGCTTTTAGACAGCTGATACTCTCGCTCTTCTGTGGATGGGTCGTCATTAGCAATGACTCTCAAGAACTCGTGTAGCCCCATTTTCAAGAACCATTCGCCATCGGTCGATTGCAGCTGAAAGCTAGTCAGGTTATTGACTTTTACCAGCTGCTGGCCGATAGCTTCAGCCCAAGCAAAGATAGCCTTACCCTTCTCTTGAGCTAGGTCATCACCCTCAAGCGACTCCATATTTAATAGTTGGTCAATTCCGTAGGCATAGATTGCACCAATCAAGTGTGGATCAGAATATTCGTTTTCAGCAAATTGATTAATGACGGCATAGATACGGGACGAAGTCAGCTTCTTGACATCGCGACCAATTTTGCTTGATTCAATATTTCGTGAGTCCTGTAGGCCTGACAAGCCCGTACTCAGACCTTCCTTTTGCTCGTTCGAATAATAGCCAAATAGGTCTGCAAAGCCCTCATTCAAACTAGCAAGAGTCGATTGAACTCCCGTCAGCCAGGAGTCAGAAGAATCCGTAGCTCGGCTCGCTTGAAACGCGGTTTTCTTGCTTAGCAAATTCCCATGATGCTTGTGATCCGATTCTACTTCAATACCTTTCAGAGCAAAGTGGGACAACTTTCGGTGAAAATGGGCCCGTTGCATGATGGAATTACGATTGTCAGAATCCAAACTCCATAGGGCTAACTCTCCAAAGAGATGATGACCGTATTCATGGGCCATCACAAAAGGAGAATTCCAGAGACGCTCACTCAAAAACTCGTCATCCACTTTAGCACGAGGATAGATGGTAATTGTCGGTACACCGGATTTACCGCTAAAGGTTGCGTTGTCGCTCTCATACTCGATAGCTGTACCCGGACCGGTTAAGTCGGATGCCAGGTCAATGTTGAAGGTGATTTCACGACTTGGGAAGAGGTTAAGGTAGACCTTTTCAAAATCCCGCCCGAGTCCATTCACGAAATCAGCAGAACTTTGAATATGAGCGATGGTCGTCAAAGCTTGGGCTTCTAGGCTTTCCCTAGGCAGCGACGCAAAGTCACATAACTCTAACGGCTTAGCAGCCTCAACCTCGTTGAATTCACCAAGGTCTTGCACAGAAATCCGCTTTGAACTGTCAATATAGAGAGTACCCTTAGCCTGTAGTTTCTGTCCTACAAGGACCTTCTGGATAGCACCCGAGCTGAGCTGACCTACTGATCGAAGGCTAGGTATAGGGCGGAAGTCTACATGACTAGCCTCTTGGAAGTAAGAGGTCACCTCGATCAAGCCAAAATCTTCCTTCGCGCTACCGCTGCAGTCTTTTTGAAAGCGATCGAAGACCTCAAGCTTAGAAAGATAAATGGTTTCGCCCGATACATCTTTAGATGGAAACTGAGGATCTCGTGGTTTCATAGCATTGTCGTTACTACCTCCACTGCTCTTTCCACAAGAAGTCACTGCAAAAAGCAGTAGTCCCGCTACAATGGGTTTAACGACTAGATTTTTCATAACACGAGATTCCTTTAGAGATTTGTTGAACACAGCCAGGACTCTAGTTTCAGGCAAATATTGCAGAAATCTAAGACATTAAAATTACTGTATAATTATGTATGACAAGGAATCGGTAGCTTTTTCACCACTGTAACCGATGGCTGGAGGCAACCCCACGGAATGTTGGAAAAATATCTGATTGTGAGCGATATTGCGGGCCAATACGATGCTTTTGCGAGACTGCGAGAACAAAAGCCTGATTTGCCATGTATCAGCGTTGGCGACGCCATCGACAAGGGGCCTCAAAGCCAGTTGGTTCTAGACTTTCTTATACAAGACAAGGGCAGCGACCTACTACTGGGAAACCATGAATATCTGCTTTTGCGTGCCATGCACGAACTTGAATACGAACCTTTGATGAGTAAGCGTGTGTTTTGCCATTTTTGGCTTGAGAGTCGCGGGCTAGCAACAATCCTCTCCTACTTGCCTCATGGTGATCTTTACCGCAATCTGGAACGAACTCTATTCGCATTCAAGGATCGCCTCACCGAAATAGGTCACCTACATTACCTAAAAACCCGAGCATTGATATTCATCAGCCCTGGTCTTGCTGTCAGTCATGCTCCAAGCAATCTGAGATTCTTACAAAGTCGGCTCCAAACATGGGTTGCAGACAGTGATGTTTTTCTTGGCAGTACCTTCGCTGATCCTCATATTTGGGTTAAAGGGCCTTCGCCGTCACCATTTTCTGGATTAACCTTACCGACGACTGTGGGCGAATTTGTGAGTTGCCGCGACGAACCTTCAGAGCTAAAGTCTTACCTGCATGTTTTTGGTCACATGAGCCGGTGGGGCTACAAGCAATTCCTATCACCAGATCATAAGCGTACGACTCACCTGTGTATTGATTCAAGTCGTAGCTCTAAAATTACTGGTCTCGTCTGGCCTCAGCAGCAAGTTATCCAAGAACGATTCCGCAACTAGTCGCAATGGAGTCCAATCGCGGAAAAGCCTTTTCTGTGTAATAATATTGAGTACACGAAACTCTTGAAGAGGACCTCGACCAAATGAGGCTTGCCTGCATTTTTCTTTTTCTGAGTCTAATGAGCGCCTGTGTTACGGATGACCTTAAGATGTCGATGGTGTCTGCCAAAGCCTTAATCGACATGCGTTGTCCTGATGAGGTGCGAGTTCAAGGTCTGGGTAATGATCGGTTTGCCGCTGCCTGTACTTCCGTGAATAAAGGGCGAGGCCTGTATCGGGTAAAGTGTGGAAATTTCCCAAAATCGTGCAAAGTTTACCGACTTAGAAAGCAATGACCACCCTTTAGTCAATAGACTCTTAGTAAAATCAGGACCTAAGCTAAGCATAATTCTTGCAGTCCAAATGAACTAGAGGTCTAGATTAAAAAAAGGGGGACACCTATGGCGCGGCTACTGGTTTTGTTGCTGGCGATCCAAGGATTGGCCTGTAAGCCTAGCAAGTCAAACATGAGAACTGAAAAGGTTGACTCAGAAACCATTCAGCTTGTGGATCAGGCACTTGACTCTAGTTTGAATTCTAAAAAAAGTGATGCTCAAATCACGATCACCATCCAGCCAGAAAATCCATGGGATGTTTTACTCAATCCAGCAAGCTATCTCGAACTTCAAGACTATATTATCCAGCGCTTTGAATCGGAGAGTCCACGATTAGCAGAGAATCTTAGGTTAGGTCTCGTCCTTGATCTTGATACCAAAGGTCTGGACGCCGTCGAAACCACAAGAAGCTCTCTCGATGCCTCACATATTGAAACCCTTGCCAATAACTTGGACTTTATGAGAGCCAGCGGTGTCGATGCCGTTCACCGCTCTCTGGCTTCCTATCTCGAAGACATTGGAATCACCGAGCCAGCACAGCAACAAAAGGCCCTCACAAGCCGAATGATTACCCCCAAGAAATGTCAGGAAAGTATCGGCAAAGCTATCACTAGCCAAGCCAAGAGTCTCAATATCGAGTTTTCAAATACGAAGCCGTCTCACTTGGAAAGAAACCAAGTGCAGCGCTGTATCGATAACGCCACGAATGCCGGTCTTCGGATCAATCTCACGATCGCGACATTGATTGTAGATGGTGATTAACCTCGCCACGGCTGACGGGTTGAAACCTTGGTGCATACCGCCAAGGTATTGTACCCAAATCAAAAACAATTCCCTATCGTAGTCGCGCGATCTAGATATCAATAGCAGCGTTGCAATTATTTTCGCCGAAAATCATACCGTTCATCTTTTTCAGATAAAACTAAAGTTTATTTTGATTTTCATTGGTTTGCATAAGCTTGATATTTCATTAGCCTAGCATTCTTTCTTTGCCGAACCTTGGTGACACTCATGTGAGCGAAATATCATCCGAATGGCTCGGAGAGAAAAACTTGTGTTAGAGGAACCACCATGACAAGCAATTTGGCTACGAACCTGTCGATCATAGAAGATGGTTTATCGTCCTCTGTCTATTCGGGGATGTCTAATAACTCGCCGATAAACATCATCTACTGCGACAAAGATCTCAAAATCATGTATCTGAATCCGAGAAGTATCGAGACTCTTGGCAAGATATCGCAGTATTTGCCGGTCCCAGTGAACCAGGTCCTTGGCTCTAACATCGATATATTCCATAAGAACCCAGCACACCAAAGGCGCTTGCTGGCAGATCCTCGAAACTTACCCCATCGAACAACAATCGAATTGGGACCCGAGCGCTTGGATCTCCACGTATCAGCGATCTACGATGAGCAGGGCGAGCATATTGGTTCTATGGCCACCTGGGATATTGTTACCGAGAAGCTTGCCCTAGAAGAAAAACAAGAAAAAATGGAGGCTCTAGTCTCCAATGCTAATATTAACATCATGTACGCTAATCTAGACGGGACGATCGAGTATGTGAATCCCAAAAGTTTAAAGACTCTCAAAACAATTGAGCAGTACTTGCCGGTAAGGGTCGAAGAGATCCAAGGTGGATCCTACGATATCTTCCACAAGAACCCAAGCTTTCAACGAGGTTTGTTAGCCAACGACTCAAATCTACCTCATGAAGCCCAAATTCAAGTGGGTCCTGAAATACTCAATCTCTCTGTTTCAGCCATGTATGACAGTAACAAGAACTACATCGGCCCGATGCTCAACTGGGAAGTGGTCACTGAAAAAATCGCTCTGGAAAGCCGCGTGTCTCGGATCAATTGCATGGTAGAAAGCTCACCGACAAACGTGATGTTTGCTAGTCGCGACGGTATCATCGAATACCTCAACCCCAAGAGTTTAGAAACTCTTCGCTCAATTCAAAATGATCTTCCTGTTTCGGCTGACAAGGTGCAAGGCGGATCCTATGATGTTTTTCACAAGAATCCCTCGCACCAAAGGCAACTTCTATCCGACCCAAGGAACCTACCGCACAATACAAGAATTGAAGTTGGCTCGAACATTCTGGACCTCCTCGTAACAGCTATTTACGACAACAAAGGCGAGTACGTTGGCCCCATGGTGACATGGGATGTGGTCACTGAAAAGGTGGAGCTAGAGAAGAAAAGCGCACGAATGAACTCAATGATCGAAAATGCACCCATCAATATCCTGATGGCAGACCTCGATTTCAACATGGTTTATATGAACCCAGCTAGTCGCAGCACGCTGACCCGCTTGCAGCACCTTCTTCCACGTCCAGTCAATCAGTTGCTCGGTCAATCAATCGATATATTCCATAAAAACCCAAGTCATCAGCGATCCCTGCTTTCAAATCCAGCGAATTTGCCTCACTCGGCGAACATCAAGCTTGGCGATGAAACACTGAACTTGGTAGTTTCAGCGATCTACGATCATGAGAACACCTACATTGGCCCCATGGTTTCCTGGTCCATCGTCACTGAGAAGCTTCGCTTGGTTGAAAGCCTCAAAGAAGCCGCTACACAGGTATCCACCGCTTCAGAAGAAGTCACAGCAACTTCGCGAGAAATGGAAACCAATGCTCAATGTGCGAACGCCGAATCCACTCAAGCGGCATCAGCTAGTGAAGAGATTTCTGCAGGAGTTCAACAGGTAGCACACAGTTCTGAAGAACTTCGCGGATCGATCTCGGAGATCTCGCAGAACATGAATGAAACGTCTCGACTGGTCACCGATACCCTCCGCGAAGCAGAAGAAGCCGACAAGAAGATGTCCCAGCTTTCCAGCAGCAGCAAAGAGATTGGGGATGTGATCAAAGTGATCAACTCCATCGCCCAACAAACCAACCTTCTTGCTCTTAACGCAACCATTGAAGCTGCAAGAGCAGGAGATGCTGGCCGAGGATTCTCAGTTGTTGCCAATGAAGTCAAGGAGCTGGCCAACCAAACAGCTGCAGCAACCGATGAGATTACAAAGAAGATTGTCGCGATTCAAGAAGATACCAAGAGTTCCGTCGATGCCATCAAGATTATCAGTTCGAGCATCTCTAAGATCAACGATTTTGCAAGCCAGATTTCGGCAGCAGTACAAGAGCAAAATGCTACTACAGACGAATTAACGAGGATTTCGAACGAAGCCTCGGAAGGCGTCAACGGCATATCATCCAATATCAAGGCGGTGTCGCAATCGGTGAATCAAACAGCCACCAACTCCCAGCAGCTGGTGGATGCGGCCAAGAGTATGATGTCCCTAGCATCGACTCTCAACCAACTTGTTCAGGAAGTTGATGACACGTGATAAACTTATAGATAGCAAAATCAGCTCTCTATAGAGGTTCGTTTGTTAAAGTCATCCAAGTCTCTTATATCAGGTTTACGCTACTCGGCTATCGCTGCGAAATCCGCAGGGATAGCCTTTTTCAATAAGGATGCGGGTAAAAAATACCTGCTCGAATCCCTTGGCTCCATCCCCGGCCTCTCGGCAAAAGCTGCCCAGCTTCTCTCTATGAAGCTTGAACCCGAAAAAACGCCTGTGGTAGAGCCTATGCCTCTACCCCTTGTCAAGCAACTCATCGAAGATCGTTCTCCTCAGCTGGGGCAAGTGATTCACACCATCGATGAGCAAGCTTGGGTGGCCTCCCTGGGCCAGGTGCACAGGGCTGAACTACAAGACGGGCGCGTGGTGGCGATAAAGATTCAATATCCCGGAGTCCGGGAACAGCTTGACGAACAATTCAAAATTTTGATGTCTGCAGCCAGCTTTGGCCCTCCAAAAAAATACCAAATGGAGGTAGAGGAACTAACGTCATATTTCAAGGGATCTTTGCTAGAAGAGTTGAACTACCTTCACGAAGCTCAGCGTCAAATGGAATTCAAAAAATTGGTCCCCAAAGGCTTACCCATCGTTGTTCCTGAAGTCTTCACAGATTTGAGTAGCGACTTAATTTTGGTGCAAACCTACGAAAATGCAATGAAACTTGATAGCATTCGTACATTTTGGCCCAAGGAAGCCCAAGGGGATTGCGCTCGTCTATTTATTGAATATCTTTTTAAGTCAAGCTTTGAAACAGGCTTGCTGCACAGTGACCCACACCCAGACAATTATGGATTCAGACCCACAGCACCAGGGACCAACTACAGCCACGAACTTGTACTTTATGATTTTGGCTCCACTTTACATATCGAACCCAGACATCGAGCTACCTTTTATCAACTGATCCACAAACACCTCAATAAAGAAAACTATCACCCTCTTGATTACCTTTGTTATATTGGTTTCAATCAAGAAAAACTGACTTTTATAGCCGATAAACTTCCAGCGTTGATGGATACCCTTCTGATTCCCCTTCAAAATGAAGGAGCATTCAATCTTCAGTCTTGGCAACTAAAGGAACGGGTCGACACAATTCTAGGTAATGATAAGTGGTGGTTTAGAACTGCTGGCCCCCCTTGGTTCTTGATGTTTATGCGTGCTATGCAGGGTGTACTCTACTTTATGCAGCGGATGGACCAACAGGTTCCCTTTAAAATGCTATGGGAGCGATGTGAACCGCCCCACCAAGTGTCCGTTCCACACATTGATGCTCCATTGTCTGGCTCTACCGATAGCCTCGCACAATCTTTGCACGTAGAGGTTCGCGAAGAAGGAAGACCAATCGTCCAGCTACGGATGCCAGCTCGTTCAGTGGACGACTTGGAAAATCTAGTACCTGTCGAAACCCGACGTAGGATCGAGGAACAAAATCTCAATCTTATTAAATTGAAGAAAGGCGTTCAAAAATCAGGGTATAAGCCTCAGATGATTTTTCATTCTCAGTGTGATAATCGAGACTATAAGGTATGGCTAGAGTAGGCCGTTTACAATTTTGGTAATTTCCTTGACCATTCGATCAAGTTCCATCGGCTTTGAGAATAGCTTTGCCCTTTTAAAGCGTTTAGCTATCTCTTCGAATTCCTCCCGACCAGAAAAAATAAAGACAGGTGTTCTGTTACCTTTCATCTCAAGCAACTTCATCAACTCTAGTCCATTCATTTCCGGCATAGCCAAGTCTGTAACAATCAAATCGGGCAATACCCGATTCAAAACGTTGAATCCCACCAATCCATTCTGAGCCTCATGAAAGTCAATCTCACCATTAACTCCCGCCAGAATCTTGGTTTTCAACATTTCACGGATATCGCCATCATCTTCAATAAGCAACAGAGACACCATGTTGCTGACCTCCTCCTTTCCTGCCCATCGGCAGATTTCGATGATTCTTTATAAAATCCGTTAAGATAGGCCTCTTATCTCGGCTGTATCACAGCGACCTTTGGTACTCACTAAAGGATGAATTAAACAAGTGAGAAACTGTCGAAAAATCTGACACCGATGATAAAAATTCCGACGCTTTGGGGCGGCATTTAAGAACCCAGTCAGGATTTCCCGCACTGTGAGCCATCCCGTGAGTCAGTTCCGGTGCCTCGACGCAAGATTACTGGGTATTTTTTGAGCACGAGAATTGCATAGTTTCGTACATTCTTTTAGGGGGAATTCGATGAAAACATTACTTGGCACTCTTATGCTTTGCTTCATCTGCTGGGGCTGTCAGCAAGAGGAAATTGATTCTACAGGTACCACAGCTCCTACGAGCACACCGGTGAAAACCCAAAACAATGACGAGCAAAGCAGTGCCAACGAAGACCCCGAGCCCTTCACCGGCGATACCTGTGAAGACCTAGAGATCCCATCTTGGGATCGCCAAATCAATAGACTCACTGAAAATCGCTGTGTTCGTTGCCACAACGACAGCTTCGCTTGGAATGGTGTTCAGCTTCAAACCTATGAGCTGTTTATGGAAAATGCTGAAATCAGCAAAGAGCGTCTAGAAAAAGGTGAATTATCGTTCGATATCTTTATTTACGAAATACAAATGTATCTCGACTGGTTTGATGCTGGTATGCCAAAAACAGAGAGAGACTGCGCGACTAGTTAAAAGCCTTTACTTGTAAGGCTTGTAGCGATCCAAGCCTTACTATGCAGTCCTCATATCTCAATAACTCTCAGTTTTCAGTCTTAAAAAACTCGCTTTTGTCCATAAGTAAAATTTAATATCTTTAGAAATGCGTGAATGTCCCGAAGCCTGTATTGTCCCTGGGGACAAGCATTTTTGGAGGTGATGAATGTTCAAGTTGTTCGTAAAGTTTTTTGTATGGGGCAGCCTAGGATTCGCCATTACGGCCTATGGGCAAGAGACACGTTCGTATATTCTTAGTGTGGACTTCGGTTCCACAGACCGCCTCCAAGACTTTTGGCTGCCGTGGGGTGGCTCAGGAACACAAGCACAAATCACTCGAAATCTGCCCAATGTATTCGATCAGGATGGAATTAATATCAAAATTGCTACTCCTTGTATTTCACCACGGGATATCGATCTCTATACTAACTGTGGCTTGGGTTTTATTGAGAACCCTAACGTCGCAGGCACACCCCTCAATATGCTCGTGAGCAACGGCCTTCGAGTTCTTGATAGTTCAGTGAACTTTGAATTTTCAGGGCTGCCCGAAGGTGTTTACGATATCAAATTCTTCTTTCACGATTCCTCTCGCAACTCTGACAATCGCGACATCAGTGTAACGTTGATCGATGGTCGAGCACCTGGAGGCAAACTGCTTTCCAGTTCGGTTAACTACTCAACTTCAACAAATCCCATTGCTCTTTCGACTTTTAGAATTCCTGTTGAGGCCAGGGTTGGACGAACTGTCAGAATTACGTTAAGTTCGAGTAACTCAGATTTCTTATTAAATGGTTTCGAGTTCACTCAATATCGCCTTGTGGAGCAACTGCCAAGTGGCATTGAAGTCATTGGCAAAACTCGAAACACCGAAGCTTTGATCTCGGGATTTCGAAGTTCTGATGAATCTATACTCGCTTGCGCGATCCAAAGAAACGGCGACTATTACTTCGGCAGTTGGTATGAAGGCAGCGATGAATGCCAGGCTATCATTGATCAGCAGCTGGACTTTGATACAAGCTACAAGTTTGTGAAGTTCGATCCCTTCTTTTACTGGCAGCCAGTCAGCACCCCTCAAGTTCCCAACAATGCTTTATCGTTTACAGAAACAGCAGATGGAGATACATACTATCCTTGTGCAGCACAAGAATCAGGAAATCGGTTCTTTGCGGGAGTCTACGTGCCAAGCCAGATCAATTTCTGCCAAGCTGAGGTGGAAGGCTCGATCCGCTATTACAGCCAATTTTACATTTATAGCGAGAAGTAAGAAAGAAATGACCATCAAGTTCGTTTTTCAAGAGGCTAATATGATTGAAGAAATTACTACTTTTTGGTCAAGCTAATTTCAACCCATGCCCCACCGCTATAGTAAAGCAGGAAACTTACTACGGTTAGGGACATATGAATATTTTGGCAATCCTCGCGAGGACTGCACTTTGGGGAGCTTTAGGCCTTTGCGCCTGTCATCGAGGAAGCAAGCTCTCCGAATCGATGCAAGACAACAACCTTCAACTTCACGCTCTTAGCCAGGCTAGCCTGCGCTACTGGATATCTGAACGAGTCACTTACGACTTCTCTAAGACGCCCCAGGAAGCGACTATCACAGCACAATTAAGAGACTTAGAATCTGGCAAGAACTACTTGAAGCCTCAGGTTGAATGGCAGTGGTCGAGTCGCTATCCTAGCTCTCTTGTAACCGTTCAGGAAAAAAGTCGAAGGCCAGGGTCGATCACCCTCACGCTTTCTGGCCCCAAATATGAGCTGGTAGCTTACATCAATCAATCAACTTTAGTCGCACTGTTTGCCGATCAGGATTACAAATCGATCTCGGTCCAAGCGCAACCTAAGCTAGGCTATACAGAAAAAGGCCTTCTACTGTGGCTCGATGCTCAGGATCACTCAACATTGTTTGCTGATACTAGCTGCAAGGTTCCGACTAGTATCAGTAGGAACAAGGTCCATTGTTGGCAAGACAAGAAGAATAAATTCAGCGCACTGCAAGCAGATGGAAAATCAGCGCCAAGCTTAGTGCAAGAAGGTATTCATCGCTTTCAATCTATCGCCTTTGATGGTGTCGATGACTTCTTAAAAGGCAAAATTTCTGGCTTTCAACTTCACCATACTCCCCACACGATTGCAATGGTTATCATGGAAGACCATCAAGACCAGCTCGCCCAACACATCCTGCGAGTTGGGAGGGATTCTGTTTCGACAACAAACAAAGAGCTACGCTTTACCTCCCTGCAGAATGGAGAAGGGAGCGAATTTATCTATAGCTTCTCCAGAAATGATATAAAGTACCGAGGCCTACCAACGAAGAAGCCCCAGATCATTCTAGCGCACTACAACGGCGGAGAAGCATCACCACGTAACAAGACGCTGATCATTAACGGACATCAACAAACCCATATTGATCAAGTTGGTAGGGATAACGGCGGCAACCTTAGGTTGGATCCCGACAACATATTCTCACTTGGCTCCTTTGCGTTCGAAGACAAATTTCTTAACTCATGGAAAGGAAAGATGGGAGAGATTATGATATTCAATCGTAAGCTCACCAAAGTGGAACTAGATATGCTCCAAGAGTACTTTAGGGCCAAGTGGAATTTCTAGCTGAGCAAGGCTAGAATGGGGAGATCATCAATCTTCCAACTTGGATGTAGCCGATGTCCCGATTCGCCAAGATCTTTCTGGTCATTATATCTTCCATAACCCTACTAGACATAGCATACCTTGCCAGCATTTGGCCCGCTTGGGAGGATCTAGCCCAAGGACCAATACCCGAATCGACTTTTATCAAGCAGTATCGAGACCATCGCCGCGAAAATCCTGACTTACCACCTTTACGGTGGACTCCAAGCCAAGAAAGCTTATCTAAGGAATTGACTATGCCATTTATCATAGCTGAAGACAGTCGCTTCTATAACCATCTCGGAGTCGATATTGAAGCGCTTGCGGATGCCGTGGAGTACAATCTGAAGCGCAAAAAGCTGGCCTTGGGCGCCAGCACCATTTCCCAGCAAACTGTAAAAAACTTGTTCCTTAGCTCTTCAAGAAGCCTACTTCGCAAGTGGCATGAGCTGATTCTAACAGCCGCTATGGAAACCCACCTTAGTAAGAAACGGATTCTTCAAATCTATCTCAATATCGCTGAGTTCGGTCACGGGATTTTTGGAATCCATGCCGCCTCACTATACTACTTCTATAAATCGCCATCAGCCTTAACTACAGAGGAGCTGGTATCTTTGGCGGCAAGCCTACCATCTCCAAAAAAACACAACCCCCAAACTCAGACGGAAGCCTTTGAAAAACGCAAGACTAGAATTTTATCAGTCATCAAAAAGTACCATCAAAATCTATTAAGTCCACCCGCTATAGAGGATGGTTTCGACTTGGAACTCATGGACCCTATTGAAGCTGACCTGGACGAGCCGGAGTCTGAAGCAACAGACCATGAAACAGATCTAAGCAATGAAAATGTCGCCAAAGATTTGCCAAATTAGGCCCAGTATTGAACTCGTTTTTGTGCCTAAAACTTTCAAACTTATGCCCGATAAGAAAGAACGAGGACCAACAATACGAGTATAGAAATGCACCAGAAAAAAGTATGCAACAGTCACGAAGCGGGCTTCACACTGCTGCAAGTAATTGTCATGGTGTCGCTCTTAGCTGTCGTTGCCACAATGGTATTTCGAGCTTCAGTTCAGAGCAATCAGGCGAAAAAAATCATCCGTGCTGGCCAAAATTATGAAGATATCAACCAGCTGTTTATCAACGAACTTGCTGCTGTGCTGAAGAACCCAGCCGGGACACAGTGCTTCGCACCCAACGACTTTTCTAAACCACTTAGTGCGGGATTATCTGCAAGTGAGATGAAGCACACAAAGAACATCGAAGCTGGGGTGTCAAAAGATGTCAAGGCCGCCATGAGTCGCTCCAGTAGCATTGGCAAGGCTCTCGATCGCTGTAAGGATCGGGTGCGAACCATCACGAACGGCAGCTCTGCTACAGACAACAAGCTTCACTTTTGCTTGAAGTTTGATCAGGTTGCAACTGCACCGCGCAACTCCTTCCTCAATTCGGAGCATGCTTTTGCTGAGGTTGCCATTCATCTGAAAGACTTTCACAGCGACAGCGACCTATCGTGTGCCGACTATAAAACTAGTACCGCCGCAGGGGCACAGATATTTTATTCTCTTTTTTGGACGACGGAAGTCGGTGGTAAGCTACGATACAAACGAAAAAATGGTGTATTTCACACAGGAAAGTAGTTATGACTCGAAATAAGTCTTCACACAACGACGGTCTCTCCCTTGTCGAAATGCTTGTAGCTCTTGGTATCATGGGAATCCTCGCGGTTGGGGTAGCGCGTTTTTCGAGTAATTTCGAAAAGTCGAAGGCTCGATCGACTGCGAAAACTCACACCAAAAATATCAACAAGCGACTTTTAAAATTTGTCGAACGAGATATGAAGTTTCAAACTGCATTTAGCGTTCAAGACAACGGCTTAACTTTAGAAATCACACGTCGTAAAACTTTTGACCAAGCCGATACCGATGCCACCTACGTGGTTCGTTATGTAACACGGTGCCAACAGATACCCAATGATATTAGATCCATACTCCGCGACCGTGTGTATGCCGTCAGTCGATTAAAGCAAGCAATCTATTCTTCTGCTCATACCTGTTTCGATCGACTCAAGGATATTTGTAACGATAGCACCTATCCGCAGGTATTTATCGAATTCGACGATACTGATGACCGGATTCCAGTTTACAGACCCAACCTATTTCCTGACTTCGCTACCCAAACTGCCAAACGAGAATTACGCAAGGGAACTGCTGGAACTGCCATGTGCTCGGGAGAGTCAGGGGGAAAAATTCAAGTGATGGTAAACTCAGCCTACCTTCTAAGTGCGGGAGATAGTTCGGAGAGCGTCAGCGTGCTATCTGACCAAATCTTGCTGACCACTGACAATATCGCTGGGGTTACGCTTCTACCTAATGAATGAAAACTCCGGACGACCTATTCAAATTCGCTCCAGTCTTGAGCTTCGTAGCTTTTCTTTGCTTGCTCATTCTGTACAACAGGGCGCCACTTGTTCAAGTCACGAATTACCTGGTATACGGCTTTTGAAGAGGGGTCGTAAAAAATATCAACGGTATGACTGATCTCGTTGTCCTGCAACTCCACACTCCCCTTATATTGCAGACGCTCTATGTCAGACAACTTCATGAGACCTCCAAACATTTTTCGGACCTTAGCCCATATTCTAGCAAATCCTTCCATCATGCAGCAACTCTTCACTGTCGCATTTCCTACCTGAAGAACTTGAAACAGCAGCTTGAATTTAGTTTTAGTCAAATAAGACCCTCGCTAGTAGTTTCCCTCAGATTTCTATTTCCCAAGATGTGCTAAAATGAATATGATCGGGAGACTATCATGAGAGCCATGTTGCGAGTTGCCATAGCTTTAACTCTTTTTTGTATTCTTGCCAATTCGGCTATCGGCCAGAACTTGGACAAGCGATCGACACTTATCATCGAGCAACAATACTACAAGTTTCGAGTCACCTTACTCATGGCTCGAAGCCACTATCAAAGTCCGACTTCCGAAAAACTTGCTCGTGACACCGACCAGCAAGCCCTATCAACAATATTTCTGAATACTTTGGAGAAGAATCAAATATACCTCGGTGGGCGACCCTGTGAGTGGGGAAATCCTTCAGGTCATCTGACAGCTAATGCCATCTACCTTCAAGCCATCGCGTTCTGTATGGATCAAACACCTTCGAGCCAGATTAGCTGGAAAATAGGTTTCCTTAAAAACCTTCCGGAAGATCATCCCGTGATTGTAAACCTCCTAGTGGGAGAGCAAATCCAGCAGATGGTTCTAAATTCTCGCGATATCTTACTCCGCTTTCACCCAGTTCCCGTGAACGAAGCATTTGTCAAAGGAATCTCGTTTATTGGCGTAAACCCCAAAGCATGGTTTGATTCATATGGCGATATAGCTCTGCCCCTGGGATTCTGGCTACTGTTCTTTAGCCTTTTTCTCGGTATTGCAGAACCAAACATGATCCGTGCGAGAAAGGTTATTTTTTACTATATCAGTTTTCTCTCCCTATCCCTGGCAACCAGCTTTCTTTGGGAATGGTCTTTACCTCAAGCCTGGGCCACTGGGGTTATTCTTGTTTCGATGGCTCAATACTATGCTACCCATTGGCTAATTCCCATCTTCTCTATGAGAATTTTATTGGTCTCTTGCGTGGGCACAATTCACGGTATTGCCGGTCTCAGCCTATTGCCATCTATCTCTGAGTACTTTGGTACCATATCGCTTTTTGCGGCCTTTCAAATCGGTGCCATAGCAGGACTGTGGCTGGGGTTGGTCATGCTTATTCCTTGTGTTCGCTGGATCAATCACGCCTTACCGTACCGAGAAACCATTCATCGCATCCTAAAGATTATCGTTTTCCTAGTGAGTGCTCTCGCTTTGATTCTGTAAGCCACAAGAGTAGCTCACAGAAATTTCAAGGGCGCTGTCAAGGATTTTAGAAACGCTTCCAAATCCTGCATTTCCTGCTGCTCCAGCTCAACGGTCTCCAGGCTTTCTGAAAGGTGGCCGATGTTGTTTAGCTTACTTGGATTGTTGTAGTGCTCGATGACCTCTCGGAGGGTTGCAAAGGAGCCATCGTGACCGTAAGGACCAGTGCGACTCACATTCCGTAAGGTGGGAGTTTTGAAAGCTCCGATAAGCTCCACAGCATCCCACACCAAATAAGGCTTCTCCTGACAAGAGTCTCCCTCTTTCAGCCAAGCATGGTTTTGATAGATGGGATTCTCGCAAGCAAAGCCGTCATTCTTTAACAAAGCCAAGCCTTCTGCACGGCCTAAATCCATTGAGTCATTTGGAAATCCAGCGTTGTGAAACTGCTGATCTGAAAACGCGGGCCCATGATGACAGTTGATACAACGGCCAGGCCCCAGAAAAACCTGAAGTCCGCGAAACTCTGAGAGACCAAAATTCTTATCAAAGGCCTGCTCTAGAGGTGTTTGGGAAGTTTGCCAACGTTTCATGAACCGATCGAAGGGAGCATCATTCGCAACAACTGTTCGCTCGAATTGGGCGATAGCAATACCAGCTCTCGCAAAGACAGTGTGAATAGCATTTCGATCCGCCTCAGAAAGACTATCGAAATTCTTGATCCAAGTAGGTTTTTGACTCCCTTGAAAAATTAGCTTTTTAGAAGCCAGCCATCGTTTACTAGCCCATTTTTTTCCACGCTGCGCTGTAGCTTTCACCGCAAGTTGCTTAGCGAGGTAAGTCTGAACTTTGGGGAAAAGAGTCACACTAAAGGTGCGAGGCATCCCATGCTCAACCTTCGCGCGGATGCTCGGAAACTTTCCCCAGATAGCCTCGTAGGCTTTTTTATAAAATGTCTCGACCACGCGATACACTTGAATTCGGTTGCTACCGTGCTCCGCCGCATCTTCGATGGGTTTAAGTGCTTGCGAAGCTAAGTTGTCAACCCGTCCATCCCAAAAGTTCCAAGATAGTGCGAAGCTATTGATCACTGTGGGCGTATTACGTTTGCCAACTCCGATAGCTCGACCTGTTTTTTGCTTGTCAGTGAAGTAATGGATCGGATTGTGGCATGAACTGCAAGCGACGTCCCCTGTTGCCGAAATTCTAGGGTCAAAGAACAACTCTTTACCAAAGCGGGCTTGCTGAAACTCCCGCGGCGTTAGCTGAGGTGCGATAAGGGGTGATAAACTCTGAGCCTTTTTCCATATTACCTCCCGGCTGGGCTTATCGTTCGCAGCCTGGGAAATACCAGCGTTCAATAGTAAGTAGAGCAAGACCCGGTGCATCATCATTCTCACACTTGTTGATTGCCTGAGATCTATCGGAATAAATTGGATTTTTTTAAGCATAAAACGGTGGAATACCAGGTGAATCTGCTGAATTCCTTTACAAAATCAATTCTTGTGGTATGAAGATGGCCTGGTTTCTGTAATCGCAGGGTGCAACGATAAGGTATAGCGCGAGCGTTTTTTGCTAGGCACCCCCTTAGAGCTTCAGGAGTTTACTTAAAATGGCTGAAATGATTAAGATAATCTCTGCTGGTGGAACGATTGACAAAATTTACTTCGACGCCAACAGTGAGTTTCAGGTGGGGGACCCTCAAATCCACCACATTCTTGCAGAAGCGAATGTAGCTCTTGATTACGAATTGGAGTCGGTTCTGAGGAAGGATAGCCTTGACTTAACCGATGATGACAGGCAATTGATTTTCAATAAGGTCCAGGTCAGCCCTCAGAAACGAATTATCGTGACTCATGGCACCGATACCATGGCAACGACAGCGAGGGTTTTAGAAGGAATCACAGATAAAGTGATTGTATTCACGGGATCGATGGAACCAGCGAAGCTTAAGTCATCAGATGCAATTTTTAATGTGGGTTGCGCAATCACCGCTGTTCAACTTTTGCCTCCTGGGGTTTACATTGCGATGAACGGCCAAGTCCTTCATGCAGCACAGGCAAACAAGAACCTAAAAGCCAAACGCTTTGAATCCTCTGACGGTGAAGGCCCCATACTCAGCAAAGTTTAGGACGTTGACAACTCTAAACATCAATAGCACATGCAAACAGCGCAAATCAGACGGCCTAAATTTCAACGCCGTCAACGTGATCCAAAGCAATGTTGCCCCCATCGTCATAAACACGAGCTTCAATGGTCGCATCTAGAAATCGAGCGGCATGGGTTCGATCCCGGATAGCGATTCGTTTCCGCAAGCGCCATTTAATCGAGAACGGCAGATCCGATAAAACGATCTCTCTCACCCGGGCCTGGGCTCGATACTGAAAGCGATACCTCAGCACTAAGTTGCCTTCGATTGCCTTTCGACTTTTGTTTTGGATATCGACCAGTAGCACATAGCCGTTTTGAGATTCTTTGATACTAACCAAGTCTAGCTTAATTTTTGACGAGGGTATGATCTTCATCACATGGGCTAGCGACTCCATACCTTCCTTAGCCAACTCCCCCGTCTGCGGGGTGCTTTGGGACACATTCTCAGAAACCGCCTTCGGATTTGCAACGATCGTTGTCGGTCTATAGTCCTTTGTACGCACCTTCGGCCGATCTAAAAACTCATAGGCTGCTCCAGCCCCCATAAGAAAGCTTCCGAATGCTGTTAGGCTCAACACACTGAGAATACCGATGTAAGACGTCTTAGAAACGGATTCCTTAGGTCCAAATATTCGAAACAGTCGAAGATTCAGTAGTGATGACATCATTAGACTCCCCTCGATGAAGTTGCCAACTTATTGTCGGTTTCTCGCAGGAGAATCTAAGATAGATAGGGAAAGTTTTTTTTGTGCTATCATCTATGGCTTCTGAGAGCCGAACAAACATGGTGATTTTGCTAAGATCTCCATAGAACTTTTCGCAGAGTCGATAGTCTTGATGAAATCATAAACAAAACCAGAATGATCCTCCCATGCGTCATCTAAATTCGGTGAGATTTTGGATCATCATTCCCAGCAGATCAGGCGCTCTTGGGATAAAGTTCTAGCTACAGCTTTCGTTAACTGCTACATCAACTTTGAGGTCAACGATCTCCCAAGTTTTAGCCACTTTATCGGGGCCAGTATGCAAGTCCTTGCAAGCATCAGCGATAGCCTTGAAACTTGACATCATTCCAAATTGAGCAAAGGTCATCTGGCCTTTCAACTCGTACTTAGAGGGAGAAGATTGTTTTACGGTAAAAGGTAATGCCACCTTCTTGCCGTTCAAGTCCAGCTCTATGGTTGCCATCTTACCGTCAAACTTTTTAACCCGACCGTGAACCCAGCCAGAATTTTTTATGGGACCGAAGATAAACATGGCAAGTTTCTTATCTCGTGCCGGAAGGTTGGAGTTGATCGAAGCAGACGCTATTTTTACTTTTAAAGAGTTCATGAGGCTCTTAACACTCTTGGCTTTTTTACCCTGCTCTAAATAAACCTCGTCAAAAGAACCACTGACAGGGGCTTTTGAAGTGAACTTAAAGCCAGTCCAGGTCACCTTAAAGTCTTTCTGGGGAGCTTGGTAGTAGCAGGTCTTGCCATAGCTTACGGGAGCAAGAAACAGAGCGATAGTTGCAAATAGAAATCCTAATTTCACGGCCTTCATATAAGTCCTCCACATCAGACTTGTGATGATTGATACATATAAAACGCCTCCATTTTGGATCTAAGATCAGTGTCTTGCAAGTCATTTCACTGGAACTGCCCTGACCGCGACAATCCCTTGAATTGCTCTGGACGAGATGATCGCCTTCTGCCATAGTGAGCCTTGGTCTATCATCGTGACTCAGGAGACATCCGTGAAACTTGCGGTTTTTTTAGCCCTTCTCTCACTGGCAACAGCCGGATTTGGAAAGTCATTCCACAAGGACACCACCATCGTCTTGAAGGACAAGCAAACGATCGAAGTATATGGCAAACCAAGCCTGCAGAAGAAGAAGGTCACCAGCGTCAAGCTAGTCCCGAAATCGAAAGGGATCAAGATACTAAGCTTTGATGCAGAGATGCCCGATCATGATCACGGCATGGTGGTGAAGCCCACGAAACCAAGCCCTAGCAAAGATGGCAAGGGTGTGATCATAAATGGAGTCAAGCTCCATATGCCTGGCGATTGGGTCTTAAAGGTAACCATCGAACAAAATGGAAAGACCGAGGAACTACGCCACCCCTATCTAGTAAAGCCCTAGTCTCAAAATTGGCTTATCAAAAGCGCTAGCAAGCCAGCCCCGCTCGGAAACTTGTGTAGCAAAAGCGAAGCCTGCGTCTTGGGCATCTTGGTGAACTGTCGCGGCATTCGCCTCATTAAACCCAGCAAGGATAACACGCCCGCCCGGCTTTAACCTGCGGAAAAAGTCGTCCAACATATTATTAATCACCGGTGGCAGAATATTGGATACGATCAGATCAAACTGCTGCTGACCTTCTGGCAGAGAGCCTAGGATAAGGCTAAAACTTGCATGATTCAAACTACGGTTCCCCTGAGCTGAAGCAATGGCTGTCTCTTCGATATCCGTAGCGACGACCTGCGTATACCCCAGCTTTTCAGCAGCGATAGCCAGAATCCCTGTACCCGTTCCCACATCTAAACAAGCACTGGGACTTGATGGCCTTTCTGTTTCCATGAGTCTCAGGATAGCTTTAGTCGTGGCATGCTGCCCCGAACCAAAGGCTCCTTGGGACCGAATTTTTAATATATGTTTCGCAGTCGCTGTAGGAGGAGCATCATCTACCATGACAACGAAATGATCTGTTTCGAAATTTTCTTCTTTCTCTTCCCAGGCGGTTTGCCAGATCTTGCTATCAAAATCACGGCGCTCTAAGCGCAGCGCGAGTTCGCCATCAGCTAGACACCGCTCACACTCCTGCCTGCCCTCAAGAGACTCAAAATATAGGGTAAGAGGTAGTGAGCCTTCGCGTTCCAGCATGGTATCGATCACCGCCTCTGACCCTTGGTCGCTGAGATCTAAGGCGTCGAATGAAGCATCCACATAGTCATCATAACCTGCAGCATCCAACATCAACTTTAGGGCAGGCTTGTCTTCACAGTAAATATTTAGTTCGTATGTTCTGGACATCAGATTTTTCTTCCTAGTAGCAGACTTAAACGGGCGATCAAATTTATAAGTGGCACATAGTCGTTTAAAATAGCCAAGAAAATATGCTCACTGTAAACACCTTTCGTCGTAGCCTTGTTGAATCAATGTCGTAAATTTTCTATAAGTATAGTCGTCAATCGATCAACTAAGCAGGTAGTTCTTATGAACCGAACGAAATGTCTCTATTTTCTTGTAATTTTACCTATTTTCTTGCTGTTCAGCGCTTGTGAAACAAAGAAAAGCTATCGAGTCACACTCCACTTTCATAACCACTTTCCAGCCGACCAGTGGCAAGTTTCTAGCATCAATGGCAGCGTCGAATCAACAGGATCTGATGATTTCGGCTACATTTTCAAGCTCAAAGCCAGTAATAAGAAGGACCTCACTATAGAAGTAAGGAATCAAAATGGCAAAACTTTACAGTACATTCTCCCAAGCAATCAGCGGGAATTCTGGACCTACGAGGCTTCCAATACCGTTTTCGAACTAGCTCCACCTGTCATTCCTAGCAAGAACCAAATGGTTGTTTTCTATAACGACCCAGATGGAGATTACACAGATTGGGGACTCCACCTGTGGGATCAGAACACCGGCACGAACTGGACAAATTGGCAGGAGCCATTTACTCAAAACTCTACTGCTCCTGAACTCGGCCTCCAGTTTACTCTCGACCTACCTCCAAATGACGGCTACTCAGCCGCTCCACCAGCCTATGAAGCATTTCCAACAAAAATGGGGCTTGTGGTCCATCGCGGTGCGGAGAAGTCTACAGAAAACGATCTCGTCGTGTATCCCCAGCTTCAAGGTCGTTTATACTTTATTAAAAAGGGTCAGCCAGTTGTTGCCTGTAGCCCTGACTTTCAGCCTTGCCCCAATCCGCCAACCATTACAGATGCCGCTGCTCATTGGACAGATAGGGAAACCATCCGATGGAATCTACCCGTGAACGTCGGTAGTAGCTTCGAACTACGCTATAGCCCAAGTAGTAATATCACAGTTGATTTTTCATCCTTGGAAGTTAAAGGCGGCGAAGCGATTGCTCTTGAACCGATGTCTCTCAGTGCAGATTCAAAGTTTCCCCACCTTAATGACTTTCGAACCTTCAAGCTTAGCGCTATCACCGATGAGTCTCTCAAGCAGATCGTAAAGTCTCAGCTTGTCGCTGTCGCTCTCGATAGTAAGCAACGAGTTCTTTCTGCAACCCAAGTTCAGATGCCAGGACTTCTTGATCAAGAATTCAGCAGCCAGAAAACTCTTGGCCTTAGTATCGACAAAGGATCACCTGTTCTAAGGCTTTGGGCTCCCACCGCACAAACAGTAGAGTTGATGCTTTACAACCAAGACAAATCACTACTGGGCACCCAAGTTATGACAGAAGCTGCTGATGGAGTCTGGAGCGCGACTGGCAATACTCAATGGTTAGTAGATCGGCCTTTCTACCGCTATCGTATCCAAACCTATCATTACTTCTCAGATCAGATTGAAACCTACGAAGTTATCGATCCCTATTCTCTTAGCTTGAGCACTAATTCTAAATACTCCCAAATCGTCGACTTGAATGCTGCAGACCTTAAGCCACAAGGTTGGGACAAGATCAAGAAACCAGGCATTCACCCCTCCGATATCAGCGTGTACGAGGTTCATATCCGCGATTTTTCCATTGCTGATTTATCGGTAGCACCTGAGCAGCGCGGGCTCTACACCGCCTTCGACGCGACAGCCCCACTAAGCGATGGTATGTCTCATCTGAAAGGCCTTGCGGATGCTGGGCTGAGCCACGTTCAAGTTCTCCCAGCTGCTGACTTTGCGACAGTCAACGAGAAACGGTCGGAGCAGGTAAACCTCGACGATCCCATTGACAAAGTTTGTGGGCCAGAGAATCCCCCAAAGCTTTGCGTCGATAATGCAGGAAAAACCTTTCGCGAGGTTTTCGCAGCAGCTAGCAAATCTAATGGCGATATCCAAGAGCTAAATGCCCTACTTCGGAACCGAGATGGCTTCAATTGGGGTTACGACCCGATGGTTTTTGGGGCCCCTGAAGGTAGCTATTCTAGTGATCCCGACGGTCCGCAGCGTATTCTTGAGTTTCGCCGAATGGTGAAAGGGCTTTGGGACCTCGGCCTTCGCTTCTCTCTAGACGTGGTCTACAATCACACCAATGCTTCTAAGTTGTTTGAAAACAGTGTCCTGGATAAAACGGTACCGGGCTACTATCACCGCCGTGATCCGATCAGTGGCAAGGTTGCCAATTCCAGCTGCTGCGAAAATACAGCTACAGAACACATCATGATGGAAAAGCTCATGATCGATACCCTAGAGCAATGGGCCGATCAGTATAAAGTCGATGCCTTTCGCTTCGATCTCATGGGTCATCACATGAAATCCAACCTTGTAAAAGCCCGAGAGATCCTTGGCGACCAAGTTTACCTCTATGGCGAAGGCTGGAACTTCGGCGAAGTCGCCAACAACCAAAGAGGTACCAATGCAACCCAGCTAAATATGTTCGAAACTGGAATCGGGTCGTTTAACGACCGCATGCGCGACGCCATTCGCGGCGGTGGAGCCTTTGATTGCGGCTATCTGCTTGTCCAGCAAGGTCTTGGCAACGGCTTGTTAGTGGACACCAATGAGTGGGGTGGACTGCAAGAGTCTACTGGTCTTGGCACAGACTGCTCCATTGCCGATCACTGGCAAGGAGCTCCGCAAGAGCAGCAAGTCATCGGCTATCAGGACTTGGCTGATCGGCTTCGCGTCGGACTTGCTGGTAGCATACGATCATTCCCCATTGTCGACCGTTATGGCCAAGAGAAGCGTGCCGACGAAGTTTCATATTTTGGAGTTCCGACTGCCTATACAGCAGACCCGTTTGAAACTATCAACTATATTTCCAAGCACGATAATCAGACTTTATGGGACATCAATCAATTGAAACTGCCTCTGGGTGCAAGCTCTGAAGAACGGGTTGCTGCTCAAAAAATCGGCTTCTCCTTCAATCTCCTCGCTCAGGGCATTCCCTTCTTCCAGTTGGGCTCAGATCTGCTTCGCTCAAAGTCCTTAAATCGTGACAGCTTTGACTCCGGAGACTGGTTCAACAAAGTGGATTACACTGGTGCTACGACGGTGTGGAATAAAGGCCTGCCTCGCGCCGATAAAGATGGCCAAAACTGGGAGTTGTTCCGCAAAGTGTTAGACGATGTTCCAGAAGGCCCGAGCCAAGAGCAAGTCCTAGAAATGGCAGCTTATGTTAGAAAACTTTTAGCACTACGCTACGAAAGCCCACTTTTCCGGCTTCGAACTGGTGAGGATGTCAATCAGCGCGTTCGCTTCAGCAACACAGGACCGCAGCAAACCCCGGGCTTAATTGCCATGTCTATTCTCGACTCCTGTGCATTGGCAGACCTGGATAGCAATGTTGAGGAATTTCTCATCTTGTTTAACGTAGGCTCCGAGGGGCAGGACGTCGCCATGCCAAGTGGAGGTTTTAGCCTTCACAGCTTCAATCCTGATCTCAGCTTCACTAATCAACGTGTAACGGTTCCCGGGCGTAGTATAGCCGTCATGGTGAAGAAGCAACAGTCAGATTGTCGGTAGTCGACGCCTTCAATTTAGTTTAAAGTGATCATTTATACAATCGAGACCGTCAGATTTGAGGGGAGAAATAAAGTTTCTCCCTGCTGACGTTCTTGCAAATTTGAGACGTAATCGCAAACAAAGTTGAAGTTGGAGTCAGAGTATGAACGCTGGTCTTTTGGCGACTCTCTTGATTGGGGGTCTTGGAATCGGTGGCACAGTGGGCTATCTCGCAGGTAGCAATCAAGGAAAATCAGAAGCAGTGAAAGGGATTCAAGCCTGTGCCGAAGGCGGATCATCCCAACTTTTTATGATTGAAGGCAAGACCTATGGCCGAGACGATTTAGGTTCCGACTTTCAAAGCAAGCTATATAATGTGGAGCGGGAAAGCTTTCACAAAAAAGAAGGTATTTTAAAAGAGCAAGCCTTGAGGATTGCCTTAGCCAAGGACAAAAGCGACCTATCCAAGCTGCCACCGTTAGACGAGCTTCTACCCGAACCAACTGTATCTGATGCCGATATGAAAGCGTTCTTTGAAGAGAATAAGGCACGCCTTCCGCCTAATGCTAACTTCGAGCAGTTTAAAGACCGCATTGCTATGTTCATGAAGCAACAGAAAAAGGGCGAAGGCTTCCAAGAAAAATGGCATGACCTGGAGCACGATGGCAAGATCAAGCTTTTGGTTCGCGCGCCCATCGCACCTGTAGTTTCTATTCCAGTGGAAAAATATCCTAGCATGGGTGAGGCAAGTGCCAAGAATGTATTGGTCGAAATCTCAGACTATCTTTGTCCTCACTGTCAGCAGATCCATAGCTCTGTGAAACAGGCAATGAAAGATCTTGGTAGCGACATTCGGCTGGTGCAGATCAACTTCGCGCTCCGCCCCGACAAGCTCAGCGGCTCTCTTATTGAAGGTGGCTTCTGTGCTGCACAGCAAGGCCAAGAGCAATTCTGGAAATACCACAATGCCGCCTTCGAAGGTAAATGGGGCTCTATGAACGACTCCGCCGACGCGGCTAAGGCGATGGAAGTCGCTAAAACTGCTGGAATTGACACAGGGAAGTTCGAAACCTGCATGGGAACTCCCGCCCCTAAAGAGTTCGTGAAGTCCACCAACGAACTGATCGCATCACTGGGAGTCACCGGAACCCCAACGTTTTTCTTGAACAACCGCCGTATCTCTATGCCTCACGGTGGTGATGTGACAGCAGCTATCAAGGATAGCCTGAAGCAAATGTCTACAAACTAGAGGTTTAAGAATCTAATTTTATTGAAGAGTCCCTACTTAGGGACTCTTTTTTTGCGTCTTCGCAGCCTCCCACTAAGCTCGATGAGCCTCCAAATCGAATCCTATCCTCACCATTTTTTGTTAGGAATCTATGAACTTTCCCATGCTGACTTTATTTCCCTTGGGTATTGTTAGAACCTTACCGCAGAGAAATAAAAAGAGTTAAATATTTTCAATATATTAAGAAAAAGAAAAGCGATTGCTAAGCTTGCAGGGTCGTCGATCGTTACCGATGTGGCTTGGGAAACACGTCGTTATCTGCTCCCGGGCGCTCCCCTCATCGGAAATGACCAAGGAAATCTTGAGCCCCCACCTTTACGCCTAAGTCATAATTATCACAAGAATTTAATAAGCCTCTGTAAGTGGTGACTATCCCCTACATTTATAGTACGTCTAATTTACTTGCAATAAAGAGACGATTAACATACACATCTAGAGGATATGAACAATTAGAGACGTAGTCTATCGCAGCTGGCTACCCCCATTGTAACCTCTAGGTAAGGATTCTACTTATGAAAGCAATTGCAGCAACTGTCATGGCAACGGCTTTGTTGTTGCAGGCTTCCGCCGCACCCCACGCATGGAGTCAATCCAAAGACTCTCAAACTTTTGGAATCCCAGGACAAGCACTGCAGCTCCTACCCGCAAGGGCATCGAATGCCTTGTCTGGCTCTGAGTTTATCCGTTCCATCCGGCATCTGTCGGGTATGGATCGAGAACGAGCAATCGTCGATCAAATAATGGCGGGGAACTTCCCAAGCTTCCTGAGAGATCTGAAACCTGTAACCTACGAACATCGCGATTGGAAGGGACGCACCTGGACCCTTACCACCTACGTAATGCCAGACTACTTGGCAGTCGGCTCTGATCGGGATTACGTTCGAGTTCCTCTGAATCTATATAGCGCGAAGCGTATCACTAACACCTTCGATTTTATGCTTCCCACAAGGAAGATGGTGGATACGATATACCATCAAGCCGAGATCAAATTACGACCACGTCCGATGGCACCTGGCCCTAAAATGACTTCGACCCAGTACTTTACCCAACACAACCACACCATTCAATCCCAGTTAGTTCGCCACCAGGATCAACCGGGAGAGCTAGTAGCTGGACATAAGAAAGATGTGGTTCAAACTCGCAAGCTCTATAGAAAGCCGCGGGCTATCGCCATATTTGGTTGGCATAAGCTAGAAAGCAGCCGCCCCATCCAGCCTCTAAGCACGGTGCACGGCGCTGGCTACGCAGACTATAGCCACGGTATCCGTATGGTAAGCAACTGGGCATTTCTGCAAATGGGAAATCATCGAGAGCTAGTCAACCTAAACCGCATTATCAGCGGTCGCTATAGCTGGCGATTGATCAGCGACGAGGGCCGACTCGCTGCACCTAAAAAGCAATTTACAGCTTCCTTGCAAGGAACAAGCCCTAAAAGCTAAGAAACCACAATGCCGAAGCTCCACTGATGGAGACTTCGGCATCATAGTCCGGTTCAACAGTTTTCTTCACACCACTCTCGGGCGTTACGGAACAACTTCACCCATGGGCCGTCTTCACCCCAGTTTTCAGGATGCCAAGAGTTTTGTACCGTCCGGAATACCCTTTCAGGGTGTGGCATCATGATTAAGACCCGACCATCCTCACTACTTAACCCGGTAATTCCCGCAGGTGAACCATTGGGATTGAAGGGATAGCGTTCTGTTGTTTGGCCGTAATGGTCAACATACGATAGAGCTACATGGGCTTTGGCTTGGTTTAAATGCTGTTCATCTTCAAACTCAGCAAACCCCTCACCGTGAGCAACGGCGATGGGAATTTGAGAGCCAGCCATTCCTTTTAGGAATAGCGACGACGACTCTTCGATTTTTACTAGGCTGAATCGAGCTTCAAAACGATCCGATTGATTTTTGACAAACCGCGGCCAGTGACTTGCACCCGGGATAATTCCCTTAAGATTAGATATCATTTGGCAACCGTTACAGATTCCAAGAGAAAACGTATCTAATCGGTGGAAGAAGCTTTGGAACTGCTCCTTCAAGCCCTGATGATACAGAATGGTTTTAGCCCATCCCTCACCTGCCCCCAGGACATCTCCATAAGAGAATCCACCACAGGCAACCAGTCCTTGAAACGTCCCGAGGGACTGACGCCCACTCAGAAGATCGCTCATATGAACATCGATAGCTTCAAAGCCCGCCCGTTCGAATGCAGCTGCCATCTCTACCTGGCCATTGACACCCTGCTCTCTTAAGATCGCCACCCGCGGGCGCGCACTAGAATAGCTCTGGTAGTCACTAGGGTCGAAACTCACGACACAATTTAAGCCTGGATCCTTAGGATCTAGCTTAGCCTGATACTCTTGCTCAGCACTTTTAGGATTGTCTCTGTGAGATTGCATGGCCCAGCTAGTTTCAGACCATAACTTTCGAAAGACCATCCGGTCATCAGCAAGAACTTCATCTTGACCATTTAGGAATACAATTCGATTGTCGTCGCGAAGCGAGCCGACCAGGTGACTACAAGAACTAAGCCCATAAGCACTGATGACCGCTAAAACACGTTCCCGATCGCTGCGCTTTATCTGAATTAGGGCTCCCAGTTCCTCACTAAATAGAGCCCTCTGAACTCGATCATCTAGCTGAGATAGTTGAATGTCGAGACCTGTTGCCCCAGAAAAAGCCATCTCAAGAGCCGTTACGAACAAGCCACCATCGGAACGATCGTGAAAGGCGTGTACCAGCCCTTGCTTATTGAGATCTTGAATTGCCAAAAACATATTTTTCAAAAGCATGGGGTCATCGATATCTGGCGGGTTTTTGCCTAGCTTGCGATAAACTTGAGCTAGACAAGAGCCTCCAAGCCTATTCTTGCCCTGACCGAGATCAATCAATAGCAAGTCTGAAGGCTCAGAAAAGCGCTTCAATTCAGGGGTCAGAGTTTTTCTGACATCGGTGCAGGGTGCAAAAGCTGATATCACCAGTGACAAAGGAGCGGTTACGGAACGTTCCTCGCCATTTTCTTGCCAGCTAGTTTTCATCGACATCGAATCTTTACCCACAGGTATGGTTAGCCCTAAGGCTGGGCATAGCTCCATGCCGATAGCTTGCACAGCTTCATACAGACCCGCTCCTTCCCCTGGATGATCGGTTGCAGCTTGCCAGTTCGCCGAGAGCTTGATTCGCTCTAGACCATCAATCGAAGCGCCCATAATATTCGTAATCGCTTCACCAACAGCCATCCGTGCCGAGGCACCATGATTCAATAAGGCAATCGGCGCACGCTCACCCATCGCCATCGCCTCACCGGTATAGCCTTTGTAGTCACTGACCGTCACAGCAGCATCAGCTACCGGCACCTGCCAAGGTCCTACCATTTGGTCTCTAGCTACCAAGCCTGTCACTGTTCGATCACCAATGCTGATCAAAAAGGTTTTATCGGCAATGGTCGGCAAGCGCAAAAGGCGCTCAGCGGCTTCTTTAAGATCAACCCGCTCGCTATCGAAGGCGTCGCCACTAGCCTTCAGACGGACCACCTCGCGATTCATCTTCGGCGGCTTGCCGAATAAGACATCCATGGGTAGATCAATAGCTTGGTTTTTAAAGTGCTCGTCACTAAGGGATAGGCTGGCTTGTTCGATCGCTTGCCCAACAATCGCGAATGGGCACCGTTCTCGTTCGCAGATAGATTGGAATGCTGCGAGGTCTTTATCTTCAATGGCTAAAACATAGCGTTCTTGGGACTCGTTGCACCAAATTTCAAGTGGCGACATTCCGGGTTCATCAGAAGGAATGCGCCGAATCTCGAAGCGACCGCCACGCTCTGCATCATGAATAATTTCCGGCAAAGCATTGGACAAACCTCCAGCACCGACGTCGTGGATAAAGGCAATGGGGTTTGTAGAGCCAAGGGACCAGCAGCGATCGATCACTTCCTGACAGCGCCTCTCCATCTCTGGGTTTCCCCTTTGGACCGACGCAAAGTCAAGATCCTCACTCCCCTCTCCAGAAGCCACAGATGATGCGGCACCACCACCAAGACCGATCAGCATTGCTGGTCCACCCAGAACTACAATATGAGTTCCACCAGGGAATGGCTTCTTCTGCACATGCTCGCGACGGATATTACCTAAGCCCCCAGCGATCATAATCGGCTTGTGATAGCCTCGAACTTCTAAACCGTTAGGGCCTTCAACAGCTTCTTCAAAGGTCCGAAAGTAGCCCAGAAGATTAGGGCGACCAAATTCATTGTTGAATGCCGCAGCACCCAAGGGCCCTTCAATCATAATGTCGAAAGCTGAAACGATGCGATTGGGCTTACCAAAATCACCTTCCCAGGGCTGTGGATGATCAGGCAAGTTCAGGTTAGACACCGAAAACCCGGTGAGCCCAGCCTTTGGCTTAGCACCGCGCCCTGTAGCTCCCTCATCTCTTATTTCCCCACCGGACCCAGTTGCTGCTCCAGGAAATGGAGATATCGCTGTGGGGTGATTATGGGTTTCAACTTTCATGAGAATATCTATGGATTCTTCAGAATACCCATAGGCCCCGGTTTCTGCATCCGAAAAGAAGCGCTGCCCTAGCCCACCTTCCATAACAGCTGCGTTATCCTTGTAGGCTGAAAGCACATATTCCGGGGTCACCTGATAGGTATTCTTAATCATCTGGAATAGAGAGCGCTCCTGCGCCTCGCCATCAATCGTCCACTGGGCATTAAAGATCTTATGGCGACAATGTTCTGAGTTAGCTTGCGCAAACATCATCAGCTCGACATCGCTAGGATTGCGCCCCAGCTCTAAGAACCGCTCATAGAGATAGTCTATCTCATCAGGTGCCAATGCCAATCCTAGGCTACGATTGGCTTCCAAGAGTGCTTGTTTTCCTCGTTCTAACATATCGATGGTAGAGAGCGGCTTCGGGTCTTGATGGGTAAAAAGCACCCGAGCATCATCAAGCTGTTCTAAGACATCTTCTACCATGCGATCATGAAGAAGCGACTTGACCTCTTGCCACTGCTCCTGATCGAGATCCGCTTCAATGTAATAAGCGAGGCCGCGCTCGATACGTCGTACCGCAGAAAGTCCGGTATTGTGTGCGATATCGCTAGCTTTTGAAGACCAGGGTGAGATAGTTCCACGACGGGGGACTATCAAAATCAGCTTTCCACGAGGGGTTTCGGATGCTTGGCGAGGACCGTATTTCAGGAGGTTCTCTAAGGTTGCCAAATGATCAGGTGAAAGCTCCTCCGCCACATCAACAAAGTGCACAAATTCACTATATAAGTGAGTCAATGGCAAGTCGCGACGAAGGAAACGATCCTTTAGCTTAGCCTGATCAGCCTGTGATAAGGATGGTGAACCACGTAGTACTAACATAGTGTTTCTCTCTGCTATAGGGGCCTATAAACGTCGGTGAGTATATGCAAATAGCCACTAAAGTAAACAGGATATCAGATATATTTTATATAATTTTTAGATGTAGAATGGGATTCATGGGTTTTGACGACAAGGATTCTTAAGGTGTTTCTCGCACCCACCTGGACTGATTTTACGTGAACCTATTTCGATGGCTCACGAACTGATAGCACTTCTACGGAAAACTGTAAGGTCTGACCCGCTAAGGGGTGATTCATATCGAGTAGAACCTTATCTTCCTTCACTTCCTTGACCGTGACGAGAACTCTCTGGTCGTCAACGTCAGTAAAAACGGGAGTTCCCGGTTCGAGGAGATCGATTTGCGAAAACTGCGTTTTGCTCACATAGCTGGTTAGATCGGGGTCACGCTCACCATAGGCATCTTCTGGCGCTAGCACCAAGTCAAGCTTATCACCGACCTCGTGACCCAAAAGTGCCCTTTCGACACCCTTAACCATCTGGCCATCTCCATGGGTAAAGACCCAGGGATCTTCATGACTTGAAGCATCAATGACCTGACCATCCTCAGACCGAACCTGATAGGCTATTGAAACTATTTTCCCAGCAACAATCATCATAACTCCTCAATACGACCCCACTACTAGCATAGAGGTTCATTGCTGTCCACAAAGGCTGCAATAAATTCTGATTCACGAGTCTAATTCGTTCTGATTGTAAGGTCAGTTCCCAGCAGACATCATCGGAATGTATAGTGTATCGAAACTTTGTATAGCGTTCCAGGGTCTCAATGGTGTCTGTTGGGCCCTTTAAAATCCACGAGCAATCAACCACAGCCCGGCAATCATGATAATCAGGCTGTAACTCATTCGATCTTTGATTGCAAAGACCAAAGGGTCGGAAGGCATTTCACCGCGAAAGGCCTTCAACCATACCCTAGATATCCAATAGAGTATGAACGGCAAAGCTCCCCATAGGACCCTAGGATTTTCATTGATATTATGGACTTCTGGAGTGCTTAGATAGAGCGCCAGGACAAGAACCGATAGGTAGCCACTGGACACCCCAAAGGCCAGTAAGAGGGGCAGATCGCTAACCAAATAACCTCGCCGTGAGTTTTTTCCCATCTTGGCCTTAGCCATCAAAATCAATTCCGAACAACGCTTCACCAATGCCAGGCTTAAAAAGAAGAATATGGCAAAGATCACAAACCATTCTGACAATGGAATCTGGCAGGCGACTGCACCAGCAATGACACGCCATGAATAAAGACTCGCCAAGATTAAAATATCGGCTAGAACCACTTGCTTCAGACGAAGAGAATAGGCCGTCGTAAGCACGAAGTAGCCAATAATTAACGCTAGGAATTCTAGGGAAACCGTGGCTGAAAGAGTGATGCCCAATAGCAAAAGACTCGGAAAAAGAATCGCTCCCCACTGAAGAGGAAGGTCGCCACTTGCAAATGGCCGGTTCCTGTTATCTGGGTGTCTTCGATCCGATTCAAGATCTAACAAATCATTGAGAATGTACACGCAGGAAGATAAAGCTGAAAACGCAAAGAAGGCATGGAGGCAGGTAGCCCAAATCCCAAGTTCAATAAAGCGATAGGACATGAACATCGGTAAAAAAATCAATATATTTTTAGCCCATTGATGAGCCCTTACCTGCTTGACTATTAGTCTTAGCAACCCCCTTGACGGTGAGAACGTCTTCTCGATATTTGCAACCTTGGCGGCACGGCGCTGGGTCTTCCGTGATGGATTTACTAAGAAAGCCTTCTCCGACCGTTGCCATACAGCAATATCTGCGGCGCTATCACCGATATAGTCGAATCCCTTCTCTCCAAACTTATCTGCAAGGAGTTGAGCCTTGGCCTCTCCCTTCAGGTTTCTTGTCTCATCTGATGCCAGTACGCTAGTAAATAAGCCCAGATACTGGGCGACATTTTCCGCAATAAGGTAGGGGCTAGCCGTAGCCAGCACCACGGGTCTGCCAGCCTCTCGTTGCTCTGATATCAAAGCAAGCACATCGGGATTGTAGGGAAGGCTCGCGGGATCCAGATCAGCATGACGAAAAACTTGAAACTTAAAATGGAGTCGTCCCTTCAGGAGCCAACTTGGGAAAAGGAAGAGAAACAGATAGTTTTTTCGCAAGAGCACAAAAATGGCCTCAATGAGACAGTCAGTTTTAACGAGAGTTCCATCGAGGTCGACACAAAGAGGGTGGCGTTCCATCGACTTGATCAACTGGAGCTTCTTCACCCTTAACCCCCACGTGGTGTGAGGTAGAAGTAGTCACGGTTATCGGGATAACCAATAAAACGCGGCACATTGCCTTTAAACCGTTGGTCGAGTACCTTCATACCCTTGACTAGCTGCTCCGGAACATTGCCCTTGGATTTATTCTGTGGATAGAGAGCCAAGTAAGTATGTTCTAGGGCATTCATATCAAGATGCATCCCATAGTCACAGCTGTAGGCTTGAAAGATACGTGCCATGGCAGTGGGTGTTACGCTAGAGAAGTAGCCATAGATCAGAAATTGCTTATCACCCTGTCTTGTAAGACACATACCAGCACGCAGGGTCCTGAATTCCCGGTCTTGTGACCCCGACCAATTACCTAAGGTCCAGTTACTCACATAGTCCCCAGGCACTCCTTTCAAAGCCTCCTCATCAAACTTGATGACTGGGACTCCGTTTTGACGAGCATGTTTGATAGAGCCAAGATTCAAATTATCCGAAGACTCCCAAGTTTTCATATCGATTCGACCATCCTGATAGATGATCATGGTTGCCAGCTGCTCTTGCATCTTGC
Organism: Pseudobacteriovorax antillogorgiicola; assembly: GCF_900177345.1. Lineage (NCBI taxonomy): Bacteria > Pseudomonadati > Bdellovibrionota > Oligoflexia > Oligoflexales > Pseudobacteriovoracaceae > Pseudobacteriovorax > Pseudobacteriovorax antillogorgiicola. The sequence goes on from NZ_FWZT01000005.1 coordinate 216,248, forward strand.
TAAATATGACTCCATTTTGGATGAAGCCGTAGTGAGTGCCAAAGTTCTCCTTGGACAACTTACCCCACTTAAACGCGCCATGACTGCGTTTGAAGCCACCGGTAAATGTCGCCGCCACAAGCTTTCCGATCTCAGGAGGGATCAAGCCGGTAGGAGCAATAGGCTCAATGGTGTCGAAGCCATCAGGTCCGGGTATGCTAAGATCACGATCGGCCTTCCGAACTCGACCTGACCAGCCGACTCTCGGGTGTTCAGTACCGACTGCGAAGTTCAAATCAAAGCGGGTCATATCAAACGCAATTAGATAGTTGACAGCACTTTTCTCCACTGGTCCGAGGCCCTTGACATAGTGGCCATGACTTTTAAGAATCTCCTCAGAAATCGCTTCGGCTTCAAGAACACTGATAAATACTCCGCTGTGGTTTTTTGCTGGATACCACTCACCGAGTTGAACTGCTTCTTCGGGCTTAACATTCTTGATTGCTATTCCAAGTTCTTCCGCCTGAACAAGCTTGCTTTGATATTCTGGTGCCAGCACGGCAGCCTGTGGAATCCCGTAACCACGTTTAGCACTTGTGGCCGCCTCCGCGGTGTCACTGACCTTGGCATCAATAAGGTAGCGGTCTTTGTATAAGGTGTTCTTGACAAGCTCGGTAATGGCTTCTCCGCCCCAAACGCGATCGCGGAGAAACTCCACAACCCACTCTTTTGTGGTGCGATAGCCCTCGATTTTCTGCCTGAGATAAATCTTTTCATCACACAAAAGGGTATAGGGCTTCTTTTTAAAAGACGCCAACTTAATTTCTGCACCGTTCGAAGCCCAAAGCTCGCAAGAGTGAGTCTCTTGACCTTCAGTGATCACGATTCCATTTGGAAAGCTTGAGTCCAGGCTTAATTTCTGAATCTCAGGAGAGATAGTTTGCAGGTGATACCACTCATGGTCTTTCTGATGGGGCCAAAAAATCCTAACCAAGTACCAGAGATTCACTTTTGGATTGAGGTTGATCAACTGTACTTCACCACGGGCGTTACCCTTGCCCATGATCGTAATCTTCTCACTCTCCTGATACGGCTGGATGTCAATGATCGATAATTTCTTTCTTACCTTTCGCTCACTGGGCGCTGTTAGAACAGGAGCGCCCTGAACTGCTTGCCCCCCTAAATCTTCAAGATTACAGAAAACATCAGCGTTGCTGGGATCACATTCATTTTTTCGAGGCTTGGCTTGGGCCTTGAGTGACATTGTTCCGAAGGCTTGGTAGGTATCTGGATCGAGTCTTTCATTGGTTGGGGCGTCGGCGGGTAGGTCGTTATCTGATTCGTCCCGATTCTGAGACAGCTGGCTACTCTGCTCCAACACTACATCTGTTGAAGATGTTTCGAGCACGTCTGACTCTAGGCTCCTACCCTCTGCGAAACAGGGGAAGTTCCAACTGAAGACGTAAAACGTCAGCATGAACTCTAAGCCTATGTAACGAGACCACATGCATCTTAGCATCGAATAAATCCGCTCATAAAATCTCTAGCTCGAACTTCGACGAACCACCATAAGCCCATCAAATAATTCGAAAAGGAACACCTTATTTCCTCTTCTCCAGGCCTATCGTTGGTATTCCTTCATATCTTTAGACTTACTGCATTGATTAGTTGGAAATAAAGCGATAACCGGGCAATCCTACCCAAGATTTTTAGAAAAAAATTTTTTAGAATTGTAAACATTGTTAACTGCATTGAGGAGTGATCAGATGGCACTCGTTCACCAGATCCTAGGATGGGTTCTACTTTCTTACATTTTATCAGGATGTGCAACGCTGGTGGGACCTCCCGTCCCGATTGCGATTCCCGACCGCGACAGTAGCTATCCTACAGGTAAAGAATTTATCAGTCAGCTAAATGGAGTCAATGAGTATCAACGAGAAATTCGCATTTTAAGGGAACTCCGGCGAGGAAATATTCCCAGCCACCTGAAAAACTTTGTTCCCATCGATATCAATCATCGATTAAAAACTGGTCGTACAGTTAAGGCAACCCTATGGGTGACTCCAGATTATCTTGCGGTAGGAAGCAATTCGGATTTTATCAGGGTCCCGATGAATCCAATCACAGCACAACGGGTTGCAGATCACTTTGCCTGCGTGTTGCCGACAGCCAAGATCGTTGACCTTGTGTACCAACAAGCTGAGGTGAAATTAAAGCCGTCGACCTTCGCACCTGGAAAACACATGGTACGGACAGCTCAATTTGTGAAACACAATGACTTAATCAAAACTCAGATGGAAGATCATAGTAAAAGCGCTCTTGTTGCTGGTCATAAAAAAGACGTGGTGATCAGCAATAAACTCAATAAGCGCAAAAAGAGAGTCGCCATTTACGGCTGGCATCGCCTCAACGGCAAGGCGATCCAACCTCTAAGTACCATCCATGGCAATTACTATTCAGACTATAGCCATGGAGTTCGATTGGTGGCTGGAATGATGGAGATTGATGGCAACATGATACCTGTGGCTGAGGTTCTCCAAGATCCCGTATTGGCGACCATCATCAGCTATGAAGGTAGCCTAAAGAATACCCGTTACCCAACGGAGGGAGCTTGGACCCGCAAGCGGTGGATGCCATAATAGATATTTAATTTTAGCAACTTAGAGAACAACTCTAGCAATTACCAGCCATTAGGGTTAAGACAGGCCTTCAAATGTCGGAGGAATTATGTCACAAACCTTAGAAGAAAAACTAAGTGCTGAACAAGATGTGTTGCCTTGGGCCGATCTTGTTCGTCATTTCGCATTCGGCAGACTCTTTCTTGTAGCCCCAGAACTCGATCTCACACGGGCCGCAGCTGCCATAGCAAATGACCAAGCCTCACTTATTAAGACTTGGATGGATCAGGGCCTCTTTCTTACACCGAGCGCTACACAAGTAGAATCTTGGCAGGACGCACAAACTCAGTTTCTTGTTAATATCGTATCCCCATTTGTTGTGGTTCAAGAGCAACCCTGTTGCAACTGACGCAGAAAAACATCGGCCTTGCCTTCATGGTTATTTTCGAGAGAGTTTCTCATAGCTTAGCAGTGAGCTGATAATCCAGCTAAAAAGTTTCGATTTTTTCTGAACTTTACCTGGGAAAATCCGATCCTTAGATCATATATTTCGACTAAGGACGGATTTTGCAAATCTCCTCGACCCTAAAAATTTGCGACGAGACGCGCCGATGGGAGCAGACTCAGATCCCAAGCTATAGTCGCAGCGTCGCTGTTTTCTATGCCTGCACACTAAGCCTAATTCTTACCACCCAACTTGTCGGCCTTTATGCACAACCAGGCTTTATCTGGCAGCCTTATCTGATTTGCCTTTTAATGTGTGGCATCACTATATTGTCAAGCTATCTCACGAGGCTTCCCTATGCTAGTCGAGTCCAAGAATCGATGCTCGTGCTATTGGTGGTCTGCTGCGTAGGGTTTTCCTTGTTTAAAACACAAGCTCATAGCCAGCCTTTGCCACACTCGCTGGAAACTGTCATGTTTATCTTTATGGCCTCTTTTTCAAGCTACAAGTTTAAGAGGGCATTTGCATCTCAACTTCTAATGAACCTTTGCCTGATAGCCGCCGCATTTAGCCAGACTCAGTCGATTAGCAAAGGTAGCTTGACTCCTGCTGCAGCCATAGTCGTTTCCGGCGCCTTTGGCTTGTACCTTCGTCGGCTATTCAATGGCATCCTTCACACGAAGCTACGGCTTCAAAGGCAGCAATCCATCGTCGAAAGTCAGGCCCGAGAATTAGAAAAGACCATCCAAGAGAAATCAATTCTATTGAAGATTCTCTGTCACGATGTCACCAACCCCATTGCTGTGATTGATTCATACGCAGAATTACTCGCCAAGCGGAACTCGTTTAAGGAAGCAAAGGTGAATGAATGGATTGCTAAAATACAGTCTGCCTGTCATTCCACACGAGAGATTCTTGATCACATTCAAGACCTGGAAGCCCTGTACAGCGAAAAGAAGAGCTTACCACTGAAGCCAGTGCGCTTAGACCAAGCTATTGAGCAGGCCTTGCACCTTCTGGAAGATGCAATCTCTCAAAAGAAAATTCAAGTGAACATCAAAACCATTGGAGAAAAGCAAACGGCCTTCGTTGCAGCTGAACCACGAAGTCTCGCCTACCAAGTTTTATTGAACCTTCTCGGTAATGCCATTAAGTTCAGTTTTGAAGGGGGAACCATCGATATCGAGACACAAACACTAAATACCTATGTACTGGTTCGTATCCGCGACTATGGTGTGGGAATTCCAACTGCTGTGCGCGATCGCATTCTTGACCCTCGAAGTCAATACTCAAGCCTGGGAACTCTAGGAGAGCAGGGCAATGGATTCGGTTTAACGATCGTCAATGCCTATATCAAAAAATACGGTGGGAGCCTTGCCATTGAATCAGCTCATAATGAGGATGGTGTCACCGGCACTACCTTCGAAATCCGATTAAGTCGAGCTGAAAACCGCGACTTGGGTTCTCTAGCTTCCTAGTTGAAAATTTCAATAGATCCAATCAACAACATGATCTTCAAGATCCTTAACCCTCTCCTCAGAGACAACCTTCCCCTTCACCGAAGCACCTGCTTTGTGAATAGAGTGCTTGTTGCCGCTAACAAGGTGATGCCATTTTGGTAAATCTTTGCCCTCTGCAACAAGGCGGTACGCGCATGTTGCCGGCAACCAAGAAAGCCGCCTAACTTTCTTAGGTGTCAAAATCTGACAATCTGGAACGAAACGTCGACGTTTTTGATAATTCTTGCACCGACAAGCCTGGCTATCAAAAAGCTTGCAAGCAACATTTGTAAACACCAAGTCACCTGTTTCTTCATCTTCAAGCTTATTGAGACAACATTTGCCACAGCCATCACATAAGGACTCCCACTCAGATGGGCTGAGCTGCTCAAGAGTCTTGACCTTCCAAAATTTCTGCAATTGATCCATAGTGTCTCCTCGTTCCTGAAAAAAGAGGACTACTAGGAAGGAACAGTAATTGCAAGGTTATTACTATAAAGAAAGCCGGAATCGGCTACTAAGAACACACCGGAGAGAATAAGTGATTGTTATAAAAGACAATTTCTATATACCATCCCTTGAGATCGACTTTCAATTTGCGCGCAGTTCCGGGCCAGGTGGCCAGAATGTGAACAAAGTCAACAGCAAAGCCATCCTATCATGGCAGTTTAGCGAAAATCGCAACCTTCCAGAAGGTGTTCGCAAGCGGTTCGAAGAACGTTTCAGCAATCGAATTAATAGCGATGGCCAGGTGATCATTCACAGCGAAAGATATCGCGACAGACCACAGAATATAAAAGACTGTGAAGACAAACTTAAAGAGATGCTCCTTGCGGTTTGGCAACCAGCCAAAAAAAGAAAACCAACGAAACCCACAAGAGCATCAAAGGAAAAACGCCTACAGGCTAAGAAAGGTCGCTCAGAAACAAAGAAAAATAGACAGAAGATTGCCTACTAAACTTTCGATTACTTTTATCCCAAACCATACCTGTGCTGCCATTTAGTGTTAAGGTTTGGGTCGCTATATAGACTTTTCCCACTTACTTCCGATATAACTATAGATACTCTTAATCCCTCCAAGTGAATCAGGAGAATCTATGAATCAAAGCCAGCTTCGAAGCTGCTGCTTTTTGCTATCATTTTTTTTAGCATCTGCAGTAGCAACAGGATCGACTTTACCCAAGCAATTCCATAAACGAGATCGAAAAACACTCAAACTTTCCTTCAACCCCACTCTAAACAAGCCAAATAAAAAAAAACTGACTGGCCAGTTGTTAGTGGAACAGTACTTGAAGGACGAAGCAAAAAACCTTGATATCCCCAAGGATCTTTCGAATCTTCGTTTAACAAAAGTCAAACAAAGTCTTACCGGCTTTCACTTTCACTTCCAACAGATGCAAGACGAGATACCTGTTGCAAAGGGAGGTATTACTGTCTCAATAAATAAACAAAAGGATAGAGTCACACAAATCTACAACAACACCTTTCCCACAAAAATTGCAAAGGCAAGGCTAAGAAGCATAATTTCCGATGAACAGGCCTATGACATTGCGTGGCAAGCTCTCAAGGTTCATGGTCAACTCATCGAACTCCCGCGAATTGAAACCATTTTTGTATGGAATCAGAATCAGCTTGAGAGACAAATAAAGGTAACCCTAACGGTAACCGCTCCATATGGTTCATGGAACGTATTTATCAACCCCTTTGATAGCAAAGTCATTTCATTTCAGGATAATCGCCTTACACGCAAGCCCAAGCAAGCTTTCAATCCAACTTTCTATCAGGGTCCGATCACTGATCGGGTGCGAGAATTCAAAAGAATTCAAGCTTTGGAAAAGGCAAATAAACACCTAGATCGTCAGATTCTAGCAGTAGCTGACATTCCCACTAAGGTTTTTGACCCAGACCCCAGAACGACGCTAAACAATCCAGACTTAGAAGATGACTCCGATACTAGCATGTTTGATGGAGCTTACTTTGACCGGATCTTACGGGATGTGAGTTTTGATGGAAATAAATATAGCCTCAAAGGGCCCTACGTTCAAATTATCGACTACGACCCACCGACTGCAGAGCCGCACCAGACGGAGACCCCCTCATGGAACTTTAAGCGCGGCGAAAATCCGTTTAATGAGGCTATGACTTACTTTCACATCGATCAATCCCAGAGATACATTCAGTCTTTGGGCTTTAAAGGTGAAACTGGAATTCAAGAGCTTTCCGTGGAGGTCGATGCAAACGGAGCCAATGGTGATGACAATTCCTACTTTCAGCCTTCTAGCAATCGCCTATCGTTCGGCCATGGTTGCGTCGATGACAACGAAGATGCCGACGTGATCCTTCACGAATATGGTCACGCGATTCAAGCCTCGATCAATAGCGATTGGATTGGTGGAGACACAGGAGCCATGGGTGAGGGCTTTGGCGACTACTGGGCTGCTTCTTACAGCATCTCGGTAAACGAAGGCCGAGACTACTTTCCAAACCAAATTTTTACTTGGGATGGCCATGGTAATCAAAACTCATGCTGGAACGGACGAATCATGAATGCCTTGGCGGCACGTTACGATCATCAAAGAAACTATGGAGCCCATGCTACTATTGATGGAGGGTTTCAATCTGACGAGCTTTGGTCAACCCCATTATTCCAGTCACTTCTTGAATTAGTAGATCTTGGGATTCCAAGGGAGGATGTTGATAAAATTGTTCTCCAATCACATTTCGGCCTTGGAGCCGATCTTAAGATGAGGGATATGGCCCTAGCAACACTCAACGCTGCGGATAACCTTTTTCCCAATGGCCCACACCGAGATGTCTTATACAAGCACTTTATTCGACACGAGATACTTGAGGTCCCCGCTCCCGATATTATCCTAGGTTCTGTCGCTTTAAAAGAACCCACCAATGGCTTCTTCGATCCTGGTGACACTCTAGATCTTGAATTCAACCTTATAAATCAGGGTGATCTGGAGGCCAATAATATTGAAATCTTGATTGATAGCCCTAACTCAAATGTCTCTATTCAACACGAAGCCATAGCTTTATCGACTCTAAGCCCGGGAAGTCAAGTACCTATTACAGTACCGGTAAAAGTTGAGCTTGCTGCGGCTATGGTTTGTGGCACCTCATTTAGGATTAACTTCAATATCAGCCATGACGGAGATATCCCAGTTCCACCTCAAGCCAAAGACTATATGGTAGGACAGCCCATCGGAGTCAACTACACCAATAGTGAAGCTATAGAGATTCCTGATAACGACCCTAACGGTGCGATCAGTACAATTACTATATCCGAGGAAGGATTCTTGACAACTAGCAACCTTAAAGTTCGCGTCCAGATCGCTCATACCTACTCGGGAGATCTACAACTGACTCTAACCAATCCCTCTGGGGATCAAGTGATCATCCAGGATCGTGTTGGGAGTAGCAGCGATGATATTAGAGGTACCTTTCCTGATACCCTAACCTTATCCAACCCGTGGGATCTTTTCTATGGCCAAGCTCTTCAAGGTTCTTGGACACTTAAAGTCGAGGATCAAGCACAACAGGATGTCGGTACAATTGAGTCATGGGGCTTGGAAGACATCGTACGTTATGAGTGCCAATCAAACCAATGACGTAATTACAGGAAGAGCTCGTTCTTTTACTATGCCATCCATTAGGATGGCTGAACCCAATCTGTCACGGAGTTCTTGTCCAGATGTAAAAAGCGATCTTTGATCATGACGCCAAGTGCTAACAGCATCCAAAATATCACGACCGCTTCGATAGATCTTTAAACCGGGATGACTGATTCCTGGCAAGCCCCGAACTCCAAATGGAGTTGAAAGCAGAGGTTTGCCAGCGGCTAAAGCCTGAAACACCTTGATGTTGCTCCCAGAGCCCCGGTTGACAGGATTCACAACAACATCAGCAGCCGCTAGGTAGGTTTCAAGTGAGTCCACAAAGCCGTGACCTTCAACAAAATCATCCTGAAAGGGATGACTCACACTACCAACCACCTTGAGTTTTACATTCCATTCTAAACAGAGCCTTCGGTAAGACTCTAATTGGCTTTTTAGTTCGTTAAGCCCGTCAATATTCGGCCCAAAGCGACTACCAACGAAGAGAAGAACAAATTCATTTTCTTCGACCTCCAGCTCCGAACGAGCCTTTTGGTAATCTGACCAAGTTAAATCAAGCCGAGCCATGCCGTTGGGAATTTCAGTAACCTCTCCACCTACAAACCTATAGTAGTCCCGATCGCTGGGTGCACAGGCAAAGATGTGGTCGAATCCGCGCGCAGCCCTTAACTCTGCCCCTTCGACCACTGGCCGTAGCACTCTGCGCTCTAGGATATGACCTTGCTTCAATAGGTCTGCTTCAATATTGTGACTCAGCATTATCTTTGGCAAGTGGGCTGGAAATCTGCTCAGATTATAGAAGGGAAAGTCAAAGACGAGAATATCAGCCCATTGAAGGCATTCCTCAACAACTGAACTGGTGGGCCAGGGAAGCTGCGTCCAAAGCCGCGAAGCTCCTAAGCAGTTCATGACAAATTGTAATCCACCCGAGATAAAGTTCAAGTCAACCCATTCTTCGACTTGATCTTCTTGCCTAGGAATCTTCACAATACCCTGCCGACCATAGTCGGCACGACGTCCAGCCATCGATAAGATTCGTGAATCAACTCCAGCTTTTACAAGAGATCGAGCAAACTGTAAAGTTCTTTGATGACCGCCTGTCAGGGCAGGTTGCACCCTTGAGGCCGTAATAATTAATACGCGAGTCATTAGTTTATCTCATCAGCTTCGATGAGAATTTGATAGATATCACTTTCTACCTGATTATTGTCTCGAAACTGAATATAGACGTATCGAGCCACGAGACTATCCATTTCGTAAAGATGGGTTCGTGCCGCTGGAAGCCATGCGGCATCTTCACCATTTAGGGCGATGTCATAGAGACGATACTCTGCTGCATTGGGAGGTAGAATGAATTGTATTTCCACGGTAGCGCTTGCTAGGTCCTGTGACTGGACCTGGTAATCTATGAAGCTATTGTCTTCAGGGAATAAAATAAGTTCGATACTAGCTTGATAGATACGGCTTCTATTGCCATTTTGATCGACGAACTGGACCATCAGAGTACGTTCGCCGTTACCTTTCATATCGCTACTAAATTGATAGGTAAAATTTGTGGCGAGATCGCTATACACTAGGTCTTCACCTTCAAAATCTTCTCTGGTCTCTCCAAGTCTCATGGATACTGCACTTTCTGGAATCCCAAGCTGAATTGAAACAGATGAAGACGTGGTCGTTAGCTCACCTTCATTGATCGTAATCGAAGCCTGCGCAGCACCAAACAGATCGACGTCTATGGTAACTTGAAAAATTTCGCTTGGATTCTCTTGGGAGGCATCCCCAAATTGGTAATACAAAGTCTTTGACCCAACACCATCAAACTGATAGCTAAGACGGGGTGCTATAGGTAACCAAGCTGCCGCTTCCACCAGGATCGCATCATCATTTCCAGTTTCATCTTGATCAATGATAATGGCATTGCTTTCCCCAGTTAGCTCCAATTCCCGAATATCCTCTGATACACGAATGAACTGGACATCTGAAGTATAACGAACAGACAGCCAACGTTTTAAAGGATCGTCGCCGGCTAAGGCGAAGGCATCAGCGTCCTCTACAAGGACTCCAGTGGAACCTGGCTCAAGGAAAAGGGTGAGCTGCTTGAGTGATGATTGAAAATCGTCGTTATTGGTGAGTACACTCTGTGTCTGTCTTTGATATCCCGGAGCAAAAACCTCCAACGCTAGCTCTCCTTTGGGAATACCAGATAGTTTAAAAGCTCCATTGCTATCTGTTTTCGCTTGCCATCGACCTAGCCTGACATTGGCTTCCGGAATTTTAATAAGGCCTCTGTTTCGATCGACCCCAGACACCTGACCCTCAAGCTCCAGCCCCTCATCCAGGCTAAGTTTGGCCAGTTGGTAGTATCCAGAGCCTGTGAAGGGAACTTCTGGAGAGGAACCAACCAAATTTTGAGTTTCGTGGATAAAAAAGAGGCGAAACGAGCTTCGCCCCTGGCTATTTAGAACCGATTCTAATCGCCTCTTTTGCTCATCGCTAAAGCTTATTTCAAATCGGCCGTTGAGATCGGACTTGCCGATGGTCGAGGGTTGATTCTCGACATATATATTTGTATTTGGAACTGGTAGCCCATCTGGACCAACAAGTGATCCGACTAAGGCAAACTCCGAGCTAGAACTCGTCAAGGACTCCTTGGCACTGGGCAAACATCCGGCCCCAAGTAGTGCGACAGCAACAATCAACTTCCACATAACAGCTTCCTAACAGTAGGTCCAACGGGAGGCAGAGCCTTTACCCTTATCGAGCAAGTTTCTTGCCATGACCTCTCTTCAGAGTTTCATGATAAAATCAAATATTTTTTGAATGTTAGCTGAAAGCTGCTAAGATATTAGCATGGCCGTGTGTCTTATTTTTTGACAGGTGAGAGGTGCAGCTTTGAAATGCTACCTTGGAATTTGCTTGGCGTTTGGCTTCTTAGGGTGCAGTGGCTCCCTAGTTCGCGACTCTTGTATTAGTGATGCTCCGGGGATGCAAGACACGTTGATTACCGGCCAGCAATTGGCAGCCAATGAAGTGGTTTTCACAGTGATGGGTCCCGTTAACGATACTGCATTAGCCATATCCGATGTACTTGTCAGTGAAGGTATTGAAGGAGCGTTTTTTGTTTCAGGAGAGTCTATCCTAGACAGACCCTCATCAATCCTAGCTACCATCTTTAATCAGGGTCATCGAATCGCTAATGGTAGCTACAGTGACCAATCTCTCTTATCTTCTAAGTCCCCGATTGTTGAAGTAAGACAGACCGACTATCTCATCACGCCCTTCACACGCAACAATATATACTTGTTCCGCCCACCCAATTTAGAATTCGACCAAAGGCTGGCTTCACAGCTCAATCAAGCAGGCTTAGTTAAGTATGTTGGCCCTATTGGAAATGACCATGCCACGCAATCGGATATTGACTGCTGGTCAAACGACTTAGATTCTTCCAGTTGCGCCGATGAAATTTTTAACACTGTTGCAAGTCAAGATCGGGGCATATTACAAATCCATTCGAGTGACAACCGAGCCCTTGCCTTAAGCCAAAGCTTGGTGACTCTATTTAAAGACAGTGGCTACAGTTTTGTAAGTATCGATCAAGTCCCAGATATTTCATCAGCCCTCCAAGCCAATGGGGCCACCGTTGGAGATACCGAAGTGACCAATTGTAATGATTATGATTAAGCAGGGTGCTCGCCTTTAGCTCCACATCTGCTTGATATTTCTCCCATACTGCAATCCAATTCCTATAGTCACGGTTCCAGCTAGGAAGGCAAACAGCAAAAGACGAACATACCATTGGGGTTCCAAGAACCAAATTCCGGTCGAGACAAGAACGATGGTCATGAGACTGAACGCCGTTATAATACTGACATTCCTGCTCATTATTTGTATTGGTGTAATACGTAACATCGCCAAAAACACCATAAGTTCCGCAATGATTGTAGTGAGCGTTGCCCCAATACCAGCTCCACCCTCACCAAACTCACCAAGAAAGTAGGGTATCAATAGGAAGTTTAACCCTGTGTTCGCCATGAGGCTGACGAAAGTTATGAGGGTTAATTTCCTTCCATCACTAATCAGCCCTAGATTCGCTGAAAGAAATACATTGATATATGTAAATAGTAGAACTGGAGCTAGCAACTGCACGTGGATGGTTGCAGGCTCAAATTCTGCGCCATACAGCAGTTCGACAAACTCCTGTCCCAATAGAATCATTGCCATCGCCATCAGCCAAGAGACCAACATGAGTACCCGATATACTAGGTAAAAAAATTCAAAATAGGCATTCTCACCTGCCGCCCGACTTTTTGAAAGCATCGGAATCACGGCTGAATAGAGCAAAGGAACACCCATAAGAAACAGGCCTTTCAATCTTTGCGCAGACCCATACCAGCCTATCTCTGTTTCATCTGATAAAATCTCCAAGACCGCAATATCAATCTGACCGTATAAAGAGACCAGAGCCTGGTTCAGCAAAAAGGGCAGCCCAAAAATAGCTGCTGCCTTGCAAACTTGCCAATCAAACGACAATCGCAACCAACCTAATTGGAGAGCCCGAACCAGTAGTATTGTAAGAGTTATGATTTGAGAAAAGAGGAAGAAGCCTGCTGCCCACAAAACATCAGGGAAGAGCCAAACACCAACACACACAAGAAGAGCCTGTACAACTTTGGCAAAAACATCTAATCGGCTCACAAAGTTCACGTAATCTGCAGCCAAAAACATCGGTTTCACGACTTCTTGTGTGTGTTGACGAAGCCATTCAAACAGGCCAAAGACTACCACAATCAAAAATTTATCTTCTAAACCTTGCCATGTTCCATAGCTGAATAAGCCTAGCCAGAGGAGTCCACCTGTAAGAAATGTCATAAAACTCAAGCTCGGAAAAATAGTTACAATTTTTCCAGGGTCTTGTGGGATGGTTCGGTTAATATAGGCATGAACTCCGAGTGGAGTGAGCGTAAATATAATACCAGCAATACTTTCAGCAAAATAGAGCACCCCAACTCCTTCCACACCAAGGATACGGGGAAGAAGCGCTCTCACAAGTGCCCCCAAACACATGGTTAAACCCAAAGAAACACCTAGCTTCACAAGATTTTTTGCTGTTTTATTATAGAGATTTGCCATGATACCAGGAGCCGTGATTGCTGACGATTGTTCCGACTCGATTGGCAGGAAGACCAACCTTGAGTTCGGAAATGACTTTCAGTTTACCGCGAATATGCCTAGAATCTAAAGAAGAATATAGAATCACAAAGGAATGACTGTGAAATCGATCCATGGGATATGTTTAGCTATCGTATGGCTGTGTCGACTCCCGACAGCACTGTCGCAGCCTGAGAACTGCACGAAGGCCAAACTAAACAAAGCTATCTACCTCGTTCAAACCCTTCAATCTGAATCGATCCCGCTGATTGAAGCATTGGCTGTTTGCCCCTCCATAAGCGTCCGCGAGCAAGCGGTATTCTGGGGCGCCTTCTACTATGCTCTAACCAAACAAGAATCCAAAACTGTGGGATTGATTGAATCGGCTTTTCCCTACAAGGCGGCAAAGACCTCACAACAACATATCTATTATCAAGCACGTCGTGGCCAGTGGCGACCCCTGAAAAGTAAGATTGAATCTGGCGACCCCTTGTATCTAGATAATCTAAACGCTCGCTTGATCCTAGCGCACAGCTTGATGTATAGCCATCGATTCGAAGATGCTATGTCCACTTTTGAGGAATACTTAAAAATAAAGCCTGATGATGACTTCATTGACGCTGAGTATCTTTTTGCGTTGATCTGGGCTAAAAAATACGAGCTTGCTCAAGCGAGGGTCGATCGTTTAAAAACCTTCCCTCTTGGGACCTATTTGAAAAAATCTGCCGATCACGGGGAAGACTTGTTAAAAGCTCTGCAAGGGCCCGTGAGAGACCAAGAAACGGGACAAGTTTTGTTCGGTCAGATCATAAGTTCTATCGAGCAACTTAACTTTTCCAAAGGGTCTGAGCGCCGCAGCTTGGGACTCCACTATCAAGATAAAATCAGCGGAGGCATTCAGCTTCACCAGATTGAAAGTCACTTGGATAAGCAATCCTATGATGCAGTATCATTTAGTGGTAAGGGCGAATTAGGCGGTGAATATGGTAATATCCGGGGATCTTTATCTTATCTCAGCGCTAATGATGGCGTTATCATGGGATTCCTAGGAGCCAGCCTAAAACTCGGCTATTGGAATTTTTCCGCTAGCATCTCACAAGATGCACTGACCCTCCTCCACCCCCTCCCTGAAGCAATTGCAGATCTTACCCGACAAACATTGACAACGTCCATCGGCAATAGCGATTGGCTGAGCTATAAATTACAACTCGCCCGGGACGATGGCCTTTCCCCTTTCGAACGCCACCAACTCAGCTTTGCGATTCCAGTTTTTTATCGTAGCGAGTCGCATCTCTTGGCGCTAATCGTGCCTCTTGAATTTCGCTCACAACCGAAAGCGAGTCCTTACTATAGAAGCCATCCGAGAGACGGCAGTATTCTGGCCGGGGTGCGATACCGAGCTCCAATCGACTCCATGAGTCAGGCATCGGCATCGGTAGCCCTTGGGGTTCGCTATAAAAGCTCCTATCAAGAAGAAGCCAGTTACCAAACTCTTGTCGCTAGTGATATTGAGCTAGCCCTTGAGCGACGGCTATCCAAACGTTGGCAGGTTCTAGGTAAGCTTAGCTTCGATAACACCAGCCAGGAAGAATTTGCGACCCGAGCAGAGAACCTTCTAGCTATAAGTATTGGTCTCGCCTACGGCGTTCAAGAGGCCAACGCCCCCTAGCCAGTATGAATCGAATCCCTTAAAATCATTAGCTAACTTTCGAATCATTCCTTTCAGAGGTATAATATCGAAGGAGAACCTGTGACCGGGAGACGAACTCATGATTTATGGGACTAAACTAGGCTTCCTGATTTGGATTATACTAATCTCAAGCTGTAGCCATTACATCGACGCTGAACCCTTAAAGAACATCCAGTCGGGAAGGACCTTTGACCGGCAAGGTACCTATCGGATCAGTCCCGGCGATCAAGTTAACGTTCTAGTTTATGGCGAGGATAAGCTATCAGGAGTTTTCACCATTTCTTCAACCGGCTTCCTGTCTGTACCTCTCATACCGCCCCTGCAAGTTTCAGGACTCACTACCCAGCAGCTAAACAGAAAGCTTGGCAATGCTCTGAGAAGTTTAATCAAAAGTCCACGAGTTTCCACATCATTGACAGGGGCTAAGAACTTTCAGGTCTACTTTACAGGGGAGGTCAATACTGTGGGCGCTGTCAACCTCACCAACGAAACAACTCTTCTGCAAGCCATCTCCTTGGCAGGTGGCCTAAATGAATTTGCCTCCGGTCGGATTGTTCTTGTTCGTAAAATCGCAAGCAAGCAAGTGAAGCGCTATGCTACCAGCTACGAGGACATTCTGAGTGGCTCGCTTCAATTGGACCACCTGAGTCTCGAAGCCGGTGACGTAATCATTGCCGAATGACTCTTCATATTCTTAATCATTTTGCAAGTTCCTCAAAAAAGATCAAGTTTTTGTGAGCGTTGACCGATACCTCCTTTGGATACGTAAGAGGAGTTTTCATGCAACGCCACATGATATTTACCATGGTTTGGCTGCTGACATCCTGCTTCGGAAGTAAGCAGGGTGAGATTAGCCGTCGAGAACCCGGAAAAAGCCAAACTGATCAGCCAGCAAAAGTACCAGAACCTCAAGAAGCCGACCTCGAGAATGAAGGCAGTGAACTGGAATTCAGTGGTGAAGATTACTTCGAAGGCCAGGTCGTAGCTGCCTTCAACCAATGCAAGCGGTGCCATGCGGGGCCCAAAATTCCTGTGGAACGAGATCGTGGTCCCACCACCATATTCAACTATCAAGCAATGCTGACCTTACTCGACCAAAATACTCTACTGCCTATGCTACGGGGTGAGATCAATGAACGCCCCCACCCTAGCAACGATCCCTGCCTAGCAGGCTTGAATAGCTCTCCTTGCAAGGAAGTCGCATTTTGGTGGGACATCGAGTACGGGGAAATTGCTGAAAAGGAAAACCAAAGACCCGCCGGATCGCAAGGAAATATAGTAGACATAAGTCGCGACGGGGTCATTACAGGGTGGGCCATCAATCCGAGTTCAATCAATGATACTGTAGACGTTAATCTATACATTAATAACGCTCTTGTTCAGACAATTCCAGCGAATCAAGATATTTTCGATAACGATAATCCCGGTGCTCATGGATTTCAGATGACCCTTGCTAATACCTATCGTAACGGGCAAAGTTTCAATCTAAGTGCCAGGGTCGTAATAGATGGTGATGAACTGGAGCTAGCAGGATCACCTCAAGACTTCGCTGCACTACCTAAGCAAGCTGCGGGACGGACCTATTTTGATACCAACGTTGAACCCTTAGTCGTCGCAAACTGTGGTTGTCACGGCCGAGCCCTCAGCTATGATTACTCTTGGGATCGCTTGGCAAACCCTCTAACGACCCAGGGTGGAGGTGCTACCGACAATCGTTTTTACGATAAGGCAGCTGGTCAAGTACAGCATGCAGGGGGAAATGCCTGTAGCGGCAATCAAACTTGCGACCAGATCGTTGCCTGGTGGCAAATTGAATTTGGTGGTTAACTTTTGAAAAACGTTGGTAAGCTTTTGTCGTTGACATTGTAGATATTGCGTTCGCGCTTCTTACCTGACTCCATTTCAAGCTTCAAGCGGGTAGCTTCTTCCATTTGTTCTTCTTGGCGACGGAGCATAACCTCCAAAGCAGATTCATTGAGTCTTTGCTCTCCATGAATGGATTTAATATCCTTCCATCCGAAGGTGATCAACCGGCTTTCCCTCAGTTTATTGCGTTCCGCTCGCCGATCGACGAACCAGATCACAGCCCAAGCAATGAGTCCGAGTATGCAAGCTCCAACAAATAGTTGATAGCTAATTTTTTCCATATCGAGGTCAGGATCGTTTAAAAAGCGTGGCGTTATGGCTTCAAAGAAGCGCCCACCATGATATTCGATCCTCTCCAAGATCTGTTCGTATAATTTCGACATACTCTAAGGTCCTACAACAAGATCTAAGTTTCTGTTCGGAAAATATGAAAAAAAACTGCCAATTTTGTATATTTCTACACAAATTTAAGACCTTATATCGCTAGTTTAAACAACAAAGAATATTGTCAAATCAGGTGAAGAAGTGGCTAGGCAAGGTGGCTCTGAATAGATTCGTAACAGGCCTAGACCGGCTCTCCTTAAACCTTACCCATCAGTAAGAATACAATTGCCATTTTTGTCATTATTTTAAGTAATTTAACTCTACTCAAACCTTTACCAATAGACTTACAGAAAGGAATGGGATTTGCAAAAAATCGGAAAGATCGATTTGAATTTGTCTGGATATATCGCACCTGGAAATGTTGATGGATTTTGAAGACTGGAAACCAGTAGAGTTTGAGATTGAAGGCTTACATCCCTTAGATTCGTTTCGCCCCTCAACCGACGTTGAGCAAGAGGTTTGGATATCTGAGGCATTAAGCCAATCGGGTGCTGCCGTCTTCAATGAGATGCTCGCCATTGAAACAAGTCAGGTCCTCGACAGGGCAATCATCGCGTCAACCCTGGACTACCTTAGTCAGAAGCATCACTGCCTACGCACAGTATTTAGCCCCGATGGACAATGGGCTTGCATTCTTCAGTCAATGCCGTTGAAGCTGGCCAATATCTCTTGTGACAACCGTAGTGATGTTTTAGCCCACCTAGAGCAGGATGCTTCACAAGCATTTGATGTAGTGAATGGTCCCCTTGTGTCTTGGACTCTCGCTACGTGTGGCGTTACAAGTATCATTTGCCTGAAAGCCCATCATATCATCTGCGATGGGTTATCCATGAGCCGCATCATGGCAGATTTTGTTTCGATCTATGAGTGTCTTCTATCAGGTCAAGACTTGAATCTTCAAGTTCTTAGCACAACGTCTAGTGAAGAGGACTCCAAGAATTTTTGGCTTACGAAAGTGCAAGGGGTCCGAGAAACCTTGCGTTTGCCCTATAGCAAAAGCCCTCAGTATAAGGTCAGCGAATCTGCCAAACAAGTTGACTACCTAATTCCTCAAGATCAGAGCAATATCATCCTCGATCAAGCCCGTAAGCTGAAATGCAGCCCCACGGCTCTGTTTGTTGCCACAACCCAATGGGTTCTCGGTCTGATCGCCAAGCAAGATGTATTCGCACTAGGAGTCCCCGCGGTGCGAAGTGGAACGGGTGGAGATCCCGAACCTACTGGTCACCACACAAGTATGGTTCCGATTCCTGTACTTTTGTCAAAAAATACTAGCTTCCTGTCTCTCGTTCAGGAAGCCCAATCTCATTTGCTTGATGCCGCCGAACAAGGTGGTACGACTCTTGGCGCCATCCTACGGGAACACAATATTGAGCGTGAAGAGGGTCGCTTACCGCTAGTCAACTTCGTGATAAACGTTGATCCACGCATCCCGGTAACCATTCAGGGAGAGCCTTGTAACTTTATCACGATTCCCAAGGCATTTCAGGCTTTCGAGTGTTTCCTCAATATTGTCATCGAAGACGCCGGCATTACCCTAGAATGCAACTTCCAACAAGATCTTTTCGATTCCACAACGATCGAGGGTCTCATTAAAGAAGTCTCGAAATCAGCCCTTGATTTAAGTCAAAATGCAGAGCAGACTTGGCCCGAACAGCAATTGAATGAAGGGCGAGATACCCTTGGGTATTGGAAAAAAAGGCTTACTCCTCTTCCTGAGCCGATCGACATCGTCCCAGACTGGCCACGGCATCGCTCAGCAGAACAAAGCTATGAGTCACTTGATAAGGATATAGGTTCACAATTAAAGAGTCTACTAGGTCGGTGGCATTGCCGGTCTCATCTACCAGAAAAGTTTGCATGGATCAGTGCCTACGCAAGACTACTTTCAGCCTACAGCCGCCAAGATGAATTTCTCTTGGGAGTCGAGAATGACGATCGAACCTGGGTTCCCTTGAGGATAAAAACTTATCGGAATCAGACTTTTGAAGAATTGAGCACGTCTATCTTCAAGGAGTATGAAAGTAATTACGAATATAAGATATCTTCCACTACCGAACTTACTGACCATTTGGCTACAAACCAAGTTGCCGATCAAAACTCTCTTTGGAGTGCAGCGTTCAGAACTTCTGCTGACAGCGATGGGATTCTACAGTGCGACCTAGAATTGACTTTAGTCAAAGATCGTATTCTACTCAGATATCGCTCTGATATGTATGGTCGATCAACTGCGACGGCTCTTTTAGAAGCACTCGAAACCCTAATGATAGAGTCCCTTAAAGATGAGCACCATACCCTTACGTTTTCTTTAGGGAAGATCGAAAAGAATCTACTGAAGGAGTCACCAGACTCCTTATTGCTCGATAAGTTCAAATCTATGGTGCAATCGCAACCTGATCACACAGCTATGGTTTGGCAGGATTCTATACTTACTTATCGCGAACTAGACCTTAAAATCACAGGGCGAGCCTACGAGTTATCTAGATTAGGAATCAGTTGCGGGTCCCTAATCGGTATTCATCTTGAGCGCTCCGATGAGATGGTCATCACCCTATTTGCTGTTCTCAGTTTAGGAGCAGGCTATGTCCCCCTCGATCCTCTTTACCCTCGGGATCGACTTGAGTACATGACTCATCAAGGGAAGCTTGCGTGGGTGATCAGCGACAACACGGAATTGTGGGACATTCCCTTCGAAGGGCAACTGATCAACATCAGCAGCCTATCAAAAGGCAAGCCCGAAGCTTCCGTCATTAGCTTGCCTAAACCTGATCAAACTGCTTATGTTATCTATACTTCTGGTTCCACCGGAAAACCCAAAGGGGTGGAAATCCAACACCGCGCCCTAGCCCAATTTATTGAAGGAATGCAGGATCGAGTTCCCATCGGTATCAATGACAGAGTACTTGGGATTACAACCATATCCTTTGATATTTCGATACTGGAAATATTTATGACTCTCGCTCAAGGGGCAACGCTGGTCCTTGGCCCAGGCTCTCTAGCCACAGACCCCGAAGCCTTACAAGCTTTGCTAATCAAGCATGATATTAGTATCCTTCAAGCTACTCCAGCAACATGGACCATGCTCCTGAATCATGGTTGGCAGGGTAAAAGCAATCTAAGAGCGATTTCTGGCGGTGAGGCCCTTAGGGACGATTTAGCTAAATTGCTAGTCTCTTGCACCCAAGAACTTTGGAATGTCTATGGGCCCACTGAGGCTACAGTCTGGGCGACAGCATCCAAGATCACCAAGGGTATTGACGTCGATATAGGTACTGCGTTAGATGGTTATCAAATAGCAATACTCGATGACAACTTAAACCCATGCCCCCGGGGTATGGCTGGGACCCTTTGGATTAGTGGCCCCGCGTTGGCAAAAGGTTATCTATATCGTCCTGATTTAACAGCGGAACGTTTTCAGGTAGTGCCATCTATAGGATCTCGGGCATACAATACCGGTGATCTTTGCCGTATCAATAATGACGGCAAAATCCAATATCTTAGAAGGGTCGATACTCAGGTAAAAATCCGAGGCTTCCGTATCGAGCTAGGCGAGATCGAATCTCTTCTGGCTCAAGAGTCGGGAGTCAAAGAAGCTGCCGTCATTGTGCGAGAAGACCAGCCAGGAGATCAACGACTGACAGCGTATATAACACTCAAAGCAGAAAATTCTAAATCAGGCAGTCAGTACTTTATCGATTACTTAAATCAACATCTGCCACGGTACATGATACCTAATTCAATCGAGATTCTGGAGCACTTCCCGTTGACAGATAGTGGCAAGATCGACCGAAAGTCTCTTCCTCGACCAAAACCACTTATACCACATGCTGATCAAAGTCCTTCGGACCTATCACCGATGGAGGCTCATATTGCTAGTCTTTGGCAAAAGTTGATCGGCTTTCCTGCTCCACTTCAAAAGACTGATAGTTTTTTTACTCTAGGTGGACACTCACTGCTTGCGATTCAGTTCATGAGTCACGTCAAAGAGCATTTCAATTACGAGATCAAGCTTCGCGACTTGCTCACGGCAAACCTTGGACAGATAGCTCATGCGATAGAGACGATTGCTGGCCAAAAACCCAGGAGGTCACGCTGATGCAACGCTTGCAAATGGAATATCTGGACTGTAACACACAGTCTCTTTTCACAATTATTGAAAAGCCAGCAACTAAGGCTAAAGGCATGATCCTACTTGTTAATCCCGCGCCCCATGAGCAGAACCGAGTCGCTTTTTTCTATCGGCAAATGTCTCTGTACATGAGTCGCTTGGGGTGGCTTGTTTGCCGTTTTGATTTTTCTGGTACTGGGGATAGTAGTGGCTCCCTTGAGACTCGCAGCTGGACCGACTGGTCACAGGAACTCTCAGAAATATTGCGCTATATCAATGATCGCTACCAGCCAGAGAATTTACAGGTTTTCGGCTGCCGGCTAGGGGCTAATCTAGTTCTTGCCTTAAATCACATGGAGAGCAACATTGATCAGGTGATTGCCATTGATCCACTTCCTAGTAGCGAGCAGTATCTGAAAGAGCTTCAGGACATTCAATCGGCAATGCTAAGCCATCCCTTTGATGCTCCATTTGGTTCATCTCTCTCACATGACTTTTTTGGCTTTCGATATTCAGACTCCCTATTGCGTGAAATTGAAACCCACTCGCCGGACAACAGGGATCTAAAGCCAATCATATGTCATAGCTATGGTGAAGGCTTACCCAGCTCCATGCCCCTCGACGAAGAGTTCCTTTGGACATCCTATGGTCATCTCAAGCTCCAGTTCCTAGCACAGACAATTCTAGCTAAAGCTGCAAAGTGGATAGAAGGAGGTCGATCATGAAGTTGAAGCCCATGACCTTCGGTAAATTTAATCACCTGGTCGGCGTGTTGAGTGAACCCGCGACGATAGACCCTCTTAAACCATTAGTTCTAACTTGGAATGCAGGAATGAGTAGCCGACTCGGACTGCATCAAATTAATAGAGAGATCGGCCATAGGCTCGCAAATCTCGGATATAGCAGTGCTCGGTTTGATCTGTCAGGGCAAGGGGATTCTGGCCCTCGACAAGACGGACTATTGGGGCAGGAACGATGCACAGCCGATATTCGTGAAACTATGGATCATTTAGAATCTCTTGGCTACCACTCATTTATTTTGGCAGGGAACTGTTCGAGTGCTGTAGATGCTCATCATGCAACGGTTGCCGATAAAAGAGTTGTGGGCCTTGCCATGATCGATAGCTATTGCTACCCCACACAAAAGTTCAAAGCACTATACTACACCCAGCGCCTCAAAGATCCAAAACGCTGGGCGAAACTTTTGGCTGGTAAGAATCAGGGCTCATTATCAGCCGAAACAACTCCAGATAGTATTTTCGAAACAGAGTATCCGCCACAAGATCAAGTGCATCAGGAGCTTCAGGGATTAGTTCGTCGCGGTGTCTCGTTATTTGTTTGCTATACCGGCGGCTTCCAGGATGTGTATAACTACGAAGACCAGTTTTTTCACATGTTTCCTGATCCAACAATCAAAGAGCACACCAAGCTCCAGTACCTGCCAAAGTCGGATCACATGCTAACCCTCCTTGATCACCGTCAAGCATACCTCGATCAGCTTGTTCAATGGATTGAAGCTATGAATCGATCACCAGAGACCCTTCTCGATCTCGAATTGCGATGGCAACGGTCAAACTTAAACACAGAAGCACTTATCTTAGGAGATCAGTCCTATACCTATCGGCACTTGCTAACTATGAGCGAGCGAATTGCCACCTATCTTATGGAGAAAGGTATTAAGCCTGGGGATCGAGTAGGCATTCACCTCGAACGATCACCAGCTTGCATATTTGCTATTTTAGGAGTACTTAAAGCCGGAGCATGCTATGTTCCTCTAGATCCCAGTTACCCGATAGAGCGGCTTCGCTATATGGCAGAGCAGGCCCAACTTAAGGGCCTTCTCTCAAGCTCTAAAGATAGTGATATCCCAGCTCCTAACTTCCCTATTGAAGAAGCACTTGCGACGCCTAGTCAGGATTTCCGTACTGTACCAGTCTCAAAGGGAGACCCTGCTTACATCATCTACACCTCTGGCTCCACAGGGAAGCCAAAAGGAGTCGTTTTGAGTCATAGTGCCTTAACCAAGCTCATCCTTTGGCAGAACAAGCAGTCAACCCAAAGTAGACGTACCTTGCAGTTTAGTCCGATCAGCTTTGATGTCTCTTTTCAGGAAATTTTTTCTACTTTCTCGTCGCTTGGCACCCTTGTATTGATCAATGAGAGGGATCGCGTCAACCCCAAGAAGCTTCTAGAAATCATCGACCAACATCAGGTCGATCGTCTATTTTTACCCTTCGTAGCTCTACAGATGATCTGTCACACTGCAAATCACGATCGCCACTGGCCCCAGAGTCTCAAAGAAGTTATTACAGCTGGAGAACAGCTCCAGATAAACGATAAGGTTAGGCGATTCTTCGAGCACCTAGCTGATGCAACTCTTACTAACCAATATGGGCCATCTGAATCGCATGTGGTAACAAGCTTGGAACTCAATGGAAACCCAGAACATTGGCCGCCACTGCCATCAATCGGATCGGAGGTTGATAGCGCAAAATTATTCCTTGTTCAAAATGGTGAAGAGGTTGAAGCAGGTCATGAGGGTGAGATCTATATATCCGGTGATTGTCTCGCCAGCGGATACTGGAATCGACCAGATGCAACAGATGAAAAATTTATCTCCTGGCAAGGCCAACGCTGCTATCGTACGGGCGATCTAGGCAAGAGACTCAGTGACGGTACTATCGCCTTCTTAGGTCGCAACGATCATCAGGTCAAGATCCGAGGTCACCGAATCGAGCTTGGTGATGTCGAAGTCGCCTTGAGTCAAGAACCTAGGCTCGATGAAGTCGTGGTGGTAGCCAGTAAGATCCAAGATCAGCTAAGCCTGATCGCGTGCTTCACCAGCTCTGAAGAGATTTCTGAACAGGATCTTCGCGACCAGCTTCGCAAAACCTTACCAGAGTACATGGTGCCTAGCCGAATCAAGCGAATCCCAAAAATTCCTAAGACACCAAGTGGTAAAATCGATCGAAAAGTGATTCCTAAGCTTATAGAAGAAGCAAAACCTAAGCCCCCAGAGAACACTGAGCTTCAAAGCCTTATTGCCAAAATTCAAAAAGTTTGTTCGGATCTGATCGGTGAATCCATAAGTCCAGATGCTAGCTTCTTTGATCACGGCGGTAACTCCTTACTGGCGATTCAGGCTGCCGAGCGGCTCCAAGATCAGTACGGTGTTACGGTATCGCCCATGGATATTTTTGATCAACCAAGCCCCAGGGGGCTTGCCAAGCGACTCGAAGGGGAAATTTTGGTAAGCGATGGGTTGGTATCGCCTAGCCAACCTAGAGAGCCAATCGCAATCATTGGCATGGCCTGTCGATTTCCTGGTGCAAATAATATCCATGAATTCTGGCACAAGCTCACTTCAGGGGCAGAGCTAGGGACGACTCTTAATAGGGACGATTTACCCCAAGACCAACAGCAGCTCTTTGAATCCGAAGACTTTGTGCCCCGAAAAGGAATCGTGGATGGCGCAGATAACTTTGACCACGAGTACTTCAATTTAAGTGTTCGAGATGCAGAACTGATGGACCCTCAGCATCGGGTGCTAATGGAAGAATCGGTCCGAGCCATGTCGGATGCAAACCTCTTTAACACATCGAAACGCAACGTGGGAGTCTTTGCCGGTTGTGCCCATAATACCTACTTTATTCATCAGGTTTTAAAGAGCAAGAAAACAATGGATCGAGTGGGCCATTTCCAAGCCATGTTAGCGAATGATAAGGACTACCTGGCTAGTCGCATAGCCTACCACCTCAATCTCAAGGGTCCCGCCATTAGTATCAACACAGCTTGCTCGACCTCTCTTGTAGCCTTAGGACAAGCGGTTGATTCTTTGCGAGCTGGGCGCTGTGAGGCAGCCCTGGTCGGTGGCTCCCACATCAGCATTCCCCTAGCATCCGGGTATGAGTACCAAGAAGGGGATATTCGCTCACCAGATGGCTTATGCCGGCCTTTCGATAAGAATGCTCAAGGCACCTACTTCAGCGATGGAGTTGCAGCGATTGTTATCATGCCTTTGAGCAAGGCTCTCAAAGAAGGACATCGCATTTACAGTGTGATTGAAGGCATCGGGCTGAACAATGATGGTGGCGACAAAGCTAGCTTCTCTAGCCCATCTATTCAAGGCCAAGTAGCTAGTATCAAACAGGCCCAAGCTGATGCTCGCCTTGGCAATCAGAGCATTGACTATATTGAATGCCATGGCACCGCGACTTTGATAGGAGACCCTATCGAAATCAAGGCCCTCGCCGAGGCTTACCCAGCCGCTAACGGGGAGCAAATCGCCTTGGGTTCTGTAAAATCCAACTTTGGCCACTTAACGGCAGCTGCTGGACTTGCTGGTCTTATCAAGACGTCCTTGTCTTTGTTTTTTGAATACCGACCTCAAACGCTCCACTTCTCCGAGGGTAATCCCCATGTACCTTGGGATTCTGTGCCTTTTGTGGTTCAAAGCAAGGGCCAAGTATGGTCCCGTGGAGAAAAACGTCGTAGGGCTGCTATCAGCTCATTTGGCATCGGGGGAACCAATGCCCACGTGATCATTGCCGAGGGCCAGGTCGCTAACAGACATGAGAATCTCTCACTTCTCTGCTATATTGCAGATAGCCAATTGGATGAAGGAATCAAGCATTCTTGGTCATCTATCCCCATGTCTTCCGGTTACTTTAGCTTTGAGACTCCCTCAGCTGAAGGTAGGGGTTATAAAATCAAGCACAAAGACTTCGAGTTGGAGAGATTCATCTCTCCCAGTAGATCTCAGCACGTAAGCTTCTTGCTTCCGGGTCAAGGATCTCAGGCTAGCTGTATGGGACAAAGCTTGGCGAAAGACTGGCCTCGCTTTGCAAAATACTTTCAAGACTGTCTGGAGCGATTTGACGAATTACTCCCACAACCATTGAGCAAGGCGCTCGAAACTGAGCAAATCCATCAGACCCAGTTCACACAAGCTGCCATATTTAGCGTCAGCTACTCCCTTGGAAAGGCACTCTTGGATTTAGGGGTTCAACCGAATTTGATGATTGGGCACTCCATAGGCGAAATATCAGCTGCTGCACTCAGCCAGCACCTTAGCTTAGCTGACGCCACCAACCTTGTTGCTGCCCGAGGTCGATTGATGCAAGCCCTTCCTTCTGGTGGAATGCTAGCCGTTAGAGCCCCTTGGAGTCACGTTCAAAAATTGATACCAGAAAGCCTCGACCTTGCTGCTATCAATGGTACAGACTCGATCGTCGTTGCTGGGCCTCATGAAGACTTAGACCGTGCAGTATCAACTCTCGAAACGAACTCAATAAAAACTAGACTACTAAAGACATCACACGCATTTCACTCTCGCATGATGAACTCCATGCGAGTGAAATTCGAGTCCGCGATAAGGATCATTTCACTTAAACCTGCTCTCATATCAGTGAAATCAACTCTCGATGGCCGAGATTGGCTGGAACAACAACCTGACTTGGATTATTGGCTTGATCATGTCACAGCTCCAGTGAACTTTTATAACGGGGTGCAAGCCATCCCCAATGGGAGCCTAGTCATTGAGCTTGGAGCTGGCAGAGTAACAGCCAACCTCGCTAAGAAGTCAGCTACCCATGACTTACAAGTGATCACAAGCATGGGTAACTATGCTGGAAGTGATCAAGAATCCACAGATATCTGGACCTTACTTGCTGAACTTTGGATTCATGGCCTGATTGAAAAATCAACCCTAGAGACCGAACTAGGCACCACCAAGAAGGCACTGCCTTACCCATTCCAAAGCCGACGCTGCTGGATTGAAGCCGACGATCCGTCTGGACTCCAAGCAACAGCAATCACGAGCAGTTCCGAAAATCGGGGGTCTCACGGACCTTTGGCCCCCGGAAATCTAAATGAGATTTTAGCAGCTCAACTGGATCTCATGTCGGCTCAACTCAATCTACTTCGCTCTCAAGATCAAAGTGATTCTAATCCTCCAGGTGAAGAAACAGGGACCAATTCTCTGGGGCTAGAGAGCAGCGCTTCAAAGCCCTGGCTCGGTCGTTGCCCTGAGGGTTATCCTGCATACTTTCAGGAAAACCCTGAGAAACCTGGTCAGCTGCTCATGCAGCGCATAAAACCCAAGACGACGATCTAAAGAGACTCGGTTTACCGAGAGGCTCTCCTCACGTATAGTGAAAGGGAGTCCAACAAAGAGAGATCGCCATGTTTTTTAGAGTCTTGGGCCTTCTGGCCTGCCTTAATCTGTCGAACTCAGCCTATAGCAAATCTGTTGATAACTTAATTCTTGTCATCGGCGATGGCATGGGACCGCAACAGGTTTCGCTTCTCAATTACTATCTATCCAACTCGGGAATGAAGGTTCAGTCCCAATTTAAGCGCCTTAGCGACGATGGTAAAATTTTCATAGTCGAAACCGTGCCCAAGCAAGGACTTGTTGCTGAATCTGCTTCTTCCGCAACCCAGATGGCATCTGGTGAATACAGCAGACCTGGTATGATCGGCCTTGATGTCAATGGGAAGCCGGTAACCACCATTCTCGAAAAAGCCAAGGCGAAGGGAATCCTGACAGGACTTGTTTCCGATACCCGAATCACTCATGCAACACCCGCAGCATTCGCGGCACATAGAATAGATCGATATGATGAGTCTGGTATTGCTGAAGACCTGATAGAAGTTGCCCCTGACCTGCTGCTTTCAGGAGGATTTGCTTACTTCACCCCCAAAGATGTCAATGACCCCAAATCGAAGCCCTATAAAAAATATAGAGATATAGTTCCCTCAGGTATTGCCATATCATCTCTAAGAAAGGATCAAAAAGATCTATTAGCAGGTGCCAAGGCGAAGGGCTATCGATTAGTATTCGATCGTCAGTCTCTGATGAAGTCGAAGTCGCTCCCCATTCTAGGTTTATTCCACAAGGAAAGCATGCCAAGCGCTATTTATGAATCGCTCCATAAGAATGATAGAAATCGGCTTTCCCCCTCACTGGAAGAAATGACAGAGTACTCCCTAGATGTTCTCTCGAAATCGAGGAAAGGCTTCTTTCTCATGGTAGAGTCTGGGCAAATTGATTGGGCCAGTCATTCAAATGATCCAGGGTACCTACTTCATCAGATGCTTCAGATGAATCGCATTATCAAAATCGTTGTTGACTTTGCAGAGAAGCGAGAGGATACGCTCGTGGTGATTACCTCGGATCACGAGACGGGCTCATTTTCATTCAGTTACTCCGTTCTCGATAAACCTGTTTCGGAAAACCTCAATGGTCAGGAATACAAGAGAACCCTCGATTATGGCCATCCTGAAGACATTCGCCTCTTAGCCAAGCAGAAACGAACCTGCACGGAAATCATGAAAGACTTTGACAAGCGTAAGAAAAGTGAGCAAACTCCCCAAGCTCTAGTAAAGACTGTTAAGGCGAACTACCCCTATTCCATATCAAAGCAAGATGCTGAAAAGGTACTCCAAGCTGGAGACATGGCTGACTTTCGCAAGATGAGATCCTTCGAAGAATCCGACGGCTTCTTTGGCAAGTACTACAACTTCAAAAGTCAGCGTCAGTGCTCCGTTCTTGCAAAAATAGTCTATCGCGAAAGCAATATTATTTGGGGCACAGCAGGCCACACCTCGACTCCAGTAATATCCTACGTAGTGGGTCCCAGCAAGGCCTCAGCGCCTTTTAAGGGAATGATGCACAACACCAAGCTAGGCCAGCTTCTTCAACAGGCCTTAGGGCTTTGAAGACAAATGAGAGAGCCGGATTTGGGTTCAAGCGGAGCGCGATCGACGAAGGCTTCTGGGAATCTCCACGAGAAACTCGATTTTCTGATGGCCGTCTTCCACCGGCCCATTGAATTTCACGTGAATCGAACCTCCAGCCCCGCGAAGAGTTCGCGCAACGGAATCCATTCCAATACCACGACCTGATATCTCGGTGACGGTGTCCGCAGTACTAAATCCGCTTTTGAAAATGAGATCGTTCAAAATCGTTTCCGTCAATTCCTGGGAAAGATCAGATGTTCCAAACGCCTTGGACTTCACTGAGTCGAGGGAGATACCACGACCTGAGTCGGATAGGCTAATGACGAACGAGCGATCAGTTTCTGCAATTTTGACCCAAATAGCTCCTTCGTCTTGACCTGACTTCCGGATACCATGATCCATAGAGTTGCGTAGCATGTGGATCATACAATCTTCAATGACTTGAATAAGTTCTCTCTCGACACAACCTCCATCCCCTTCAATACTGATATGCGGGAGTTTGATGCCAAGGTCATGAGCAATTTGCCTCGCAGATACCTCAAAGAAGTTTCGGATCACTATCCCCACGTGAGTTGGACTTTGACTGACCAAAAGTTGATCCATTTTTGCAACAGCTTCTGAGTGTTTGTCTTCCATCATTAGCAATCGAATTGAATTCAGATCTTCGTGAGGTATCGCGGAGCCTTGGTGACCCAGCTTCTGAAACCACATACGGTAGTCATTGATCACATGCTTTAGCTCATCGACTTTTCGTTCAACTTCGGAATAGTCAGATTTTTGCCCTAGGTGATGCTCCAGCTCGTGAATATGCGACGACAAGGTATGAAAGCCAAAGGTTCTAGCATTTCCTTTAACCGTGTGGAGAGCTGCTAGATCCTTCCGCACCCGCTCGTCGGACATCTGCTCCTTCTTGTACGAGCTTAAGATTGTTTCAACCTTCGTCAATGAATCGATCATCCGATCACTTTGCCCTTGGATCAATTCATTCAAGATACTGATTTGCTTCATATTTTCTTTGATTTTTTGATCCTGTTCAACAAATAGCGAGACGTCTCTAACAGAAACCACAAGGGCTTCGACAATGCCATCGACGCATAACGGACGCCAGGAGAAGTCAACCGTTCGAGTTCGCCCCTTGTAATTAAGCTCCAATCGATGGGGAAGCAGCTGCTCATTTGCTTCAAAAGTGAACTCAGCCTCGCCGATGGAGCTTTCGATCACAGTTCGAGCGTAGCTGATTTGCTCACGGCTCATATCGGTTTTGGCAAAGATGATGGTCTGCAAATCCCATTGGGTATGATCGTTTAGATCTAAAATTCCATAAAGGCTACTAGACACATTGGGATTGATTTCATCGAAAGTCGACAGGGTAAAAATCCCCTCTTCTAATGTATTGAAGATTGTCTTGATTTTCTCTGTCTCTTCTCTTAACTGTTGGGTCCGCAACTCAACAGTTTCTTCAAGTTTTTCATTCTGGACGTGAATAATATCAATCTTTTGGCGAATGGAATCTCTCATCGAGGAGAAATCTCGGGCAAGATCACCCAGCTCGTCGTTTCGGCTTTGATCAATATCGGAGTTTAGATTGCCCGACGCAATGGTGTTCGTCTCTGATCGCAGCTTTGAAATGGGCCGTTTGATCATGATCGTTCCGATCACGTAGATTGTCGTTGCTGCAAAAATCAAACACAGAATCGTTCCCACAATCAGCGTGGTAACAGATCGCCAAAATTCGTTGCTGGCGATATCGCGATTGATGACAAGTTTGATTAAGCCAATTTCCTCACCATCCTTAACAACAGGTCTTTCAAGAATAATGTGATCCATTTGCTCTAGGAATCTAAAATCCTGTGGCCAACCATCCTGAACCATGGCCTGCTCAACGGAACCTGTCTTATCCTGAACACGAACGCCTAGAATTCTTTTATCCTGCAAAACAGCTTTACTCAGGTCAGTTGTACCTGTTGTATCCATGTCCCAGAGCGCATCCTTCAGACTCAGTTCTGCGATCGTCATGAGTGACCGACCGTCATCCTCAAGTTTTTGAATCGCTTGCTGATATGTTAGATAACTAATGAGTGTCGTGAGGACTCCAAAGCAAAGTACAACAGCTCCAACCATTGCCAGATTCAATTTGAAAACTATACTGCTGTGTGTCCGCATGTATCAGAGTCCTGAGTTTAGGTACTATGGCAAGGATCGGCAGGTGATAGCTGGAATTTAGATGATTTCTAACAAGTCCTTCAAATACTGGAATCCGCTCCGTTTAAGACGTCAGTAGCGCCAAGGGATTCCTCACTAAGATGCTAAAAACATTGTAAGTCGTCTAAAGTGCCAGGTTAGGCGGCCCATGGCAGAGTCTGCCCCCGCGACAGCAAGCCCTCGCTTTGGTCATCATAGCCTGGCATATGATGGTAATTTTGATACAATAGTGGGAGTCACTATCTCACTAGCGAGGAGCATGTTTGTGAGGTTATTCTGCTCTGTCTTAGCGATATTGGGGTTCAGCTCCTTCACACAGCCGCTACATGCTTCCAAGCAGCCTATCATCATCAATGACTCTAAGTGGCCACCTTTTTTCTACGGGGTTACAGAGCTTAAAGGTCTGGGTAAGGAAGTTCTTCATTCTTGCTTGGATAATATGGGGATTCCACATAAATTTAAGTTCCATCCCATTAAACGGATGCGAGTTATGATGGAAAAGGGCCTCATCGACATCAATATCTACTCTCACAAGAAAAGCCGTGAGAAGTTTCTATACTATGGTCAAGAACCTTTATTCGTGTCTTCTTACAACCCCATCGTTCTCAAAGGGTCTGGCATAAAAATAAATAAAATCAGTGACTTTGATAAGCACCGCCTCGGTCACCAAATTGGCTTACGATACTCGATTGAATACCATGACTACATAAAAAAACGCCAGAAGGATCGCTCTCTCGACGAGGCAAACTCAATCGAATCAAATTTAAGGAAACTACTCCAGAAAAGAATTGATGTGTTTGTCGCAACAAAATCATCTGCTCTCCTAGTTGCGAAGGAGATGGGAATGCAAGATAAAATTGAGGCGCTCGACTACGCAGTTCAACTTTCAAAATACTACGTAGCCCTATCAAGGAAAACGTCTCGCGTGACTAACCCAAAAGAATTCCTAAAAAAAGTTGACTCTTGTATCAAGAATAAGAAAAATAACAAAGAGTATTGCAAGATTACCAGCAAATACTCTCTACCATGCTCCATATAGCCCAGGACCTCTATGAAATTTATAGGAACACATGATGGCCGCTTTCATTGCGATGAGGTTCTTGCCATTGCCCAACTTAAGATCTTACCTCAATTTCAAAGTCATGGCATTAAGCGAACTCGGAACCTCGAAATACTGGCTAGTTGTGATGTCCTTGTCGATGTTGGAGGAGCATACGATCACCACCGAAAGAGATATGACCATCACCAACGAGAGTTTAACACACGCTTTAGTGAAAACTATAGGATTCAGCTAAGTAGCGCGGGGCTAGTTTACCTCCATTATGGTCTAGATATTATCAAGCAACGCTACAGCTTTCTCAACCCAACCGATCAAGAATGGATTCACAAAAGACTTTACGACCGCTTCATACTAGCAATCGATGGCCTTGATAATGGTATTGATGCAGTGGATGGTACTCCTCTATACCACGATCCTAGCGGCTTACCCACTCGGGTTCACATGCTCAACTGTCATAATCGAGAAAAAGGTATAGATCTACAAAATTACCTCTTCTTACAAGGGGTCGAAACTGCGCAAAACGAATTTCTTACTCAACTAGCATTCGTTGCGGAGCAGCTGCTACCTAGCTACAAAGAACTTCAAAATCATGTTGCAGAGCACCAGAAAGCTATCAATAACTGGCAAATCTTAGAAATACCCCACGGAGTAGCTTGGGAGGAACATATTGATACAGTCAACCCATCTCGCAACATTGCCTACGTTTTCTGGCAGGATGAAAAGAAAATGTGGTGCATCCAGACACCCAGAGCTCATCCCAACAGCTTTAAAAGCAGGATGCCATTCCCCGAGCCTTGGAGGGGTCTGACCAATGATGACCTAGCTAAGGTTTCTGGGGTGAATGATGCCAAATTTTGCCATCGATCAGGATTTTTTGGAGTCACTTCGAGCCGTGATGCGGCGTTGATTTTTATGGAAAAGTCTATCCTTGAACAAAAGTAGTAAGGGGAGAAAAACCCATGAGACAAGGCTTGGTTAAAAAAAGTCAGGAGATTGAACAGATCGTAGCATGACGAGTATTTTTTGGCGTAACGAAGTATCATAAGTTTTTATCCCATTAATAACTAGGATGATTTTCGCTCTTCGGCGCTTACCAATGGAACTTTTATAAGAAACCGGATTCCTGTGTGGCCCTCATTGACTACTTCATGGTTATAGCAATCAATGGATGCCCCTATACTCTCAAGCTGTTCCCGGATCTCAGACATTCCAATCCCTCGACCAGATATTTCAGTGAGATGACTTGCTGAAGAAAAGCCCTTTTCGAAAATAAGGTCGCGAATCTTTTCAGGCGTTGGAGGCCGACCACCTTGATCAGCTGCGAAAAGCTGATTGTCGATGCCCTGACCGTCATCCCAATATTGGATTTTAATCTGAGTCCGTCCAACCCCTATAAATAGATTAATCTGACCTTCTAGGTTTTTTTGATACTGACGCCTAATCTCTGCAGACTCGATACCGTGAGCTAGAGAATTGGATGAAAGATGAAGACAACATGTTCGCAATACATCATAAATCCCAGGTGGCACATAGGTATCATCGTCTATTCTGAACTCGATTTGAGGAACAGGCTTACCGAGCTGTGCCGCTGTGGATTCAACCATTTGCCCCAAATCTTTTTCCAATGTTGAAAGAAAGCAAAAGTTTCTTTCTTGGGCTTCTAAGGCTCCTTCCAACCAAGTTCTTGAAATTGCCTTTCCGGACTCCAGTCTGGCGCGTATGACGTTCACTAGATTCCGACTTCCATCCGTATCATTTTCAATCTTTTCGAGGATCTCGTGATAGTATGAATTAAGTTCTAAACAGCCTTCGAGCGTCATTAACTGATAACTTTGGCTATCATTCTTTATAGTTCCTTCCAAATTGTGGATCGAGTTCGCAAGAATTTTAAGACCTGATATCCTAAAATTACCCTTTGCTGTATGCAGATTTCCAAGATACTTTTCTAAGCTTTCGCCTCCTTGGATACTCCGCTTCATAGCATGAGCTAGGCCATCATATTGGTCGATATCACGACGCGCCTTGGCAACTCCAACGCCAATAAGTTCGGCCATTACTTGAAGACGTTTCTCAGTGGACTGCTGATACTGCTCAAAATCTTTGTGAAGACTGATATCTCTTCCTGTTAGAATAATCTTTTCGATGACCTGGTTGCTCGCATCTAAGACATAACCCCAGTTCATTTGAAACGGCACCCTAGTACCCTCGACATTGATCAATAGTTCCACGGGCAGAGCAGATGCGTTGATATCGAAGTTGATGGGGTCATTGTTAAGCGACGTTCTGATCACTGAAATTAAGATACTCTGTTCCGATTCTGATAAATTTGAGGCAGAGATAAATCTTTCTAAGAGATTACCATGGCTGCCCAGGCTTGGCAGAAGCTCTGTAGCCTTCTTGGACGCATCGAGGATGTTGAGATCTCTCTCAATGATTAAAGTCACCTGATCGCTACTATCAAAGACAGCTCGCAGGTCATTTGCGCGGCGTTGAAGATCGATAGTTCGCTCGTTGACTTTCCGTTCCAATGACTTGTTCTGAAACTCAATAATTTTCATCTTATCAGCAATAGATATACGCATCTCTTCAAAACGCTTCGCAAACAATCCAATTTCATCGCTCCGAGTAAGCGAGCTTCCTACTGAATGGGTGAAATCACCCTTGGCGATCACGTCCACGTCATGTTCGAGAGCTATCAGTGGTCGCCGAATCACACGGTTCGCTAATTTAACGATGAAGAACCATATAATGGCAATCTTAAAAACGGTCATGTAAAGTAGAAGCCGCAAAGTAGCGAAAATTCTATCATAGATGCCACTCTTATCGATAGCTACACGGATGCTGCCAATGACCTGGCCGTCATTAATAATATTTCTTTCGAGAATTGAGCCATCAGTCCGATTTTCATATTCAGCAATATCCCCACGCATTGAATTGATGGTTCCTGTCACATCTCTTACATGAACCGCCCGAACAGCTTCTTGCTGTGCAAGGCTATCCATCAATTTCTCCAAACGCTCCAGATCGATATCCCAGATGATATCTGACAAATTTTGGACACTCAGCCCAATCACCTTGCTGACCTGCTGCTCAAGTAATTCGCTTTCACTTTGAAACGATGTATAGGCGAAAATTCCAGAAAAGAATAGGGTGATCAGCACCATAATCATGATCAGGGCAGTATTCAGTTTTGCGACAATACTGTTGCGCACCGGCTATCCTACAATTTACAAACAGGTGGTCCTTGAGTGGATCGGTCCAGCCGCCTAAAACTAAAGGGATATCGTTGATTGGAATATCGAAATTGCAGCTGCGTGAAAGACAAAAAACCTAGTGAGCTGCATGGGAAGATGGCTCAACCACTTGACTGTAAGAAGAATTCCAGTATTTCTTGAAGATATGACTAACCTTATTAGCAATTTCCTTGGACTCGACAAAAATACCTATATTTCTACCAAAATAGAAGTACCCTCCACTAAAATTTGAGGTTCCCATCCATATCTTCTTATGGTCGACAACTAAATATTTAGCATGTACCAGGCGCGCGTATGTCATCGGTCCACTGGAGTGATCGGGAAAAGACACCGTCTTGATTTCCGCCCCCCTAGCCAAAAGGTTTGTAAAATATTCAGGTTTGTGCCTTGGGTCCAGAAGCAAACGCACCTGAACCCCTTTGGCTAATGCCTTCTCAAGCGCATGCTCGATTTCCAGAAACTTCCGTTCCTTGCCCCAGAATATCTGCTTGTATCGATATGTAGCAATATCGATAGTCGTTTCAGCACTAGCGATATATTCAAGGAGGTAGGTTAGTTCCCACTGGGACGAATCAATACCCATTCCCCCAGGGGAGACCGCGAGAAATGCCTGACATGGGTTCAGTGACCAACTGCAATCCACTGACTGCGATAGGTTCTTGGGAAGATTTTGTACAATATTGTCCTTCTTATCGAAATTCTTCCAATCATCCTCAAAGACCGCCTGCAGTGACTTTACCAAATGAGGTTCTTGAATCTTGAAGCCGAGTTCTTTGATATGATCCAGGGCTTTCCAATCCATATTCGCACTGCCGAGATAAGCTGTTCTTCGATCAACGGTCATAAATTTGGCATGAAGGATTCCATCGCTACCTTTCCAACGGTCTGTAACCCGTACTTCAAAGCCAGGTATCGACTTCAGTAGATCCACTGAAGCAGCTATGGTCTCACTGCGCGGGATCATATGTTCGCCAAGTAGAATCCGAACGCGAACCCCTCTCTTGTGGGCTTTTTTTAGCTCAGCAAGGAACTTGTCCATACTCGGGCTGCGATTGGTGATTATATTTGCGTATTGCTGCATGATATCAATTTGAGCCTTGCTTTGCTTCACCATTTCAATCCAAACATCAGATGTTTTTGCTATATCGGGCTCGTCAAGGCCAGACTCAAACGGGTATGATTCCACCAAAACTAAGCTCCTCTCGCCCGATTGGGGCACATCGCTCGACTGGGGGGTCACACAGGAAAAAGCTGATGCCAACAAGATCAAAGAAGAAAAGATCGAACGCTTCATATTGATACCTCGCTCATTAGCCTCAGTGCCCTAGCCGTGTCGGATCTTTACCAAAAGCCATTAGGACTTCCAGGCATCTCCGTCTCTAGCCTTCGGGCTGCAGCTGAGATAAACTAGTGGAGATGCAAGATTTCTTACTGTTTCAAGGAGCTTGGCGTTGAGGCCCAAGATAGGTGACATTCTACTGAGGTGTTCTGCACTTATCGGATTGTGGCTCAGCTTCATCCCAGCCCACACACAGGGCAGTAAAGCTATCAAAATTTGCCTACGAGATGAAGCCGAGTTTCATATTCTAAACGAACCAGGCACTGAGGGGGGGCCTTTTCCTGGTGTCTATATTGATATTCTAAAAGAACTCAGTAATGAACTCGATTTCAAATATAAAATAATACGCTTTCCCTATGTACGGTGCATGAAGTACCTCCAAGCTGGTATTTCTGATGCCTATATGGCTATTAGCTATAACAAAGATCGAGAGAAACTTTACGCATATCCCCCCAAGCAAGAACAGCTTCCTGATCCTAAATATGCGGTCGACTTATCTGGCTTCTACTTTTATGGCAAGAAGGACATAAGTATCCCCTGGAACGGCAACTTAGACTCTATGAAAAACCTCACCATCGGAGCAATAAAAAACTTCTCAATTGTGAAATGGCTGAGGAAACGCGGTATTAAAGTCGATGAAAGCCGAGACTACGAAACTCTCTCTCGAAAACTAAAGCTAGGACGTATTCAGGCGATTGCTGGCCATCTAGAGACGGGCAAGCGACTTGACACACCAGTAACGATCCATCAGCCCCCCATAGCACCTTTGAAGCCCTATTTTATGGTCTTCAGTAATTCATTTATCGAGCGGCGCCCTCAACTTGCACAAAAAGTCTGGGAGGCTATCCACCAAATGCAAAAGAACAAGGGTATTGAAAACATAGTCAACCGCTACAAAGATAAAAGTGGATTCTAGCGACTTATGATGAGGTCTATCTTGATCAAGGCTGTAATTTCAAGCCTTCTTATGCCCCTAGTGGATGCATTCAGCGCGGAAAAGCTCAACATTCATTTTTTGGTATCAGACCCAATACAGCTAGCTGTGAATCAGGCTAAAAGTCAGCTTCAAGTTAAAGGTTTTCAGACCATCAGCTCCAATCTAAGACCCCACATTACGATTTACATGACTCGCTTTCAGAAAAAGAAGCGAGCTGATATCACAGGCTATATTGAGTCAATTTGCAAGAACCAAAAACCCATTCAAATCACAATTAGTCATTGGAAACTAACTAAAGACGGTTGGCTATTTCTGGAAACAAAGCCGAATGCTTCTGTCGACAGGATACATCTCGACATGATCAATGCACTTCATGGATTTCGCAGCCCATATAGCAAGTCACCATCGCAGCAGCTCAAAGACAAGTTTCCAAATAGGATTAAAGGACTTATGAAATACGGCAGCCTCTGGGTTCACCCGTATTATGAACCTCACTTTTCTATTCTCACTTCGAAAAACAGTGCCGGTGCTGACCGATACATTGCTGCCAACCCGTGGACAAAAACTGTTACAGGTACACTTACGGGAATAGCTATTGCTGTGGCAAACGCCGAGGGG
Organism: Pseudobacteriovorax antillogorgiicola; assembly: GCF_900177345.1. Lineage (NCBI taxonomy): Bacteria > Pseudomonadati > Bdellovibrionota > Oligoflexia > Oligoflexales > Pseudobacteriovoracaceae > Pseudobacteriovorax > Pseudobacteriovorax antillogorgiicola. The sequence goes on from NZ_FWZT01000005.1 coordinate 254,761, forward strand.
CAATTTGGCAAAGTTCAATGGCAATGCTCGTTTCGAGGCTAAACCTATTGAGCCTTGACGAGCTGATACTTTTCATTCAAAAACTGATGAACCTGGCTCAGTTCGGTGGAACTCAGGGCTCTATTGTAGAAAATCACTTCAAGCAGAGATCCATCGAGTCGATCTCCATCATGAGAAGCACCAATAAAGAGTCGGACATCATCAGCGATGTTCAGGATACCACCCAGGTCATTATTTGAAGACGGTACTTGAACGATACCGTTACTAAACAGTTGTCGCGAGATTCCACTTGCAGTATCAGATCCATCATAACTGGCAACGAAGACCAAAGGCTCCTCGACAGGAGTAGGATTATACACCAGTTCATTTCTTCTGAAAGTATAAATTGTCTGACCGTTTTCGACTCCCAATGAAGCGAACTCATTGCGGTCAGTTTTACCGAGACTGAAGAATCTTTGATCGTCGTTCACTTGATTGAAGCGAGCGACAATCACAACCGTATGCGATGATACAGGATCGATCAGCATATCTCTTTCAAACCGATTGTCGTTGCCGTCAAAGGCGATTCCGATGCGGCTTTGAAATTGATTCATCGCAATTGTGGGTCGGCGATTGGTTTGCGGCTGAGTCAAATGAAAGCCGTTGCCTGATATGTCTTGCCAACATCCAATCCCTTGACCCTCGACATTGGCTGGAATCTGGCAGTTTTCATCCAGGAAGAGGGAATCGACCTTTGTGCTATCGTAGTGAAATAGTATTCCATTGGTAATCAAAGGAGTCGCAACCGCTTGCTCCGGAACGATTCCCACAACGAGGGCATCTGATTTATTGATACTTACTTCTCCAGGCCGAAAGCCATTCTTAAGGGTATAGGACTCGATACCTGTACTACCTTCGTTAGCCACCAAACCTTCAGACTCTTCAAACTTGAGGTAAACGAGAGCAGATTTGCCATCTTCAATTGTAAAAGGAGCAGCAATGGGATACGAAAAAGTACCGCTATCATGATTCACCACAATGGAGTTTTCTCCTTGCTTCACAATGCCGGCCGCCTCTTTTTTGAAATTCAACGTAATGGTGTGATATGATCCGTTACTAATTTGCTGATTCGCAATAATCCCGCTCAACCAGTTATTGTCCGATCGAATGGATGTTTCAAGACCGTCTTCAACGGGGAAGTTGTAGGAACGATTACCATCGCCTTCGACATCCACAGATTCAACATAAAGCAGCAGTTCGTCGCCAGCTTCCAAAGGTTGGCTAGCGAGTATAACAGACACTTCTGGCTTAGCCTTTGACTCCTTGCCGTCAAAGTCATTGGGGTTACCAATATGGATCGAGCATCCAACAAGACACCCAATGCTAAGAAAAAGTGAGCTTAACCGATTATTAAGCAGCTTTGTGATGACAGACTCCTTTTACTCTTCGACATTTTCGCTATCGGTAGGAAACTTGAGAAAAATGAGCAAAAAATTCAATCAGACGATATCATTATGGTAATTTACGGGAGATCGAAGTTGTTTAGAGCCATGAACATCTCTGCCTGCTAGGGGAAAAAGAACGAAAGCCAGAGGATAGAGATCCTCTGGCTTTTGAATGAACATCTGTAGGCTTACACTCGACTACAAAGTAGGATTACACCAAAAAAAGTGATCGAGGTGAGTTGGGGTATTTTGTGATCACTTTTATGTAAGCTATTCGCAAGCTTGATGCCAAGAGTCAACTGCCCCTAAATCACTGAATTTACGAAGCGTCCTCGGGTTGACGCCACCTCCAAGTTTCGACACCGCACAAGTTCGTCACGTTTAAGTGATCCAATTCACTAGTGCACCTAGTATGAAACAGGTGACATCATCCTTTTTTTTTCTGATACTCCTAGTTTTCCTAAGTTATTTATAAAGCTTAGCTAGCTCGTTGCTATCGGGATATAATACCCTTAGCAATCTTTTTCTTTTGCAGGATACTCATGACCTGGACGATTTTTCTGTTCTTAGTAGCTTGCCTAATTGGATACCCGTCACACGCTGTGACCCAATGGCAAAGCGAGCAGAGGCTAAGCCTCACGCAAACCAGCATCGAAAGCCGGGAAGCCGATGACACGACCGAGCAAACATTTCAGGCACTTCAGTCACAGTTATCCTGGCTTTCTCCTGGTCGCACCCGGTCTCAGGGAGGCCTGACCCTGCAATACATCACCGAAAACGAACGTGACTCAGAAATCGCGAGCGTCGCCCAAGGCTGGACAGTTGCAGGAAAGCGCTGGCAAGCGCAAGCCAATCTTAGTGGCCAGTGGGAATCGTTTGAAACCCTCGGCTTTCTAGATCTGAGTGATCAATTCACAAAAGCCCAAGAAAACAATCAACTGGATGCTGAACTTAGTCAAGACGTGACGGCAGAACGTCAAGGCACTGCTGCCGATGCCTTCACTCAGTATCAATTCGGGCAACGATCCACAATTGGTATTGGAGGTATCTGGAATCAGCAGGAAACCAACGGCACAGATGAACGGGACGCCCCAGATATCAAGCAGAGTCTCAGCGAACTGTATGGTGCTCTCGTCATCGGTGTGTCCTCTACTATAAACATCGAGTTAGATCAGAGGCTCGGCAAGATCATAGCAGAAGACCAGACAGCCGTGAATCAAGATCCTTTTGAAGTAGAACTTCAAAGTCGATCAAGTGCTGCTAGGGTAAGGTGGCAAGCAAACAAGCGTTGGTCTTGGGTTGCCGGCTATCAGATAGGCGCGGCGGAAATACCTGATGCAGGAACAAGCGAATTCTCTGGGCCATTGCTCGGCGGCGTCCAACAGTGGACCCGACGATTACAAAGTGAATGGCAACTATCTCAGATTACAACCAAGACGACCGAGATCGAGGATCAAACCCTCTTGGTTGGGTTTGCTCGATTGCAACTAAGCCTAAGTCGATTACAAAACCTAAGTCTTCGCTATGATCGTGAGTTTAATAACAACCAAACGCTATTCGATGGAATCTCAAGTAGCAGAGTCAATGAAGATGCATTAGCGATTGAAACCGAAGTGATTCAAGGGAGTTGGGACCATCAACATCGTCGCAATCGCTTCACTGCTAGCGTACAAACCGCACGTTTCGACGTTCAATCCTCCTCGGGAGCATATCAAGAACAGCTTGCCAGTATCGATTGGCAACGGCAATTTGGTCGACAGCAAACCCTAGGAATCAATATGATCTACCGCAGCATTGATGACCCCGTTGCCAATCTGAAAACGAATATTAGAACCCATCAGCTGAACTGGCAACAAGAGATACGTAGCCAATGGCTTGGTCGAGGACGCACACGATATGGTATGGAGTTAGGCTATGATCTACAAAGTGATGACCAAGATACAGATTCTGTCAGTCGCCTCTCTTTGGCTGGATTTCTAGCCCTCGTTTTTTAAATCACACAGTGGAGGAACAAGACTCATGATAAAGCTACTCGTGCCTCTTATGGCCCTTACTATGTTCTATAGTAACGGAATACAAGCCGATGTTCATAAAATCGATCGCGCTCATTCATCAATCAACTTCAAAATTCGTCATTTGTTCGCAAAAGTAACGGGACAATTTAAGAGTTTTTCGGGAAACATTCAATATTTTCCAGAGAATGTGAAGAAATCAAAATTCACATTGGAAATAGATGCCTCATCAATCAGCACCGATCACGAGAAAAGAGACAATCATCTACGGAGTGCCGATTTTTTCTGGGTAGAAAAACACCCGAAGATCTTATTTAGCAGCAAGCGTGTTGAAGACGCTGGTGAAAATAGGATGAAAGTCATCGGCCACCTAACGATGCGAGGTGTGACAAAGCCCATTGAAGTAACTGTAAGCTACCTTGGTCAAGTCGCGGACCCATGGGGTACCACCAAAGCAGGCTTTGAGGCGAATGCTAAACTCAATCGCAAGGACTTCGAGATCACATGGAACAAGAGCCTCGACTCTGGCGGCGTCATCCTAGGTGATATGGTTGATATTGAGATTTTTCTGGAAACGATCAACGAATCAGCCAGCAGCACACCATGATAGCTTGCTAATCATGGTGCACCTAATCGAATAGCTAGAGAACTAGGTGATTCGGCGATATTCTATAGCGAGAACTTCATACTCCATCTCACCAGCAGGCCTTTTTAAAATGATAAAGTCACCTACTTTTTTCTGATGAAGAGCCTTAGCTAATGGAGACTGCCAGGAAATTGTACCCCGCGAGGCATCAGCTTCCCCCATCCCAACGATAGACCAGGTTTTCTCCAAACCCTCCTCATCGACTATGGTCACTGTAGCCCCAAACTCAATGCGATCACTACGAATATTTTCAGGATCAACCACCTGAGCTTCGTCGATGAGACTCGTCAGGTAACGCAATCGCTTGTCGATCTCTCTCAGGCGCTTCTTGCCGTAGATATACTCAGCGTTCTCGGAGCGATCTCCTTCAGCAGCAGCAGTTGCAACTCCATCCACCACCTTAGGTCGCTCCTCTTCAAGGAGCTGGCGATGCTCTTCAGCGAGTCTTTGATAGCCTGCTCTGGTGAGAGGCTTACGGTATGGGATTTGGCTCACAGACGAATCGCCTTAACTTTGGTGACGTACTTGATCGCTTTGATGTCTTTGAGCTGCGGCAAGCTCAGAGAGCTATCAATTCCAAGCAAGGCCATCGCCTTTCCACCCTGGGTGTTACGGGCAAGATTGAACGAACTGATATTGATGTTCGCTCCAGCGAGGCGATGGCCGATATCTCCGATAACACCAGGCTTATCTTCGTTCTCGACTAATATCATATGTCCACGTGGCTCTACCTCAAAGTAAAAGTCATCAACAAGAGTCAGCCGTAGGTGCCGATTCTCGAAAACAACCCCTCCAATGGTCAATGATTGATTCCCTGTGCCCGTAATTTGAACTTTCAGTGCGGAACGGTAGCTACTAAAGTCTGGGTCAGCATCCTCGTCGCATTGAATACCCAGCTTATCAAACTCGTTACTAGCATTAACAAAGGAGACAAAGCCATCCACCACCTGGCTTGCATAGCCTTTCATAAAGCTAAGCTTGATCAGCGAATTATCCATCTCTGCGATATCGCCACGGTACTTAAACCGAACGTGGCTGGGATTAAAATCGATAATCTGACCGACCATAGAGCCCAATTTCTCGGCAAGAGTGGAGTAACTTTTAATCACCGGGCTATCGATGACACCGATATCCGGAAGATTTACATGATAGTCAACTACGGCACCTTCTAAGGCCTTTTTCACTTGCTCGACAACGGTTTTGCCAATGGCCAGTTGCGCTTCTAGCGTGGATGCTCCAATGTGAGGGCTGACCCAGACTTTTTCATGACGAACCAACTCACCTAAGGGGTCTGGTTCGTTGTCGAAGGTATCAAGAGCAGCGCCCGCGATCACACCTTCTTGAATGGCTTTCAAAAGCTCCTGCTCGTCAGCCACACCACCACGGGCTGCATTCACAAAGTAGCCTTCAGGGCCCAACGCTCCAAGAACCTCGCCATCGACCATGCCCGTAGTTTCTTTGTTTTTGGGAACATGTACGGTAAGAATATCAACCCTGCGAGCAAGTTCTTGCAGGTTTTTTACTTGTTCAACACTGTTTTTTTGAAACACTGCTGGTGAGATATATGGATCGTAAGCAAAGACTTCGGCATCGAAGCCCCGACAGAATTTCGCAACCCGATGACCGACATTACCAAGGCCCACAATCCCTACTTTCTTGCCCCGTAATTCCCGCCCGGTAAAACGATGACGATCCCATCCACCCTGCTTCATATGATTGTGAGACTCAGGGATATGACGGAGCATACCAAGAATCAAACCAAGTGTGAGCTCCGCCGCCGAGTTTGTGTTCTTACCAGGGGTATTCATCACGAGAATCCCCTTTTCGGTGGCATAGTCCAGGTCGATGTTACCCACACCTACAGCAGCCCGCGCGACGATTTTAAGTTCGGGGGCATGATCGATCAAGTGTCGATCAATAGCCGTCTCGCTCCGGGTCACGAGCACCTGGGCCCGCGCTAGATCAGTCTTAAATTGGTCAAATTTGCAATCAGGTTTATAGATAAGCTCAAGGCTACTATCCTTCTGGAATGCCTCGATAGCTTCAGGATGAAGTTTGCCAGTAATTAGAATGACGTTTGCCATGTTCAAGCCCTTAATGGAAGACCGACTTAAAGAGGGTCCAAACTACCACAGCCACTTATAGCTGGCTGCCAACACCTTTGCAGATCTTTACTCAAATTTTAGAGAAGGCTACAGATATGTAGGGCCAAGCAACTGTGATCAGCGACGGGCAATACGAGTTGGAAGCTTAACCTCCAAACCCTGCTCGCTTGACGGCACCACCCGGGTCCTGAAGTAGATAGAATTTCCTGTTAGAAGGGTGAGGCGATGAGTGACACCTGGCTTGCCCCAGAACTCAAAATCGCCAGATTGACCCGGAAAGGCTTGGAAGCCGTTAATATAGACTTCGCCTCCCTTGGGAAAACCTCCTTGGAAGCGAAGTCTTTGGAGAGCCCAGCCACCGTGAGGAGGTCGTTCTCGGGTCGAGGGAGTCCAAAGCAGGCAAGAACTTTTACCAGAAGGACATGGCTTTCCAGCACCGAGCAATGCAGTAATACCTCTTCTTTTAATCGTGAAAATTTGTCGATCGCGATTCATGAGTTGCAGCCCATGGCGCACCTTCCAGTACTTGATAAGGCCCTCTTGCGCTATGTGCCACTCCTTACCATGCTGGTAGGCTAGATAGGGGCGATTGACGTGAAGCTTTGCGAGCCTTAAAAGATTATCTGCCGTTTCCAAAATGGTTTTCGAGAAATTTTGAAGGAAAGATCGTTCGCGAGTTTGATTGCCATCGAGCCAGCGCAAAGTGCCCTTAATAAACCCAACCTGGCCCTGATGAGCCACATACTGAATATCGTATTTCCAACTAGCATTCTTCTGAATTCGAAGCCCCTCTTCAGCCGCCAAGGCAATCATCTCTGGCACGACTTTCACCCCCAGAACGCGGGATTGATGAGCTTCCATAAGTGTTCCATAGCGGCTTTTGAATGGTGTCAATCGAATATCAATACTACTAAGACGTTTGGTATCAGTGTATTCCATTGACTTTCGCGCTTGATCACCCAAAATTTGGATTTGCTCACGTGGTTCATTGATTGCTTCATTATCAGCCTGGGAAATTCGGCTAGGCTCTTGGATCGCCCTTTCTTTTGGTCCTGTCTGCATTGCTGCTGCTTGCTGATTTTCAGATTTTAGTTCCAAGGTCATCTTAAATTCGGTCTCATCCTCGGGGCCTTTTGGCACCGGAACCTGAACCTGCTTATAAGCTTGAATGATGCCATTTTCCATTTGCTTGCGAATACGAATATCTAGCTGCTTGCCTACTCTAAACCTTAGATAGCGACGCCACTCACCAAAGCTGTCAGTGACTCCGAATTTTTTGTCCTCAAGAAAAACATCAGCCCCTGCAATAGGGTTGCCCGATTCCGAAATCGCCCGCACCTCGACCAAAACAAACGGCTTCTTGGGAGAAGGTTTATTAACAAAACCCAAAAACCCAAAGCCCGTGATCACCGTTCCTATAAAGGAAAGAGCCAAAAGATAGATTTTTAGATTAGGTCGGGTTCGAACTTTTTGAGGAGCACGCAGTCGTTCCGCTCCAGCACCTTTTTCGAACTCTTCAAAAAGATCGAAGGGCTGCTCGTAGTCATATAAGGATCGTCGTTTGGACTTATCTCTCGTCACAGCAAAACCTCTTACGCTTCGTGTCAAGGTGGGCAAGTCTATAGCTAGTTTAAAAGGATCTAGGTAAGGAGAAATCGGCATAAGTTGCCTAAACGGGGAGTCCCTGAGCTCAAAGGAAAGTCTGGCTGATTTTGTTTTTTTGTGATTACCTGAATAGATGCGACGATAATAGAAGAGGTAGACATGACAATAGCATGGCTCGTTCCCCTTGCAATTCTCTTGGGGCCCGTTGCGTTTACAGGGAGAAGTGCTAGCGCTCAGACGAAGAAAATCCTACCACCTTCGCCCCCCCCTAAAATTGTTCCCCCTCACCCTACCATCGATGACCTCAAAAAAGATCTCAAGCGCAAGCGCATGCGACGCCGCAAGCGAGAGCCTGAGAAGTTTAAGAAAAAAGGAGCTCCAAAGCCCGAAAGCCCGATTATTGAGATGACCCAGGAAACCCGCCCTGGCCGAATTCACAGCTCGGTGAGTTTCATGATTCCTTATGCGAAAACCTTTGGCGAATTTCGTGATCAATACATTGTCGAGCCTGGCCTCTTGTTCAATCTGGATATTCGCCTAGGTGATCAAGAAGATTACAAAAAAACAAGTTTTTGGCTAGGCTTTCGTATGGCTCCTATGAATGGCAGTGGAACCTACCGATCTCAGAACGGAAGATTTAGCTTCTTATATTGGGGCCCAAGTTTAAGTTTAGCTTGGATCAAAAATTCCAAGAGTACTCTTAAAAAATCATCGGATGAAAAAGATGCCACAAAAAACACGGATGACGCCATACAAAATTCTTGGCGTTGGTCGTTTGGAATCGCAGCCTTGAGCCGATATGGAACTGTCAGCGAGGACCTTAGTCCTGGGGAGGGTGAGCTGAGCAACGAAGGGCTTACCATCGATATCCCTGGTGTGTGGACAGAGTTAACCTATGGCAGGATATATGGCAAGACGATTAGCATGGATGTTACTGTCGGCCTCCAATCGGGGGAGGCAAAGCTTTTCGCATATACGGCCATTGGCATGGGCTTGTGGTATTAGCATAATATTCGTAATATCTTCGCTCTCGGCCTGCTCCAGCCAGGAGTCGCCACCTCCTGAAGAGCCCTCCTTTGAAGACCTTGATGCCGCTGAAGAAGCTGATCCCTTGCTAGAGGACATCACCGAGACAGTCACCTCTGGTGCAAATAATGACGGCGAAATTATCCACCCCGAAGACATGAAGCCCTGGACACTAAAAGCGATGGTGATGACAGCCAAGAAGCCACCAGAGGAAGAACTGATTCGCTGCCGAAACGAGATTTTTGCTATCACCCAAGAGACTTTCAATGAGTCTGGCTTACTGGTTGCAAAAGAAAAGATCTTCGCCGATGTAAATCAGAATCGCATACGATATCACTGGTGCTTTTACTTTTCGATGATGGTCGTCGATAGCAAGCTCAAATCGGATGCCATGGGAAAGTCTATCAAAGAGCGGCTGAGTGGTTTTCACAAAGAGATGAAAGCGCTTTGGATCTTAGCATCCACCCTGGATCAAGCCTTTCAACAAGAAAGATACTTCCCTTACCTCCGGCAACGATACATTGAAATTTCGGAAATGTACTTTGCAAGGCGGTTAAATCCTATTCAAGATCCTTTGGGTTCAAAAGCCAAACCAAAGGCTGAACGGCCCGCTAGCGAGTTCGAGTAACAAGCCCTCCAACAAGACATCACTCACCTAGGCAATCAATGCCGCATCATTCCATTAAGCTTAACACTGTGGTGCCGATCGAAGGTTCGAATCTAATTGTCGTGAGGACACCATGAAACGAATCATATCAACCATGATGCTAGGCGCCCTAAGCTCCTCACTCTTCGGCCAGTCATCGCCAACTGGTGCCGCAACCGACGCCGTAATTGACGAGCAGCAAGGAGCAGAAGAGTACGACATACCTCAACCTACTGCTGATGCTCCCACGGTGCGGCGCTTTCATGAGGTGCTAGAGGAGCTTCTCGCTGAATTCGGTCATGATGTGAAGACCGGTCAAATCAAAGACCTCAAAAACCTCTCGATCCGTAAAGCAATGGTCAGCGACACCCTACCCAGATCCTACGGCAACTATGTGGAACTTCTCGTCGCTGAACGTATACGGGAAAACTCAAGAATTCGTTTGATTAGCTGCCTACCATGCAAAAGCAAGACCTCTCGCATCGCAGACAAACAAATTCTCATTACCTCGCCTCACACAAACGTTGGTGAAATGAATCGGGCCGCGGAGCAGCTTGGCATTGACTACTTTATGGACATCATTTTGGTCTACCACACCACCCACATGGTCATGGCCTTTCAAGTCTTTAACACTGAAACGAAAGAGCTAACCTGGGCGCGCACCTACAACAGCGAAACAATTCGCAGCCGATTCCAGAAACTTGCCGTCGACTATAGCCAGGTCATCAAGGCTCGGGCTAGCGATGAGTATGTTCCCGAGTGGCGTTATCTAGTGGGCTTTGGGGGAGCTAGCATTCCCAACGTTGTGAGTGGAGCACGAGAGTCAAGCATGCTATCGCTTCACCTCCGTGGTACAGAAAAGTTCAATAATCGCCGCAGTGAATTCGGACTTCTGGCTAGCTTAAATATATCCACCTCTGCTCTGCTTAGCGAATATCCATCAACAACCCCTGATGGCTTTACCGAAACAGATACAACTGAAACGGTCACTGAAGTGACGCCGACACCATTCACCACCGCACTCGGGCTATTCGGTATCTACAGCCACAACTTCCTGGCCAAGGTTGAAAACTATGATCGCATTCGATGGGGTGTTAATACTGCCATCGGCCTACACTTGGCGACCGGATATATCGCGCCCGCAGCGCGTTTTGGGGTTGACCTATTCCTTGGCAAAAAGTTTGTGGTCAGCAGCTCCGCTTTCTATGTAACCAATGCCAATATCTTAATCAATAACGAATTTGTTAAAACAGATGGAGGAGCCGGGGGTGATGTTATCCTTTCCTATAGTTTCTAAAACACTGGCGTTCTTGTCGTTGATCGCTTCGATGGTAGCTTGTCAAAGCAGCCCTGATAGCCCAGCTAGCACTCCCTATCAGGAGATGGTTCAAGGTACTATCTCCTATCCTTTTTACCTAGAAACAGAACCACTCGGCACCAATGGCAAAGAGGATAAGTTCGTCATTCGAACAATATCAGGTGACACGGAATATGTGATCGAGATCCCAAGAGCAGCGACTGACTATGATGTTGCTGTACCGCTGGCACAGAGCAAAGAAAGTTTGGTGGAAGAACCTAAGGTACGCAATCCCCAGCTCACCGATCGCGAGTTAACCTCTCAGTTTCCTCAGTTGGATGCTCAGACGGAAGAAGAACGAGCGCTATTGGACAAGGCCTTTGGTGTTTCTGAGAAAGAAGGCCCTCGACAGGCACCGAGCTACACAGTGGGTCTTGCGAAAGTGGGTAAGCTATACAAGAAGCATCAGTATGAGTATGCGCTCATTGAAGTAAACAATCTACTTGCGTTCTACCCGAATAGCTCAAGACTTTACAAGATGAAAGGCTCTATCCTGATCCGATTGGGGAACCTGCAATTGGCAGAAAAATCCTGGCTTCGTGCTGGTGAGCTAGCCCCCGAAGACCCCGTGATCAGGCGTGGCCTAGCCCAGCTTCGCAAGAGGATTGAATCAAACCGCAATCTCGCTCGCAATAATGTTGTGTCGAGTACGACAAGTGAACCACCCCCGGCCAATGAATCCGGGGAGAGTCAGGGAAATGCAGGCAATCTGCCTGTGATTGCTCCGGAGCAGCCCCCCGCCCCAAGCCAAGGGTCGCCCGCGACGAGTATTCGATAAGAGCTATCGCTTAGGTTCGGAAAAGTTGCTGGCAATTACGACGAGGCTTAAGGCCTTCACACCGCCGCTTGACATTTTCCACCTCCTCTTCGCTGAGGACTTTAACCCGCTCCACCTTAAAAATAAAATCTTCCTCACCATCCTTGGTGATTGATCCATCGACTTCGTAGAAGTGCTCAGTTTTAACTAATGCATTTTCTCGCCCGAATAATTTTACAGGAATCGGCTTGTAAGCTTGGAACCGTGGCCAAACTTCTTTGCGCGCTGGCCCTGAAAAAAGCTCCATTCTAAAACCGACGTCGGCATCGCGGAATCCCACCACTTCCCAGTAAACGACAGAGAAGGGATAGTAGGCAATCAAACGAGATTCTTCAGGGAACTCTATCAATTGTTTGAGGTCCTCTTCTAGCTGTCGCTGATCAGTGTAGCGCATGGGACATGAATTCTTGAAGTTGAAGATGATCAACTTAGGCATGTAGGCACTGCCTTTCCAATCAACAACCCCTCGCCCTCCGGAGCATGGGAAACCCATGGCAGTCCAGGGAGACCCTTTCACATAACCAGGAGTGCCGTCTGGCATATTGCATGTTTTAAGAAACTCACCAATCATCACAGATTTTTCCGCGACAAAAGCAGGTAGATCAGCAAGGGGACCGGTGAGTGGATGACAGTCGACAGCAGGCACTTGTTGAGCCATAGGCTCAGCTTCTAATTCTGCCCCTGGTTGTTTTTGCGGTGTCTTTGAGACTGGCTTTTCGTAGCCTTCGGGCATCTGAGGTTCAAGGTTTGGGGTGACACAAGCGCCAAGGCTTATGGCAAGAAGGACAGGGAGTCCTTTATTCAACATCATCTTTCTCCTGCCGGTTGAAACACTAGGATCATGGTACCATGAAAACTTAAACTTTTTTAGGCGCCTATGACAATCCTAAACCGAGTGACAGGACTAGGTGAGGTTTCAAAAAGAAGCCTCACCCAAACAAACATTACATCAGCTTCTATCGTAGAAGGCCGATTGCTAATTCTGGTATAGATCCAGCCTGAGCTAGTACTGACGTTCCTGCCTGGGCTAGAATTCGATTTTGAGAGAACTCAGCAGTTTGTGACGCGAAGTCCACATCACGAATTCGCGAGCGACTCGATGATAGATTCTCGATCTGAACACCGAGATTGGTGATCGATGAGGTGAGTCGGCTCTGCTTAGCACCAAGTATCGCTCGATTCCCAGCAACTTTCTGGATCGCACTATCGAGAATCTCAAGCTTCTCCGCGGCAGTTTCCCGTTCGAAATCTCCATCGACCTCTTCAGGGCCGATCTCTGCCCCCTTCGCCAGCCCTAAGACCTCCTCAGAGCTAAGCTGGATATCATCTATGTTTATAGCAACTGTGTCTGTGTTTTCTGTTTTGCCATCACCGGCCCCAATATGGACAACAAGCTCTTCGGCACCGGCTCCGTCAGCACCGCTTAGCAACTGCCGACCATTGAACTCAGTGGTGTTGATGATTCGATCGATCTCATCGACAAGCTCATTGTATTCCTTATTGGTGTAGGATCGCTCGGTATTGCCTATGGTATCCGATGCTGATTGGGTCGCCAGTTCTCGCATTCGGATGAGTATATTTGATATCTCGTTCATCCCTCCTTCAGCTACCTGTATAAGGGAAATACCATCATTCGCATTTCGCTTAGCTTGGCCTAGGGATCGGATTTGCCCGGTCATGGTTTCTGAGATAGCAAGTCCAGCAGCATCATCTGCCGACTTATTAATGCGAAAGCCACTCGACAACTTTTCCATGTCGGATTGCATACGACTAGTGGTTTCACCTAGTCTTCGTTGCGCATTAAGCGATGTAACGTTTGTTTTAATTCGTAAACCCATTACGGCCTCCAAGTAGGATGAGTATATCTAGAGTTGTTCCAAAGACAAGAAATCCATCGACGAACCCCCATCACTCTTTAGGTTAAGTGACAATTTTTGATTGGATAATATTAAATAATAGTTTTAGAAATTACTAAAATATAGAGTTTTGCTCAGTGTTGCTCGTAAGTTCTCAGGTGGCCACAATCTAGGATTTTTTGCGGAAGGTCAGCGCCAAATTTAGGTCAAAACTAAAAATCAAAATATAGAATTATCTAATAAAATTTTTATTTATCTCTAAAATATATACGTTTTCCATGTGTTTTTTACACCTTAAGAGGATGTAACAATACCAATGAGCTCCAACCCTTGGAGCAGGAGAGATTGATTAGCTATTAACAATTTTGCGTCCAACTCTATAAAGAACGCAGCTTTTGATCAACAGCCCGCATCAGGTGATAAATCCCAACTAAGGCGAATGTTATCAACAGAGGCTCGAACCAGAGAAGTATTTCACCAGCCTTTCCCATGTGAGCCCCAACACCAGCAATTTGCCAAGTGAATGAATCCCACACGTAAGCCCCTATAGCAGCTAGACCCAGAGTCCAAAAAAGCAGCCATGTAGCTTCCCAAAAGCTCGTCAAGCCCCACACAGGACTAAATAGAAGGCAAAGCCCTAGAATGCAAAAGCTAGCAGCGATATCAAGGTCTACCGACATAAAGAACCCGTCGAACCACGGCTTGAGCGCAAACCATGACTGAAGCCACCAGATTTCGCGATGGTGGCTCAGTGTAAAAACCACGTAAGCCAGCTGGACAAGGCCGCCAACCCCAAAGGTAAGAATAAGAGGCTTCCACTGCCTTTTATGCTGCAACCAAAGTACAAACGGAACATCCAACGAGCGTAGAAGTGAGCCTGCTTCATAACGGAGCTGCAGCGGTCGATACCCCCATTCCAGTGGCTCACGCCAGCCAAGAAGTGAGCGCAGCACACTGGTCAATGACCCTGGATTGGGGTCCGGCTGAACTTGGGGTGGGCAAGTCGCTAAACGCCGGCTTTGGGATAGATCCCAGCGCAACTTTTGGAAGAGCGGAATCGTCATCCAGCGACGAATCAGATATAGAGTTCCATAGGCCAAAACAACAGCCATACCGATAAAGCCTAGACTGAAGTCAACCCAAGTCAGAGCCAGTGGAAATACAAGTACGAAGTTTCGGCTCCATCGAGAGCCTGATCGCAGCCAGTGGCACGCAACAGCGACCCAAAGGGTGACCAGTGCAGTCATCATCGCCTGGCCTGAAATATCTCCATTAGCACTGATCAAACGCCCCCGGCTCATTAGAACTGCTGCGGTGGTAATACAGAGCAACCAGCTCTTGGTAAAAAATCGACTGATGAAAACACAAAGCACAACGCAGAGAACAAGCAGCCCCTGGTTCATCCGCACATAAGATCTAACATTAAGCAAACCGCTTTCACAGCTAGCCATAAGAAAGAGGCGATACAGATGAGAATCTGCCCACTCTGAAAGATGTTGGCGAGGCACAATGTGCTGCGGGTAGATGACAGTCTTGTCTTGAAGCGTACAAGTGGCTGAAGCGGTGTTTTCCAGAACAGCCACAGCCTTGGGGTCGGCAGTGACGGAGTAGGTTCTCAAGTCCATCCAAACTAAGCGCATGAATAGCATAGACATGAGAATGAGCCCAAGACCCACACGCCCTTGCTTGAGTGTTTTGCTAGTTGCTGGCCGACTCGAAAATATCACCGCTACGCCCTATCTGTTATCGCTTTTCCAGAAATTTCAACATATGCCAATTCGATTAAAAACGCCAAATATTATTATAAATCTTTTAAAAGGAACCCTAGGAATTAATTTGACATAAAACAGATTCTTTAATATGAAACTTTCTGATTGGATAAAAGATGTTTTTAGTGAAAGCCTCCGTGTTAGGGAACAACACCAAGAGGAGCGACCTTATTGCATCTAATGGGATTATATAGACACATTTTCAGATAGGGGATCGTCATGGCATCCGTTGAGTTGCGTCCTGGTGACACGCTTAATATCGTCTGGACTTCCGTACAAGATACGCCACTC
This sequence comes from Pseudobacteriovorax antillogorgiicola, assembly GCF_900177345.1. Lineage (NCBI taxonomy): Bacteria > Pseudomonadati > Bdellovibrionota > Oligoflexia > Oligoflexales > Pseudobacteriovoracaceae > Pseudobacteriovorax > Pseudobacteriovorax antillogorgiicola. The sequence continues at coordinate 270,315 of NZ_FWZT01000005.1, forward strand.
GGCGTGAAGGAAGTCGAATCAAGTTTTGCCTTTTCTTATGATGAACTGTTAACTCGCCTAAAGTCAAAGGGGCGTGCAGGTAAGTCGCGTCGTTCTGGCACCAACGGTGCCAGATTTAGTCGCATCGTGGCCCTTTCGACCAATGCCTTGCGTAAAGGCAAATGGTCTACTGGTGCCGATATTGACCGCGGCGAAGTCTTTACGAAGCTCATGGAAAAATTTCACGAGCTCGATGAAGACGAGTACAAGAACATCACATCGAATGCGAGAAACTCCATTCTTAGCCTTTACGAACAAAGCTCATTTCTGAACACTGAGCAAAAGCAAGAACTTGGTTCCATCGTAAATGCTGTTGGTGGCCTCAGCCACTAAACCCTCCGACGGAAACCTCGTGTTTCCGTCACACGCCTCTTGAATCTAAATTTAACCCTACTACATGGTAGCCGCGACACGATATAATAGTCTCAACAGCCCCTAGTGACGAGGTGAATGTGCGGCGGTTATTGGTGTCCCTTTGCTATTGTTCAATTCTCGGACTTTCGATTGCAGTGCTATGGCTTAGAGCTTACATCAGCCCGCCAGTGAATCAAGCCAAGAGGCTGATATCGAAGACTCAAGCAGAAGCTACAGCTCGCCTAAGCCATGTTCGCTATGAACTCGAATCCTCACCTGTGATCGCGAGTAAGATTCGATCGGCCTCTGCATATGGCCTCCATAGTGAGTTGCAAAAACTCGCACTCGTAAGCGATGTTGATGAGCTTGCAGTTTATGATCACTCATGTCAGCTCATAGGAACTTCAGCCAAAGGTTTGCCACTTGTCTCTCTGTGCCAACGGGGGCGGCAGACTTTTGAAATCGAGCCGATCGAGCAAGGGCTCCAAGTTCATCATCATCAGGCAAGTATGATTCACGGCAAGCCTCTCAAACTCATCGTTCGCAAACAGTTTGACCAGACTTGGCTTGCCAAGGCTATTCCTCAGCGATTTAGTTTTCTTGAACTCAACATAACCAAGCAAGCTTCAAGGGCAACCCTCCTGACCCTATCGGAGGCTGCTTACATCACCAGCCAAGCCTGGTGGCAGCCAGTATTTTGGTCTCAACAAAATTCTAGCTACTACTATTTGCTCGCATTTTTATCCTGTCTGGGCTTAGCTCACACCTTCTACCGTAGGCTAGAGCAAGAACGGCAAAGGCATCAAATACTTCAAAGAAGCTGCCATGACCTCTTAGAATCTATGACCATTACACCAAATACTCAAGTCGCTGCTATGAGCCAGCAACTCATCGACCTTAAAGATCGCCTTTATCAAGACGACTTTAAAAATCGCAAGCACTTCACTATGAGCCAGAATCGAATCAACTCTTTGGAAAGTGAGGTCATTGCACTAAAGCAGCAGCTTTCCTTATTGAAAAGCCAACAGAGTCTCCAAGAGCAAATGAAAGCAGGGGCAGATCGATTTCTGGACCTTCAGCTAATGGTTTCTAGTCAAATGGAGGACCTTAAAGACACCATCCATCATGGTCTCGTTCCACCTTGCCAGAAGATCTTTCAAGTAAGCAGGCGTTGGCAGTCGGAATTGCAGTGCACAAGCCCGAGAAAGTTTTTGCGAAGCCTTTCGGAAAGGCCAATCTCTCATTCATGGACCCAACTTGATGAGGATCTTTCGCAGCTTCTCCAAGGAAGCCAATCCCTAGGCAATTTGTCCTTGCAAGTCGCATTGCAAGGACAAAAAATATTGAATCAGCTCCATCAAACACAGTCTGTAGCGAGACACTGGCTGAACTTAAGCAGCCCGGAATATCATGATGCGCAGACCCTCGACCAGATTCTTTACGATGCCCAGGCAATGGTACCTTTGGCCACGGACATCCCTGATATTAGCTTCGAAAATCACATCCGCGAAACCGTCGACCTGCAGGGACTTGGAATCCCGGCACCAACTTGGAGTTCGCTGACCTACCATTTGATCCTGGCTTGCGTAGAATCTTGCCGCCATATTCATGGAACTGTGGTTGTTCACATTCGACATTTTACCAAGGCTGAAAAACAGATCCTAGTGGTATCTACAAACACCCTCGATCCCAAAATTGCTGGTTTGGAACCAAATGCTAAAAAGCACCTGCGTTTAGCTCAGGAACTAGGTGCACGTTACAAGCTCGACGTGCTTTCCTTACCATTCACTGAAGGGGAGGTTCCCCTTGCCATTTGCTGGGAAATTCAGAACGTTCAAAAATTTTCGACATCGTCGAAGATAGCGTCCAAATCGAGATTATCGTCATTGTCGCCTGAGTCCTCTGTGTAGTCGCTACCAGGAGCTTCATCGGAAGCATATTCTGCAATAGTTCCATCCTCGCCCACGGTCATGGTCTCCTCAAACTCAACCGCCTCAAATTCTTCCATGGAAATGGCAACTGACCCAGATTTCGTTTGACTGAGAACTTTTACATTATGCTTAGCATTCTCAAATTCCGGGTCCATCTCATTGGATTTTACAAAGCATGAATAGCCTTTTTCATTTTCACCACGCTTCATGAAACCGATCCCCATGTTGTAGAGAATTCTTGCTGATAGCCCTTTGTCGCGAGCAAGCAACTGTAACGCTTTTTTATAGAGACCGAAACCAACAGCAAATTTCTCTTGCTTGATGGCAATGATGGCTGCGGTGTTGAAGACCGAACTGAGTTCTCGATTCGATGCACATTCTCGCAATAAACCTAAGGCCTCGTTGATCTCACCAGCAAGCAGCATGCCTTTGCTCTTGCCGAGTTTGGCTGACTTCGCTTCAGGAGCGAACTTGAGAATTTCTTCGAAACTGTCAGTAGCTTCGTCGACCCGATCAAGCTCAAGGAAGAGATCCCCCATCTCTAGGAGACGTTCGGTATTGTAGGGGCTGATTAACTGAGCTCCTTTTAAAGAAGCGATGGCTCCATTATAGTCGTTCTGTTTCAAGCGGCAGCGGGCGTAAAGATGCTTGATCCTAGCATAAGGTGGATCCATAGCAAGGTGAGGCCTTAAGATGTTTTCAGCTGCCTCCCAGTCGTTACGTGATATGTGACTTTCCGCAAGCTCGACAATAGCTCTCGGATTATCTGGTGAATGGGCCAAGACTTTTTCTAGCATCTCGTGGGCCTTATCTAACTCTCCCTCGCGGCGGGATTTTTCAACCTTTAACAGAACTTGTCGAATCGGACTCAGGCGTCGATACTCTCCGACTAAGCCCTTAATTTGTTCGCGAATAGTATCGGTATTGATCTCACCGATCGTGCAGGCGCTGACAAAATACTCCTTTGCCGCTTGCAAGATGGCTTCATTTTCTTTTGCAGCGATCAGGAATACCGGATGAGATTCGATGGAATGAGCTTTTCGATTATGCTGGAGGACGTTTTGAACACTTTCTGCACCGACTTCCCAGTCCAAAATTAGGTAGGCATATTCGCTCTTATCGATGGCAGACATGACCTCTTTTTCATCCATCACGTTGTGGATGTTGTTGGTGTCGATGCCTTGATTCTTGAGAGACTGACGAATCACATCTCGAATATCAGCTCGTTTCGAATATATAAAAGCGGCTTCAATATCAATCTTGGACAAGCCTGGCCTCCACTTACACCATTAAGATCGCTCGACAAATTTTATCGGCCAATCCTTGTATCAGATGAGCGCTTTTTCTGCCCAGGCTGGTCTGCTAGGAGATATATTTATTGTTTCAGCTACTTATCTATGATTGCCGGCATCACAACTCGCGCCTTAGCTTGGATTTCTTGCCACTCATCAAGGGGCCTGCTATGGATTGTTAATCCAGAGCCTGCCGCAAAGCGATAAGGCCCAGAGTTTTCGCGACTTACAGTACGAATCAGAATCGAAGAATCGAAGCTGCGATGGTAAGAATCCAGGTAGCAAATACTCCCCATGAAATAACCCCTTTTTTCCATTTCATGCTCTGAGATCGCCTTGATGACTTCTTTTTTCGGAGCCCCTGTGATCGATCCACCGGGGCCTAGAGCTTGGAGCAAGTCACCGCAGGTCAGCCCCGGGCGAAGATGCGCCTCGATTTTTGCTATCAAGTGATGGACATTGCTAAAGCTATGCAGCGAGCCTGAATCTGTTACTTGGACTGAGCCTGAATCAGAGATGATTTGCATATCATTTCGCATGAGATCCACAATCATATGTAGCTCTGCATGATCCTTAGCACTGTTTAGAAGGGACCGCCGGTTCTGGTCATCAACCCTGGGATCGGCACTCCGTGGCGCCGTACCCTTGATCGGCTCGGCCACCAGAATAGCCTGATCGCTACTCATCTCAATCCGAACAAACCTTTCAGGACTAAACGAGATAAGCTCAAGATTTGGCACCTGTACCCAAGCCCCAAAAGGCCCAGCAAACGTTTTAAAAAGCTCTGACCAAGGGGCACTTTCTCCAAGCAATTCAAAATATTGCAGAAGGTTGATCTGATAGTAGCGGCCATCGCGGATTTCTTGCTGGCAACAGGCCACTGCGCTTAGATATTCCTGCTGGGACCAGCCTGCACTCCAAAGCAAGCTATGAGGCAAAGGAAGCTCTTGCGCAGCTATTTCTAGCTGGCCCTCTAAGTCAGCGATGGAACGATCCAAGATCAGTTGCCCTTCCCGAGGGTCATCTTCTGCAAGGTAAACCCCAGTACGACTGATCACCAAAGAGCGGCTCACATAGAAAAATCGCGAGGGTGAGCCACTAATACCTGCCATCTGATCGTAGGACAGGCATGCCACATACCCTGTGGCAAACCCTGTCGAGCCCCTCTCCACTTGCCGTGCGACAGAATCTATTTGCTGCTGGAAGAATTCATCAGCCCTGACCTCATGGGCACGTAAGGCCACGACATGAAAGGCGGACCCTTGCCCTCCTAAAGCTAGTCGTGGCATCAACTCTGGCCATGTTGCCATAAGGTGATCAAAGCAGTCTGCGGGGAGAGATTGAATCTGGATGAGCTTTCTTCGCTTCATGGGAACTCGACTAGTTGAAAATTCCATAGGTCAGGGTATCATGCATCCTCCAGTCCACTAATAGAATAGGATGTTCCCCATGGCAATAGCAGGATTCACGAAAGTTGGTGTCATTGGCGCAGGCCAAATGGGCAACGGTATTGCTCAGGTATGCGCGACTTTTGGTTTGGACGTGAAACTCTACGATATCAGTCCCGAGCAGCTTGAAGTCGCACAAGCAAGCATAAAAAAATCCCTTGAGAAACTGGAAAGTAAGGACAGACTCCCCGCTCCAGCGAGCGATATTCTAAGTCGTTTGACAACTATCAACAGCTTGGAAAGCTTCTCCGATGCAGATCTCGTCATTGAAGCCATCGTTGAAAACGAAGGTGTCAAGGCGAAGATCTTTCAAGAGCTGGATAAGATCTGCCCATCTGAAACCATTCTCGCTAGCAACACATCCTCCATTCCTATCACGCGCATCGCTAGCCATACCAAGCGCCCTGATAAAGTCATAGGGATGCATTTTATGAACCCTGTGCCAATCATGAAGTTGGTGGAAGTAATTCCAGGAATGGCTACTGACCCAGCAACCACCAAACGGATTATTGAACTTGCAGAAGGACTTCAAAAAGAAGTTTCTCAAAGCCAAGATTACCCTGGCTTTGTTGTCAACCGTATTCTAATGCCCATGATTAACGAGGCCTTTACAGCTCTCATGGAAGGGGTTGCCACTGCCGAAGATATAGATAAGGGTATGAAGTTAGGAACCAACCAACCTATGGGGCCTCTCACCCTAGCCGATTTTATTGGCCTTGACACCTGTCTAGCGATTATGAAAGTGCTCCATGAAGGTCTCGGGGACCCTCGCTATCGTCCCTGCCCACTTCTGGTGAAGTATGTGGAAGCCGGTTACTATGGACGGAAGTCAGGTCGTGGTGTTTACCAATACTAATGTAGGAAGGAAGTGATACATGGACGTTAGAACAGAATACGAAAACCTTGAAGTCAGTATCGAAGAGGGTGTTACCTACGCGACCATCAATCGCCCCAAAGTCTTAAACGCATTAAATGAAGCTGTGATCCGTGACCTATTAGAGCTGATCGATCAAACTGTCTTCCCTTCAGCATCCCGTGTTCTAGTACTATCTGGCAGTGGGGATAAAGCCTTCGTGGCTGGAGCTGATATATCTGCCATGGGTAAGATGTCGAGCGATGAAATCTTGCAATTCACTCGTATGGGTCAGGAGTTGACCAAAGCTCTGGAAGCAGCTCCATTTGTGACTGTCGCCAGCGTTCAAGGCTTTGCCCTTGGGGGTGGCTGCGAACTGGCTATGGCATGCGACATCACCATTGCCTCGGAAAACGCTCTGTTTGGTCAGCCAGAAGTCGACCTCGGCTTGATTCCTGGATTCGGTGGAACCCAGCGCTTGGCTCGGCGAGTCGGTCTGCCTATGGCTCTTGACATCTTAGTAGGTGGTCGTAAGCTAAAGGGTCAAGAAGCATTTCAAGTAGGGCTCGTGTCACGAGTGGTTCCCCAAGAAGAACTAGAAGACGCTGTTGATTCGACCATCGAGGCGATATTGAAGGCGTCCCCAACTGCGATACAGGAAACCAAACGCTTGACCCGCGAGTCTTTGGAGATGCCTCTCGCTCAAGGGCTTGCCTCGGAAGCCACGACCTTCGCCCAATGCTTCCAAGGGCATGAAGCGAAAGAAGGCATTTCAGCCTTTCTAGAAAAGAGAAAGGCTTCGTTTTCTTTGTAGCAATTTCGTAGACAGTTACCTATATTTATGATCATTGTCCGTTCTATGGGGCATTTGCTCCATAGGAGAGAGGGTTGGAAAAGCCCTCACAAAAAGAGCTTTTCCAACCCTCTCTTCTCAATCCATCTGTCGACTAAAGGAATGCGTGATGAACGAACTGATACTGAAACTGCAAAAAGACTTGACCAAGCTCCAAGAGACTTTCGAAAAAGAGGGTGAAGTCCTACTTGAGAAGATTCGAAAATCTGCAACAAAGGCGGAAACCAATGTTCATCAGCGCAAAGAAGAAGTCGCCAAGCTGATTGAAAAACAGATCAAGAAGTTTGAACCAGCACTCGACAAGTTCTATCAAGAACTCAAAGCCAATGCTGGTAAGTACGGGGTCGACCTAAACGACATTGAAGATAAGGTAAAAACCACAACAAAGCGAGCTGCTGCGAAGCTTCACATTAAGAAAAAAGCCGCTAAAAAGAGTAAGAAGCAGAGCACCAAAAGGTCCACTAGCAAAACCGCTACCAGCGGTAGCAAAACTAAGGCTAAAGCTGCGGCTAAAAAGAAGGCCAAAAAAACAGCTAAGAAAAAAGCCGCTAAAAAAACTAGCACCGTGAAAAAAACCACCAAAAAGAAAGTTGCTAAAAAGACTAAATGATCGATCACATTGAAAACATCGCGGACCTTCCTCTTCACTTTACTGAACCGCAATTCCGCGATCCTCTATTATCCTGGTATCAAAAAAACAAGAGGCCTTTACCTTGGCGTCTTGTATGGATGCAAACCCAAGACCCCTATGTGGTATGGGTTAGCGAGATCATGCTACAGCAAACTGTGATCAAAGCAGTCATCCCAGCATACGATCGCTTTCTGAAGGCATTTCCTAGCTATAAGCATCTCGCGGATGCCAGCGAAGACCAAGTTCGCTTGGCATCGCGAGGCTTAGGCTATTACAGACGATTCCGTATGCTACATCAGGCCGCCCAACATTTGAATGATCACCCTGAAGATGTTTGGCCAACGAACTTTAAGGCCTGGAAAGCGTTGCCCGGAGTTGGCGACTATACCGCAGCTGCTATAGCAAGCATCTGCTTCAACGATGCTGTACCTGTGGTTGATGGCAACGTTGAGCGAGTTTTCTGTCGTCTGTTTGACATTCGGCTGATACCAAATTTACCACGTCTAAAACGGAAATTCTTTGAACTGGGACAAAGCTTGATCTCTGTATCTCACCCAGGCGATTATAATCAAGCTGTAATGGAACTGGGTCAAACAATTTGCACCAAGCAAAACCCGAATTGTAGCCAGTGCCCTGTCGCCAAAGTGTGCCTCGCGAAAAACAACAGCAGTCAAACTCTAGCCCCCCAAAGCAAGCAGAAGATCGTCTATGAATCAGTGGGATTAAGACTCTATATTCCGAGCAAGAGCCAAAAAATCGGTTTGATTCAGCGACCGGAGAATTCAAAGTTTCTAAAAGGAACTTGGGGCTTTCCTACGGCAATTGAAGATCAGTCTAAGGTCGCTTGGGACGGCAAGTTACCCTTCACCCTACCTCGTGCTCCGTGCGAATCCTTAGGAACCATTCGCCACTCCATCACCAAGCACAAGATCCAAGCTCAGATCTTTCCCTGGGCTCAAAAAAATACTGCAAACTATCGATGGTTTGAACCTGAAGACGTTGAAGAAAACCTGGTGAGTAATCTTGATCGCAAGGCTTGGAAAGCCTATTTAAGACATCTCTGATAGGAAGGGGAACCGCTGTTCCCCTTTGGCTCATTAGGCTTCGAAGCTCATGCAGGCTCCGACCAGGGTTCTCACGCCATAGGCACTGCCACCGGCCTTGTGATACCCCGTTGCGCTACAGTTCCACGCGGTCCCAGCGATGTCAACATGGGCCCACTGACAGTTAGCATCTTTGACGAATTCATGAAGGAACCAACCACCCATGATTGTACCTGCCTTGACATTGGGTTTAGGCAGATTCTTAATATCTGCAAGCTCTGACTGAACTTCGCCCTCAAGCTCTGGCCAAAGAGGCAAACGCCACAGTGCTTCACCAAAAGTTTTACCCACGTGATTCAACAGGTCCGATGTCTTGTCTTCTGGAGTCATGTAGGCTGCACCCGCGTGACCAAGGCCGAAAAGCACTGCACCGGTAAGTGTTGCGATATCGATTACAAGATTTGGCTTATGGGAATCGATCACATGGGTCAAGACATCAGCCAGAACCAAGCGACCTTCGGCATCGGTATTAAGAATTTCAATCGTCTTACCGCTCAGAGACTTGACAATATCACCAGGTCTTGTGGCGTCACCGGAAGGCATATTTTCCACCGCACCAATTGCACACACGACATTCACGGGGGGCTGAACTTCACAAAGGTAGTGAGCAGCACCATAAACTGCGGCCGCACCCGACATATCGTACTTCATATCTTCTAGGCCAGGGGAGGGTTTCAAGTTGATTCCGCCGGTATCGAAAGTAACCCCTTTACCAACTAATGCAACACTCTTTGATGAATCCTTACCCGCAATTTCAATGGTCACTAGCTTGGGATCTTTGATGGAACCTTTCGCTACGGATAAGAAAGAACCCATTCCTTTTTCAGCCATCTCTTTGCGGCCTAGAACTGTGACTTTCGCTTTATCACCAAAGTGTTTCACTGCAATGTCAGCGAACTGTTCGGAGTTCAGAAAATTGGCCGGCGCATCCTGAAGCCACTTAGCGAAAACAAGAGATCTAGCAACTTCAACCCGATCTTTAGCGGCAGTGAGCGATGCTTTAACCACCTTCATACTGGTTGGAAATAAGCTGTTTCGCTTGCTTTTAAATGCAGCACGATCATCGAAGCCAAGACAGATTCCTTCGAAAATATCTTCGACAGTGAGATCCCCATCCATCGCACCGACAACAATATTCTTGTTCTCGGCTTTTACCAAACTTGCGGCAACATCAAAACCGAGTTGACGAGACACTTGCAATGGATTTGTTTTGATCTTGGGTTTGGCGACAAGCAGCAAGGGGATGCCATCAATCACAACACGCTGTGGCTTGTCGCTTACTTGCCAAGCTAAGGCTTTGATCTGCTCCTGAACTTTGCTTTCGATACTGCTGGCATCTTTCGCTAGCAATGAAAGTTTATCCTTTTCCTTGGCAACAGGAATCACGTTCCAAGCGTCTTTCGCCAGCCCATCGGCCGCCTCGACCACCAACTTGCTCAACCAATCATATGCCGGTGGCAAACACTGATCGAGCGACCCAATCAAATTCTCCATAGAAATATCCTCGTCTGTTTATTGCTAGGATTCGACGACCCTTTAATCATTAAATGACATAGAGGATGGACATTAGCACACTTAGCTACAAATACAATCACCAAAGCCTTGCGTTTCACCCTAGAAAACCGCAGAATAGCCCCGACTAGAATGGAACTATAGGCAAAAAGGAGCCAATCATGAGCGTCATCACATATGTCAATGCTCGGGAAATCCTAGACTCAAGAGGAAACCCTACCGTAGAAGTCGAAGTTATGACCGAATCAGGTTATTTTGGCCGTGCAGCGGTGCCATCTGGCGCTTCCACCGGTGAGCACGAAGCTTGCGAGTTAAGGGATGGCGATAGCGAGCGATATCTCGGCAAAGGCGTCTTGAAGGCTGTTGGCAATGTTAAAGACAAAATAGCGCCAAAATTACTTGGCATGGATATTGTCAACCAAACGGAAATCGATCAATTGCTCATCGAACTGGACGGGACAGATAACAAATCAAGCCTCGGTGCCAACGCAATTCTTGGAGTATCTCTTGCCTGTGCTCGCGCTGCGGCCGAGTCAGTCGGCCTACCGCTCTACCGATACCTTGGCGGTAGCCACGTAAGTAAGCTTCCGGTACCGATGATGAACATCATCAATGGTGGTGCTCACGCCGACAACAACGTTGATTTTCAAGAGTTCATGATCGTCCCATTCGGAGCACCAACCTTTCGCGAGAGTCTCCGGTATGGTGCGGAAGTTTTTCACAATTTGAAAAAAGTTCTCAAGGAAAAAGGTCTCAACACTGCTGTTGGCGATGAGGGTGGTTTTGCACCAAACCTTGAGTCTAACAAAGCAGCTCTGGATATCATATCTGAAGCCGTAACCCGTGCTGGTTACAAGCTTGGTGAAGACATCGCCATTGCACTAGACGTGGCAGCATCCGAATTCTACAAGGATGGCAAATACGTTCTTGCAGGTGAAAGCAAGTCTTTGGATCGCGATGAAATGGTGAAGTTTCTAGCGGAACTGACCAAAGAGTATCCCATCATTTCAATTGAAGACGGCCTTGATGAAAATGATTGGGAAGGCTTCAAAATGCTTACGGATGAGGTTGGCGATCACGTTCAGATCGTTGGTGACGACCTTTTCGTAACCAACGTTAATCGTCTATCTCAGGGCATCGAGCAGAACGCAGCCAATGCAGTGTTGATTAAGCTCAACCAAATTGGAACAGTGACTGAAACCATGGATACTATCGCGATGGCTACCCGTCATGGTTACAACAGTGTGATCTCTCACCGTTCTGGTGAAACTGAAGACACGTTTATTGCTGACCTTGCAGTGGCGACTGGCTGCGGTCAAATTAAGACTGGTTCAGCGTCCCGAACAGACCGCATCTGTAAGTACAATCAACTTCTACGCATCGAAGAAGAGCTTGGCTCATCAGCTGTTTTTGGCTAAGCCAAAATCCGCAGGCAGGGTATTCCTGCCTGCAAGCTCCACTTACCAGTGAACCCTCGCAAATCTTCTCACTACCCGAAGATAGCTCTCTAATCTTTCTATCTATTCTAATGAATGTCGGCAGATTACCAAATTAAGTAATTTCTATAGCTGAAAGAAGTTTCCAACGAGCTACTTAAGTCATGGAATACTGGTCCGATAACGAAAGCAGTACATTCAAAAACTAGGTTGAAAAGACGATGAAGACGATCTCATTTTCGAATCTCACGATCAACATTGAAGAATCTGATCAAGAAGTAGTCTATAGTTTTGATGGCGATGTCGATGAAAACTTTCGTCAGAACGATGTTCCACGTATAGCCCGTCCGAAAATTTCGCTGGTTCTTGGCAGGGTTGAAAACTTCAACTCTGTTGGAATTCGAGAGTGGATTCACTTTATATCCGACCTTTGTAAGATGGGAACCCCCACGTTCCGAGAGTGCTCAGTGGCCATGATTGATCAGATCAACATGGTTCCAGAGTCTCTCGGTAGCGGCACTGTCGATACCTTTTATGCGCCTTACTATTGTGAGTGCGGAAAAGAAGTCAATAAATTGATCAAAACTAGTGAATGGCGTGATCATCTGCTCAAATCCATCGCACCCCAGTTTCAGTGTGATGGATGCAACCGAGCCCTTGAGTTTGATGCACTTGAAGAAAGTTACTTTCAGTTTGTAGCAACATTGTCCCGGGTCATTTGAGGTAAACTATGGAAAAAACCAGCATGGACGCCTTGGTTGTTGCAACCATCGAATCGATGGTTAAGAAAATACTCCCTCAACTACAGGAACGGTTGGCAGCTATTCATCAGTCTGGCGACAACTCTCCGCAACCAGACAAAGACACGATCTACCTTACCAACGAGTGCCATGAGCTACTTGATATCCTCAAAGAGTGGTGTCGCCAGCCCGGAGACGACGACTTCGACTTGGATGAGAACCTTAGTGACGACGAAGCCAAAGATCTACTAAAAGCCATGAGTGACAATGATGCTCCTGCTGGAGTGCAAACCTATGCTGAGATCGCTGGCAACGATTCTGAAGATATTATTGATCGGGAACAGGAAGGCCCAGCCGATGAGGCCCTCAGTGATGAGGAAGCCATGGCTATGATGGCTGCTGCCGACGCCGCGCAAGGGGAAAGCAAAAGCTTTGACCAAGGTGAAATCATCGATAGTGAAAGCGACGAACTCACCGATGACGAAGCCCAGAGACTCTTAGCCGAAATGGAAGAGCCTCCTACTGAAAACTCGTCTAATGGTGATCTATCGGACGACGAGGCCCAGCGACTCCTAGCGGAGATGGAAAGCCCCGCAGAGACCAAGGCAAGTCAAGATCTGTCCGATGACGAAGCCCAAAGACTCCTAGCGGAAATGGAGGCTCCCGCCTCTCAAGATATGTCTGATGATGATGCCCAAAAGCTCTTAGCTCAGATGGAAGATGATAGCGAGCTATCCGCTGACGAGGAAGCGGAAGCCCTTCTTGCTAAGCTCGGAGGCCAAGACGATGATGCTCCAGAGGTTAAATCTGAAACCGCATCAGCACCAGAAGAGGCCAATGAACCAGCGGGTGAGTTCGAAGAAATTGATGAGTGGGAGCGCAATGACTTTCAAACAGACCCCGATATGGTAAACGATTTCAACACCAACAGTGATGAGATCATGGAAAAGCTGGATGAAGTGATCATCCAATTGGAGCAAGATCCTACGAATAAAGAGATTATTGAAGAGATCTTCCGAGGTGCTCACACCCTGAAAGGGGCCGCCGGAATGTTTGGCTTTAAGGCCCTGGAGCGGGTGATGCACCGCATGGAAAACCTCTTCGACCTGGTTCGCAAAGGCAAGCTCAGCCCCACGGGTGACACCATCGATGTCGTTTTCGAAGGCTTAGACTTGATGAGAGTCTTGCTTCAAGCTGTAAAAGACGGTGAGCCTTGCGGTGTTAAAACGGGACACATCGTTCATGCCCTTGAACAGGTAGCTAAAGGAGAGAAATCTAATATCAAGCGTGGAGGTGCAAGCGCGGATAAGGAGGAAGACTCTTCCCTAGAAGCAAAAGACGGAGCAGGTGGCGGTGCAAAGCCTGGTGCAAGTAAAGATCATAAGAAAAAAGAGCAGTCCACCATCCGAGTTGATCTGGAACGTCTCGATGTGCTCGTCAACTTAGTAGGTGAGTTGGTAATCGACCGCACCCGGTTTGCTAGCATCGAAGAAGAGCTTCGAACCAATTACCCACAGGTCGAATTAGGGGGCAGCTTCTCAGAAACCGTACAGTTATTCGGCCGTCACATGAACGAGATTCAAGACATCATAATGAAGGTGAGGATGGTTCCCATCGGTAATGCCTTCAACAAATTTACTAGGATCGTTCGCGACCTATCCCGATCACTGGACAAGAAGATCGAGCTATTTATCAGTGGTGAAACCGCGGAACTTGATAAAACCCTGGTTGAGCAGATTGGCGACCCTTTGATCCATCTGATTCGAAACTCCTGTGACCATGGTATCGAAGACCCTGAAACTCGGGAAAAATCGGGGAAATCTCCCGTTGGTAAAATATTGCTTTCAGCCCATCAAGAGGGTAACCATATCGTGATCAAGATCGAAGATGACGGCAAAGGAATCCCTCCCGATATTATTCGACGCAAAGGTATCGAAAAAGGCTTGATTAGCGAGGATGAGCAGCTAGAAAATCGCGACATATTCAACCTTATATTCGAGCCTGGATTTTCCACCGCTGAGCAGGTAACCAACATCTCCGGCCGAGGGGTGGGAATGGATGTGGTGAAAAAGAATATTATGAAGCTCAAAGGCATGATCGAGATTGATTCCGAAGTTGGCCGTGGCACCACAACAACCATCCGCTTGCCGTTGACCCTCGCCATAGTTCAGAGTCTTCTTGTGCGAGCCCACGATGAGACATTCGCCATTCCACTCAGCTCTGTCATCGAATCGATTCGGATCTCGCCAGGTGAAATTCAAAGGGTCGGTGATACGGAAGTATACAAACTAAGGGATCGAGTTTTGCCATTGGTTCACCTCTCTGATGCCCTTGATCTCAGAACGAAGAAGGGTAGCTATGCCGAGCTTCTTAAGGATCGAAAGGGCCGCATTCGCTCCAAGGCCAAGCAAGATCGTCTGTTTGTCGTTGTCGTTGGCCATGCCGATCGTCCGACTGGTATCGTGGTGGATCAACTCTTGAATCAGCAAGAGATGGTGATTAAATCTATGGGTAACCTAATGAAGAATATCCCTTGTGTCGCAGGAGGAGCTGTTCTGGGTCATGGAGAAGTGGTGTTAGTTCTCGATATTCCAGAACTCGAAGAGGCTACCAAAGGTCGCACCAGAATGAATGCGGCCTAAAAAAGGAGGGTAGAAACATGGATGATTTTTACGGCTCAAGCTATGGTAGCGAATCCAATAGTATGTTCGCGATTCGCGGTGATCTTGACGGCGGAAAAGAAACCCAAGACTACGCCGACGTCAAGCAGTTTATCGGACTCCATATCGGTGAGGAAGAGTTTCTGCTTCCGATTGAAGTTATGAACGAGATCATTATGGTCAACCAACTGACCTTCGTACCAGGCGCTCCTCGATTTATTGAAGGGGTGATCAACCTGCGGGGAACCATTCTGCCTGCTATCAATTTAAGAAGTATGATGGGCCTTAAAACAGCTCCCCCCACAAGTCACTCCAGGATAATTATCGCCCACTTTGAAGAGATCATGATCGGCCTGATCGTTGATGGCATCACATATGTGATTTCACTTAAGCCTGATGATGTTCAAAACCAAACCTTACCAGGTAAAGGCCCTGGCACCGAATTGATTTCTGGGATCTCTAAGCGGGGTGAGAAAGTGAACGGTATCCTGGACATCGCCAAGATCATATCTGACACCGGGTATGTGCCGAGCGCGGGCGACGCGGCGGACGCTGCATCGTAAGTATAAGTATGCCATTAGAGACGATCTTCACAACCTTCACACTTGGCACTTGCCGAAGCCTGGAAAATCTTGAATATTGGGGGCTTTCCTAGCGTCAACCTTGTAGGTGCGGAAAGTTCATGAAGACACGCCATAATCTTGTAGCTATTCTCTTAGTCTTAAGCTTGCCATTTGGAGTTGCAGCACAAAATGCCGTTTCAATCCTAGTTTTAATTCTTTTGGCAATGAACCCTAAAACCGCCCAAGCACCGTGGACCTGGCGCGACCTAATGGTGGTGGTACTCCCCCTTGCCTTATGCCTTTGGACCATGATCGCAACCATCGTCAATAGTAAAAATCCGAGCCAGCATGTGGGTCAGTACCTTTTCGGGTTTTTACCCTTGGCACTCTTACCCGTACTCGCTGCCTATCGACCTATGCCTTTATTGGTACGGAAACCATTGGTCTTTCAATGGGCAGTGGGAGTCGTCATCTTTTGGGCTGTCGTAGTTTTTAGTCAGCACCTATGGGGATGGTCCTTACAAAATCCAAGAGGTGGAGTTGATTTCAGGCCCTTCGGCTTCTTTTCTCACCCCTTGACACTGGCCTATGCCGCGCTACTTCTTTGGCCCTGGGCCCTTGCCAAGCTATTCCATAACCCCCGTTGGACTCCTGCTTGGTTAGCTGTCATATCCATAGCTTTGATTCTTTTCTACAGTGGCTCCCGTGCCTGCCAGGCACTGGCCTACGGAGCACTTCTATGGAACCTTCTGACTCGCTTACGAGGCAAGGCACGAATGGCTGTGGTGCTAGCCTTCATTTTAGGCGCTGTAGCGACCTTTGCAACTGACAATCCGGTTTCAAGGCGCTTCACTCACCTTATAGCCTCAGAAAACCCTGATCGCTTCAGCGACTACCCTGACGATCGCCTCGCCTTTTGGCATGCTCATTGGGAGATGGTTAAAGAAAGACCAGTGCTAGGTCACGGCATGCACCTTCGTCATTCCTACCGCCAGCCCTACTATGAAACCCTGGGTTTGGGTGACTTTAAAAAGCAATATGAGGCTCACAACCAGTACCTTCAGATTTGGGCTGATGGTGGCTTGATTGGCCTTGCAATCTTCACCCTTTGGCTATTCTTCCTATGGCAGCTTGGCAAGCGCCTTCCTTCAAGCCTGGCAAGCCCCTTCTTACAGATGCTGGTGGTGTTTGGGGCAGGTGCATTGGTGCAAAATGCTTACTATGACTCTGAAGTTAGACACATTTTCACTTGCTCCCTGATATTCATCGCCTTCGTCCTGCGTGAAGAATTTGATGAAGAACAACGAAAGGCTGCTAAAGCTTAGTCGCTTGTTAACTCACCGAAGCTAGGGTTTGCCCTGCTTCTTTTCATCCTCTTCCCCATGAAACGAGAGGATAAACTTCGTCCCATGATCATCGGGATGTGACTGCTTGTCCTTGGATTGGACTTCAATTTTTCCACCGTATTTTTCCATCATGGCTCTTGTGATGGGCATTCCAAAACCGGTCCCCGATTCGCCGCTGGTTCCTTTTCGGGTTGTTTTAACGTTGGACTTGAATAGGTTGGCTGCAATATTTTCTGGCATGCCGATACCAAAGTCTCGCACCTCTAATACCACACTATTTTTTACACGCTTGGCAGAGACTACGATGTCAGCTCCCGGTTCAGAGAACTTAATCGCATTTGAAATCAGGTTATTAAAAACACTATTGCTCAAGGAGCTTTCTTCAGCGATGACATAAAGGTCTTCAGGGTTTTCGTACTCATATTTTAATTTAAGGTTTTTCTCAGCCAGACGCTCCTTAAATACAAACTCAGCATTCTGGAAAATATTGATGAGACTGATGGGTTGTAAGGCCAGCTCCATTTTGCCAGCTTGAACCGCCTCAAAGGTTCGAACGTTATCTATGATCGAAGCTATGAGATCGCTTGCCTTCCGAATTCTAGCTAGAGAATCACGAGTTTCCTCCACATTCTCTGGTTTAGCATATCCAGCCCGATGAGCAATAATCATCAGAGGACTGGCGATATCATGGCAAACGATCGATACCAGAGTTTGCTTTTCCTTCATGCTTTGTTCAAGCATCTGATGTTGTTCCTTGAGAACAGCATTAGAGTGGGCTAAACGATCCGACAGGCGTGATATGGTTCTTTGAAACAGATACGATGCCATGTATGCACTAGCCATAGTCATCGCCAAAGTAACCCCTGCCACAATCCTAAAATTCGTTCCTTCGATTAGCTCCTTCCCTACAGTGAACGAAGTTGGATCTCCCAGAAGGATCGGGATAAGTGTCAAGACTATCACAACACTCCAAAAGCCACCCCACCTTAGTCCGACAATGTAAACGGATACCACTGCCAACACAGGCCCCCAAAACAAGACCGTGTAGGGAAAGTGATGGTAGACGAAAACCACGATAGATACAGTGAAAAGCGACGCAGCCATAAACATATGCGCGGTTGTTCGGTAGGAGCCAAATAGCCGAATAGAAACCAAGGTTCCTAGGCCGCTTAGCAGCTGAACAATGGAGGGCACCTGTGACAGATTCATTTGGCTGTTGGTAATAAAGTAGGGTACGGCCATCAATATATAGATGTAGCTGAGAACGATAATGAAGTTTAGCTTTGTCTCTTCATTAAGGTCTTTGATCTTAATGTTGGAGTACCAAATCCTAAGTAAATTCATGCTACCTTCGATGGCTCATAAATTCAGAAAGCTAATGACTTCAGTTCCTAGAACCTCTGAATTTTAGACTTATACATACTCCTTTATCGGTAGCGAAATAGGGGACATTAGGAAAATACTAATCATTTCAACAGGCAAATACCGATAAGCCTGCCAACTTCCATGACAAGGAAGAAAGGATATGATTCACCTATTGAGCGATTATTCTTTACATAACAGCTTAGCATTACCAATACCTCAAAACACACTTACAAATATATAAATAGTATGTTTTGCTCTTTCGCAAAAGGAACAATACACTTCCAAAATCTTAAACCTTAAAGGCATCAACTAAATTCGATGTCTCAACCGATTTTAATTCCTGAAAAAAATGAAAGTCCTGAATTTTGAAGACTCGAAGACGAAAAGATGAGAGTTATTGCGGCAGACATTCACTAGAAGAAATTATTCACACTTTTTGGGTGAGGTCTACATGTCTGCTACATTTAAGAAAAGCTACGGTGTTAACGATTTTTACTACTATTACAACCCTGGTCAAAAGCTTGACGATCAGGCCATGCTTGATTTGTTTACAGAGTTAAAAGAGGTCAATGATCACGCGAAATCTCCACTATCTCATGGCCTGTTACCGGACACTCGCAACGTTCCTACCATCCGAGAAATTTATGAGAGCTGCGTTGTCTGCATTATCAAAGTTGAAGGTCACCTCAGCGGATTTCTCATCACTCCCATCTTGAATAATGGTCGCCAAATGGTAGTACACTCCGGCTTGGTCATGATCAATCGAAACAAGGGTGCAAACCTCATAGCCTTGGCCTCAGCTCACACAGCAATCTTCCTTCAAAAAACTTTGAAGCGATATTTTACCACTAATATAAGCAGCACACCGTCGATCATTGAAGCCTTTTCCAAAACGGTCACCCGCCCATGGCCCTGCCCGACAGCAAAACTTGTCAAGCCATACCGTGGCTATCGGGAAGCCTGTAGGACTCTCTATGAAGACTACATGCAAAAGAGGTTTTTGAATCCTGATGATCTTATGATCGACTATAAACGTTTTGTGATTCGCTCGAAATCACAAACCATGGGTTTCACTACAGACCTTCGCAAGATCTCCCGTTCCTCGGACTTTAAATTCATCAACTTCTGCTTCACTTGGCTCGACTATGAGAAAGAAGAAGACATGGTTCAAGTAGGAGTGGTGAATCGTTGGACAGCCCTAAAGATTAAATGTGGGCTTGCTGCATACCGCGCCTCCCTTGCTTTCCAAACACCTGAGGTGGAGCCAACGCCAATACAGGCAGCTCCTAACCTTTCATCTGCAACGTTGAAAAAAGCTAGCTAGGAGGTGGACGATGGACTTTTCAAGAAATTGGCTATTTATCGACCAAGAAACTCAGCGCAAGCTCAGCGACAAACGCTTGCTCATTGTTGGGTCAGGGATTGGTAGTTTCATCTCAGAACTCGCAGTTCGTACTGGCTTTCAGCACTTGATCATCGCGGATGGCGATGACGTCAGTCATTCAAATTTAAATCGGCAGAACTACCGACTGGAAGACGTCGGCGCCCCCAAGGTTCACAGCCTCGAAGCGCGACTGCTAGCCATCAATCCGAACCTCAATCTAACTGTCATTCCCAAGTATATGGGAGCCACTGAGCTACGAGAATTCATCCCTCAAGCAGATTACATCATCAATACGATTGACTTTGATTCGCCGGACTTTCTCCTGTGTTCACAACTTTGTCGGGAGCATCACAAGATCGAATTGTTTCCTATGAATCTAGGGTTTGGAGCATCTCTTTGCATTTTCAGCCAGACCTGCCCCACTTGGCGAGATCTTTTCCAGTTTGAAGACCATATAGACCTAAAAGCATCGATTCTACAGTATCTGGCTGCAACCCAAAGTGTTGAGTCTTACCTCTATCAGGCTCTCGGACGTTACCAATCGGAGTACTTTCACCATGGCTGCGATCCTCAGCTAGGGATCAGCACTTATATGGTTTCTGCTATGACAGTGGCAAACTTGGTAAAACTCGTGAAGGGCGATGATATTCGCTACTTCCCTGAGTTCTACTATCTGGATCCTTACGGTAATAAGACGATTTCAGCGGCGTAGACCAGCATCTTAGCAAGATGTCGCCCGAAGCATAGAACCAGAAACGAATGGCTCGTTTCTGGTTCTTATGAACTGGCCAAAGAACTTCTCTGAGATAGCTTATTCGAAGAGCACCATGAACGCAGAGATCTGGTAGTAGGGCATGGTATGACCATTGTTGTCATAATCATCACGCCTATGATTCGTGTAAGCTTCTGGCTGCCACTGGAAGCTAGTTTCTTGTCCTAAACCTAAGGCCGATCCAGGCAAAGTCTCCACCCATGGGTTCACCTTATCCCCAGGACACCAGCCTGCACGATCATAGATCCAAGTTCCCATCTGTGGTCCTTCGGTAACTGTATCGCGACAATTGTCTCGCCAAATCACCCGGCTTGTGCTCCAGTTTCCAAGGCTTAGAGTATGGCGACGCTGACAAAACTCAGCACAGTTATCAGTGTTACCCTGCCCATGACCCGTAACATAAGTCCAAATCTTAGCTTTAGAAAACTCTTCTGAGAATTCAACGACTCTGCCAGCTAGAGTTTCAACCGAGGGGTTACCGTACTCAATAGACTTGGCAGAGACTAGTGGTAGGACTGCTAGAGGCCGATCTTTGGGAACGCCTTTAGTGTATTTCAAAGTTGCATCTACAAGCCAACCATCACCTTGTGGATGGCCTGGCCCAACCCAGGTATCGATGAAAACGCGAAAACGCTTAGGGCCTTTAAGCAAAGGTTGCAGATCAGTCACATCTAAGTTCCATCGCGCTCCAACTCGATAAGGAGTCATAAAGCGCATCAACTCAACTGTCTGCCCCTCGTCAGTTTCTACATACAATGCACCTTTGCGATCCCACCAGTCACAGCGATCATTAGGGCAATACGTGCGAACACTCAGGATGACCTGTTCATAGCTTTCGGAGCCTGATGGGAGCTTGACATCTTGAGTCACCTCTCTCTTGTTCTGGCCGTTGCCGAAATAGACGTGTTCCGCAGTGAAGATGGAAACCTCTTGGCCCTGGGCAAGAGCTGCGAACCCCCACAGCGCCAGTGCCGATAAACATGATGTTAGCTTCATGCAACATATCCTTTTTTAGAAATTTAGATGTGAACCTTTTGCATTTGAAGCATTCATTAGCAAAGAATCTCGCGGGAGGACAATGGGAAGAAATTCCCATTGGCACGCTGTGAGATTCCGCCCACTATGAGAGAAAATCATATTATTAATGGTTATGGTTAGTAGGGGAATTCTTCTAGTGCGGAGTTTCAAGTCTCTTGCTACCATGATGCCGAAAGAACTCATTTTTTCGCAGAGGTTATATCAACATGAAACTAAAGTTATCTGCATCGCTCCTTGCTGGGTTGCTTACCACAAGCGCCTTTGCAAAAGAGGACATCACACACCATGTCAAACTATCCATAGAGATCGGCGGTAAGGAGACTGGCGACATCTATCTTGGCCTGTTTGGCAAGACGGTTCCAGCAACGGCACTGAACTTCGCCGCCATGTGCGACAGCGATGTTAAGTTAAATGGTAAAACCAAGCCATTTAAAGGCACGATATTTCATCGCATCATCCCTAACTTCATGCTTCAAGGCGGCGACTTCACTAACAGTAATGGCACGGGTGGAGAGAGCATCTACGGGGCAAAGTTTAAAGATGAAAACTTCGATATCAAACACACTGGCCCTGGCTTACTAAGTATGGCCAATGCTGGCCGTAATACCAACGGATCGCAGTTTTTTATCACCACAGCGAAAACTCAATGGCTTGATGGAAAACATGTTGTCTTTGGAAAGGTGATCTCGAATCCAAAGCTTTCAGAAGCTAAGAAGAAGAATAAAAACGCCCTCGATAGTATGGAAGTGGTCAAGGCAGTGGAAGCTGTAGGCAGTCGCTCAGGGACTCCAAGCAAGGCAGTCGCGATAAAAGATTGTGATACCTTCGTTCTCAGCAAAGTTACCTTGCCAAAGGACTATCAGATCGCCAGCGACCACAATAAAAAGAGCCTTGCAGAGCACCTGAAAACTAGCGACAAGTCCTAGTTAGTTCGCTCAAAGTCAAGGGCAATCACATCGTCCTTGGCTGGGCCAATCAACTGAGTTAGGACCTCTACATGTGCCGGGTGGTCTTGGTACACAGCCAAGTCTTCATGGGTCTTAAATAACGACCGCAGACCCATTTGAAATCCCTGGTGCCTTGCCGAGACGTTCCGTCCCGCACTGATGTCAACAATGACGTCGATCTTATTTTTTAAGTCGTTTAAAGCTGAGCAGATCTCGTCGATACGACCCTCAAACTCCGGCTTAACTTTAACCAGTACAATATGTTCTATCATGGTCTTTCCATTGCAATTCTACCCAACCTTTGAAACCTAGCCTAGCTAGGGGATCAAGGCAATCCTAAACAGCGGCTCCTGAGTTTAGGAACATTCCTATCACAGCATTTTCTGATTCTAGCTGATAGGGGTATTGAATACTCTCTAAGAAGCTACGGAAGTTACCTTCCTCAGCAGGCGGGACTTGCAAACCCATGAGCACTCGCCCATAGTCAGACCCTTGGCTACGATAGTGAAACAAGGAAATATTCCACTCCCGCCCCATTTGATCCAAAAACTCCATCAGGGCTCCAGGCCGCTCTGGAAACTGGAAGCTGACCAGCTGCTCGCTGGGAAGACTTTGTACACCACCCACCATATGCCGGATATGATCCTTAGCGAGGTCGTTATCGGTGAGATCGGTCCAAGAGTAGCCCTCTTCGTCTAAAGACCTCGCAAGCTTCCGCCTTTCAACAGTGCTCTGATTTGCAATTCCAACGAAAATGTAAGCCTTTTGCCCACCGCTGAACCGATAGTTAAATTCAGTAATGCTTTGCTGCCCCAGTACTTGATGGCAAAACTTTCGCAGCGACCCAGCCTTTTCTTTAAGCTGAATCCCATAAAGGCTCTCGCGACCATCTCCTGTAAGGATGCGTTCAGCAACGTACTGCATTCGCTGAAAATTCATATTCGCACCTGAATTGATACAAACAACCTTGCGTTTAGAATCTGAGTTCGATATCTGCCTTAGATATCGTCTAGCCCCTGCCAGGCTGAGTGCTCCGGCTGGCTCTAAGATGGTCCTGGTATCCAGGTATACATACTCGATCGCAGAACAAATTTCATCTGTAGAAACCAAGACCCAATCGTCTACCAGATGACGGATGATATCAAAGGTTAACTGCCCCACCCGCTTCACCGCAACACCATCAGCAAAGGTGCCTGTTTCACCGAGACTGATCACAGACCCATGGCGTAGAGATTGATGCATGGCATCGCTTTCTTGAGGCTCCACGCCAATGATCCGAATATCTGGGCGAAGGGCTTTAAGATATAAAGCCATCCCTGCCAGGAGCCCACCACCACCTACAGGCACAAACACATCGTCAAGATCAGGAAGATCGCTGTAAATTTCCTTAGCCGTAGTTCCTTGGCCAGCGATTACCAACGGATCATCGAAAGGATGAATGAAGGTAGCTCCCAACTGCTTTTGAAGCTGCCAACAATGGCTTTCGGCGTCGCTATAGCTATCGCCATGGAGCGCGATACTCGCTCCAAAGCTCCGCACCCCTTGAATTTTGATCTCGGGTGTTGTCACTGGCATCACCACTGTGACCGGCACTCCAAGTGATCGTCCCGCTAAGGCAACTCCTTGGCCATGATTGCCTGCGGAGACACAGATCACCCCTGCTGCCTTCTCTTCGGGGTTCAGCTGCTTGATCTTGTTGTAAGCGCCCCGGATCTTAAACGAGAAGATGTCTTGCAAGTCTTCCCTTTTAAAGTAAAGCTCATGGCCGACGTCCTGGGAACTTAAACGGGCATACTCCAAGGGAGTGTGCTTGACGAGGTCGTAAATCGGTGCTTTTAGCACTTCCTTAAAAAGCTCATCATAAAGTGGGCTAGGCTTAGGCATCAGTAACACACCCTTGGCTTGCTGGCGATACCAAACGAGTATACTTCCAAAGGGTTCCTCTACGAACTTTGAGAGACGGCTCCTGCCAACGATTGCGGCGCTCTAGCCATTGTTTGTCAGTGAGATCCACATGAATCTCTAGGGACTCCGCATCAATCGTCACAGGATCTCCAGTTTCAATTAGAGCAATCGGACCACCATCTTGAGCCTCTGGACACACATGTCCGATGATAAAGCCGTGCGACCCTCCAGAGAAGCGCCCATCTGTAATGAGGGCGACATCCCGGTGCAGCCCTGCGCCCACAATAGCTGACGTTGGGGTTAGCATCTCAGGCATGCCGGGCCCACCACGAGGCCCTTCGTAGCGAATAACAACGGCATGCCCTTTGCGGATTTCACCTTGTTCTAAAGCAGTGAGCATATCTTCTTCACAGTCAAACACGATTGCCTTGCCCTCAAACCTCAGGCCCTCTTTGCCAGTGATCTTGGCTACCGCGCCTTCAGGAGCAAGATTGCCACGGAGGATTTTGATATGTGCCTTGGGAGCCAAAGGTTGATTCATGTCGACAATAACCTTCTGACCAGGGCTTAGGCTTTCTTGTTCTGCAAGGTTTTCTTCGTGGGTTTTACCTGTAACCGTAAGGCAGGAGCCATCGATCAATCCATGGCTCAGCAGGCGCTTCATCACACCTGGTGTCCCGCCCACTTGATGAAGGTCAGCCATCACATATTTGCCGGATGGTTTCAAATCAGCAACGAGAGGAACTTCGTCAGAGATGGCTTGAAAATCTTTCAAACTGAGTGGCAGATCCAAAGCATGAGCCACAGCCAAGAGGTGTAGCACAGCATTGGTGGAGCCACCTAACGCCATGATGGTGACGATGGCATTGCGAAGAGCAGTGCTGGTCATGATATCGCGAGGCTTGATATCCTGTTCAAGGAGCCTCCTCATGACATCCCCTACACCTGCCAGCTCTTGCTTCTTAGCATTGCTGGTAGCCGGATTGGAAGATGAAGCTGGAACACACATCCCCAGAGCTTCGATAGCGCAAGCCATGGTATTGGCTGTATACATTCCCCCACAGGCTCCCGGGCCCGGACAAGCACGTTTTACAATATCTTGCCTCTGGTCATCATCAATTTCACCACTAATAAACTGCCCGTAGGATTGAAAGGCACTGACGATATCAAGGTCTTTATTGTCCCGACTGCATCCCGGAGCAATGGTTCCTCCATAAACGATCATTCCAGGCCTATTTAGTCTGGCCATTGCAATCAGGGCTGCTGGCATATTCTTATCGCAACCAGGTATGGCCACCAAGCCATCATACCATTGGCCAGCAACCACTGTTTCAATGGAGTCTGCAATAACCTCACGAGACTGGAGAGAGTAATTCATACCATCCGTCCCCATCGAAATCCCATCGCTCACCCCCACGGTGTTGAAGCTCATTCCAAGTAGCCCCGCATCTTCGAGGCTTTGCTTCGCTTTCAAGCCGAAATCATGGAGGTGCATGTTACAGGGGTTGCCCGCAAGCCAATTCGAAACCACTCCAACCTGCGCCTTGTTCATGTCATTTTCACCGAGACCAGTAGCGTAAAGCATCGCTTGCGAAGCTCCCTGGCTTTTGGGCTGCGTGATTCTCTTTGAATAGCGGTTCATGTCATTCATCGTCGGCTCCTTACAAAGCTGCGGCTGCAGAGGTTTCTGAGGTTCTCGCTTTCGGCGCCACCACCTGGCTCCAATGAAAAGGATCATCCGCAAGACCTATTTGTATTTCTAAAAGCCGGGTTCGAAGAGTCATCGCAACTGGAGATGCAGTATTTTGAAGTGTGTACAAGGTTCCGTCATATTCACCAAGAGCTGCCACTGGGGTTATGATTGCAGCAGTCCCGCAAGCAAATAGCTCAGAGCAAATACCAGACTTGATATCGCTCACAAGTTCGTCGATGTCGATTGCCTCTTCCCGCACATCATAACCCAAAGATCTAGCGAGCTTGATCACGGAGTCTCGTGTGATTCCCGGTAAAATAGTTGAATTGAGTTCCGGGGTATAGAGAATACCGTCTCTTACGGCGAACATATTCATGCCTGAAAACTCTTCCACAAACTTCTGATGGCGCGCATCCAGCCACAGGGTTTGCTGATAGCCCATGGATCGGGCGTGGATCGCAGACTTGATACTGCCACCATAATTACCGGCAGTTTTAACAGATCCGGTACCACCTGGTGCCGCCCGACAATCAGAACGCTCGATCAAGGCATGAACATCTCCACCAGCAAAATACGACCCTGAGGGGCTGGCAATCAGATAAAAACGATAGTCTTGAGATGGTGCGAGGCTCAAGCCACTATCAAGAGCCATCATCACAGGCCTTATATAGAGCGACTCACCAACCCCTTGAGGAATGACTCCCCTGAGATAGTGAACCATCGATCCCAACGCGCTCATAAATATTTGACTCGGAATCTCGGGCATAGCCATTCGCCTGGCTGAGGCATTGAAGCGACCTAAGTTATCGAGTGGTCGAAACAAACGAGGATGTCCGTTTTCATAGCGGTAAGCCTTCATACCCTCAAAGATCTGTTGACCATAGTGAAGAATTTTTGCTGACGGCAAAATGCTAAAGGCCTGGAATGGAGCTATTCGCGCTTCTTGCCACGCGCCACTAGTAAAATCGCAGGTCACCATAATAGGTGCTACATGAGTGCCAAAGCCAAGCGGCTCGGGCAATGTGAAATCGGACGCCACTTGACGTAACGCAGGGGAAATGGGCAAAAAATCATTAAGCATAGTGAATCACCTATATAAATAAAAAACCCAGGCCGCTTGTTCGGCCTGGGTCATATTTTTTGCAAGCAAGCATGCCCCGCGGCCTATGTTTCCCGGATAATCACCACAATCAGAATCATAATGTTTGAAATTTTTTTAAACATGCGCAAGGTCTCTATCAATTTATTCTAGCACTCATAGACTCTATTTGCAGAGAAGTCATCTGGCACCTTAAGTCTAGATCTAGCATTGTCTTAACACAGTGCTTTAGTTTTGCAACGTCAAATCAAAAAAATCAGATTCACGCCCTCCACAAGGAAACACATCGGTTGGTTTTCGGATTCGGAGCTTCACAAGCTCCAAGCCACCCCAAAGCTCCAAATTGTTTTTGACCGGCTGCTAAAGATCTGCTATAGATCTATTCCATTTTGGCTTATTTATGAGGTTTCCCTTGGAATCGGTTTCCCTAAAGGTATCAAAGGATTGTGTTGGCATGAGGCTCGATCAGGCAATCGCTGCCGAGAGTGAGCTTTCTCGTGGCAAGGCTCGGAAGATCATTGACTTGGGGGGATGTTACTTAAACCGTAAACGGATCAGACGCAGCTCTCAGCCTGTGAAAGAAGCTGATAAAATCCAAATTTACTGGCGTGATGAGGAACTCGATCGCCTCAAGCAGATCTCCCAGTTGCTGCAACCACAGGACATCATTTTCGAGGATGCCCATGTTCTTGCGATGAATAAGCCAGCTGGTTTGCCAGCCCAGGGAACAAGAACCCAAGATCGTTTTCATATGGAAGCCCAAGTCCAGAGCCTGATGCAAAGCACCAGAGGTCGGGCTCCAGCACTCCGCATGATCCACCGCTTGGATCGCGACACCACAGGCGTCATGATTTTCGCCAAGTCTAAAAAAGCCTATCAGTTCTACTCAGAAGCATTTGCACAGCGAAAGGTCGAAAAGGAGTATCATGCACTTTGTCACGGGATTCCTTCAGAAGAACGCTGGACCCAAACGGAGCCATTGAGCAAAATCCACGCTTCTGCTGGGCGTGTTTACGTTGACTTTGATCAGGGGCTAACTGCCGAAACCCATTTTGAAGTTATCACCAGATTCGAAGAGGATCAGCTCACACTGATCCGTTGCCGCCCCATTACAGGCCGAACCCACCAGATCAGGGCCCACCTTGATTATAGAAACTTGCCAGTGGTCGGCGACCGAAATTACGGTATCGATTGTTTCTCTAGTCTGCGACCAACTCTACAAACCTTTGCCAAAGAGCAACACATGCTCCACGCAAGAGGATTATGTATTCCTTATTTGAGGGGAGAAGCCAGCAAGAAAATAGTGGCAATCTACCCTCTAGCAATGGCCTCTACTTTGGAAGAGTTGGGAGTCTCCACGCTTAAGGACTAGGCGATATTCCATAGACTCGCTTTGCAAACCGCATCATTTTATCTTGCAAGCGTTCAATGCGTCGTCCCACTGTAATAGTCTCATACATGAAAATGCCTTGGCTCAACCCACGAACCCGGGCACTACATGCCATATCAGCGCAACAATGGATTCCAATTTTCCTTTTGGGGTTCTCTAATGTTTCAATGAGTGCTGCCTTCACTCCAACATCATCATTGTTGGCAAAGCACAGATCACATGAAACTGCTGAACTACCATTGCCAGTATTCATACTAAGTACAAAGCCCAGCAACTCACCACCCGACTCAACGCACGCATAGTAATTGCCTGCCTTGGGGTGCTTCCACGCTAGAAAATCAATATCATCCCAAACAATACGATGAATCTCTGGATCGACCCAATCCTTGCGATCGTCTGGAATGAAGGCTGCCCGGATGTCGGTCATGGAATATTGATTCATATAAATTCCCTCCTATCTCGATGTATCCTATTCATACTATCGGATTTTTTTCGGGAATGGCTCAATTTCATGAAGTTTCAAAGGTGATTTTTTGTGATTTCCAAGTGTTCTCTTTGATTTACCAGCACCGTGGATAGCTTTAGCTAGCGGGACTGGAAAAACCGTCCAAGCCCAGGTTAAGACGATCTCGACCGGTAGAGGATTGATAACGCACTTTAGAATCCTCAATGAAAAAATCTGCCTCTCCTTTGACCAATGTAGAGTGGAAGCTGCCAGTCAATTCCAGAGTGATAGTAAGCTTATCACCGATCAGGTTTTCGACTTTACCCTTGAGGCGGATTTTAGTTTGGCGATTGAAGCGATGGGTACGGGATTCATCATCAAGGAATGAAAATGCTGCTTTATCTTCATTGAGAGATAAGTTGGTCACAGACCCCACATACTTTTCAGTCAACTGATTTTCACTGAGTTCAAACAAGTTCCAACGGCTATTTTCGAGACGGACCATGATGGCTCCCCCATAAGTTGCCGCTAGCTGACTGGGAATAAAGATAGTAGCGACAATTCCTGGAATCAATTCAACATTTTTTTTAAACAACTAGAACTATTACTACTTTTGCAAGGTAAAAGTGTTTCGAAGAGCTGCTTGAGTTTAAGATCGAGGCAGATAACCTTGCGACCTAAGGCCCTGGTATAGCTTACTCAGCTTTCCAAGGACTTGATCGATCGCATGCTTAGCATTGACTGTGAAATCATGCTCAAACTCCAGGGTGTTACAATCGGCTCTCATCGAACAAACGAGGCGGCTCGGCTGGATATTCACCAAAACCTGCAAGACCTGACAGGGCATGACACCCATATTGCGTAACTTGATTTCCAGATAACGGCTCAAAAAAGGCGAATAATTACAGCTGTCGAAGGTAACTTTAACATCCATACTCTACCTCAATTTTTTTTCCAGGCCGTCAATCTAGTTGGGCAGTATGTGAATGAAATAAATGGATTGTTAAGTTTACCAGATGTGAATCTTGACCGTGAACCTTCTATAAATACTAATTCATACATAAACTTAGCAAATTTAATTCAAGACTTAGCGGTGAACGACCGATAACAAGCCCAGGGAATCCTATAGACACGATTATGGACTGGAAATGAATCATGAACCTCTTACATTTGAAATCTTTTTGTATCCTCAGCGTAACTCTGATCTCTTGCAATGGCGGTAACTTCAACGGCCAACAAGGCAACGAAGAACTAGGAGCAGCCGCCACATCCGACCAAGTTGAACAACGCTTGGAGGATATCGGAGTCTCCGACGCCACGAGCCTTGCAGATGCCTGCGAAAAGGTTGACGAGCTCAACATCCAAGAGTCAAAAACTAGCATATCCTATGCGGAACGAAGGAACTGCAATTGGAACCAAGGCCCAAACCTAGAGCCGAGAGATAGGTTCGTGCAAGCCTTCGAAACAAGCAAGGCCAGCATTCAAGTTCCTGCTGGGTCCGTTCTTTGTAGCATCGATCTTGCATCACAAGACAATGCTCGTATGCATTATGACGATTTTCTTTTTCTAACCCTTGAAGACAAAGTTATTTTTGGTAGTAACCAAGGCGTCACGAGTCGTTTGGATCGCAGCGATGATATCTTTTCATGGGACTTTTCCAAAATTGCTGGCTTACAGATTGGAAATTTCGAGTCACCATATTACTGCATCGGAGGCTTGCAAAGCTGCAGCCTACCTCCACATGATCAAGAGGGCCCCATTGCCTTAGCCCTTGAAACCAAAGCCATAGCTCCCATAGCTCTCGAAGTCGCAGGGCAAACCCAGCTGGCATTGGACTTGATCGCCACAGGTGACAACGACGATGAGGACTGTATGCACACGCAGCTCGACCTAGACGTTACGGTGAAATTTATCAAGTTATAACGAGCAGCAAGCGCTCGAAGACCTTCGAAAAAGCTTCTGTATTCCTGAGAAGCTTTCTTCGGATGCCTATTCCCTAGATCCCCAAGCCAGATAGAGCATTCATAACCCGTTGCACCACTGGGTTTGCCATAAATAGTTCGCCCTTGGCTTCAGCCTCATCCAAAATAGACTGATCTCTTTTAAGCAGTGCACTGAGAATTTGAAGCAAATCAGTCTGGGTCACCAGACTCACCAGCCGTCCTTCCTCATAGTAAGGCAAAGCTCGGACGGTTTTCTGGTTGAAAGCGAGCACCAAGTTATCTAGGGTAGACTCACCATCTACAGCATGAAGTCCCGTTTTCATAATATCCTGGGCTTGGAGAGAGTTAAAATGCTGAGGCGAAAGCATCACCGCATTAAGAATGGCATCATAGTCCACAAGGCCAACGAGGTCACCATTGCGAAGAACCGCTGCATGGTGGATTCCCTCTTTTTTCATTAGCTCGTAGACAAATTGGATATTCTCGTCACTTTCTACCGATACCAGGGACTTCTTTTTAGAAAAATCTATACAGTCTTTTACCAACATGACCGACTCCTTGTAGGATTTGATACAGTCTAAGCTCCTAACGGGTCTAATGCCAAATCTGTTCCAAGCTAGGCTAGACGTTCCGTCCCTCCCATCCTATCCCAGGAAACGCAGACTCTGAATACCTGATATGCCTCACGTATCACATGCGGGCTGTGCCTAGGCAGCAATCGTTTTGACCTACTGCATGATAGTTCCTACAAACCATCCCCAGTGTCTAGGGAGACCTTACAGGTGATCCGCCACAAAGGCTGACGCTTCTCTAGCTAATCGTTCAAGAACTTCATCAGCAGTCACGCCGCTCCGCTTCAGAGTTTTGAAGCTATGATCAGCTCCCTTGATCACAACCATCCGCCTTCCCGTCCCGAGGCCAGCAACAACCTTTTTCATCAATGACAGTTGTGCCAAGGCATCGCGATCCCCCTGCAAAAAAAGCATCGGACCCTCGACAGCCTTCAGGTGATCCCCTCGAACAGTGCCTTCTTTTCCTGCTGGGTGGAGGGGAAAACCAAAAAATATCAGACCTCGCACTGCTGGATTCGGCGTCTCGCTCAGGTGTAGCGAACTCATGCGCCCTCCCATAGACTTTCCCCCCAAGAATAGCGGCACATCGCCCAGATTTTCCTCGGCCCACGATATCGCTGCAGCGATGGTTGGTAAAAGCTTATTCTTGTGATCTGGACGCTTACGGCCATCGTCCATATAGGGAAATTGGTAGCGTAAAGAGGCCAACCCATTGTGGTTCAACTGCTCGGTGAGAGCTTCCATAAAAGGGTGATCCATGCCAGCACCAGCTCCATGGGCTAGCAAGATCACAGCGCGTGAGGCTCTCGGTCGATTGAGCAAGCCAGAAACTTCGCGGTCTAAACTTGGAATGTGAATGGTCACTTTAGATTGCATGGTACTGCCTTTCTTAGCTAGCCATCGATCGTAATTCGTTTCACTGATGATCTCTACTGCCTAAGATTTTTTCTTGTGTTATCAGATTAGGGCTTAAGGTACGGTCAGCCCTCTAACTAAGAAAGGATCAATATGCGCCAGAAACTACTAGCTCTCACTTCCTTGCTCTGCCTCAGCTCCGGCATAGCCCTCGCGACGATCAGTGCTCCCAAGGCTCCTCAAAAACCTAAGGAGTTGATCAAGCACGGTGACAAGCGAATTGATCCCTACTATTGGCTGAACGAGCGGCAAAACCCCGATGTCATCGCCTACCTTAACGCAGAAAATGATTTCACAGAAGCTCATATGTCCAAGCACGAGGCCCTTCAAGATGAGCTTTTTAACGAGATGAAATCGCGGATTAAAAAAGCTGATAGTACCGCACCGTACTATGACAATGGCTATTTTTACTACACACGAACCAGAGAGCAAGGCAACTATCGCCTCTACTGCCGCAAGAAGAGCAACCTCAACCAAGTGGAGGAGATCATGCTCGACGTGGATAAGTTGAGCCAAGATCTTCCCTATACCAGTGTCTACAATGTTAGTGTTAGCCCAAACAATCAGCTCTTGGGCTATGCTCATGATAAGGTGGGCCGAAGAATCTACTCTATTTATTTCAAGGACCTAAAAACTGGAAAGATGCTTCCTCAATTTATTGAGAATGTCACTGGAAACTTTGTTTGGGCTAACGACTCAAAGACTTTATTCTATACCAAGCAGGATCCACAAACGCTACGCTTCAACCAAGTGTTCCGTTATTCACTCGACACCGGAAAGAGCCAGCTCGTGTTCGAAGAGAAAGATGAGGCATTCTCCGTTTACGTTGGCAAATCCGTCACCAATCGCTATATCCTTGCCGAAAGCGTGAGCACTGAAACTACTGAAACCAGGTGGGTGTCTGCCGACAGCCCTAAAGATTCCTGGACCATCTTCCACCCCAGAAAGCGAGGCCTTCGTTACGAGGTTTTCGACGGCGACGATCGGTTTTTTGTTCTAACAAATCATCAAGCTAAGAACTATCAGCTCATGTCGACACCAACTTCAAAAACATCGCTAAAGTATTGGAAAACAGTCATCAAGCACCAAGCTGATAAGCACTTGCAAAGCGCACGCGTATTTAAAGAGCACATCATTCTTCTAGAGAAAAAAGGGGGTCTAGCTCGCCTTAAGATTTTCAATCGTAAAAACAATAAATCCAGCTATATCAAATTTGATGATCCGGCTTATCGCACCAACTTTTACGTCAACGCTGTGTACGACACCAATACCTTTCTCTATAGCTATGAGTCGATGACAACACCCCCTAGCATCTATAGTTATAACTTCGACAACAAGCGGCAACAACTCATCAAACAAAAAGATGTGTTGGGTGACTTCAATCGAAGGGACTACACCTCGAAGCGAATCTTGGCACCGGCTCGGGATGGCGCTAAAATCCCTGTCTCCATAGTGTATCGACGAGATTTGAAGCGCAATGGCAACAATCCAACCGTTCTTTACGGCTATGGATCATACGGCTCCACTGTCGAGCCTGGGTTTAGTAGCAATCGCCTCAGTCTTCTCGATCGCGGCTTTATTTTTGCTATTGCCCACATTCGCGGTGGCGCCATGCTCGGGCGCACTTGGTACGAAGACGGCAAGCTGCTAAAGAAGAAAAACACCTTCACAGATTTTATTGATGTCAGTGAATACTTAATCCGCAATAAGTACACCAACTCAAAGAAGCTCTATGCTTCGGGAGGCAGTGCGGGAGGTCTACTGATGGGTGCTGTGATCAATATGAGGCCTGATCTTTACAATGGAGTCATTGCAGCGGTACCCTTCGTGGACGTCGTGACAACAATGCTTGATGATAGCATTCCCCTAACGACCGGCGAATATGATGAGTGGGGTAACCCCAACAATAAGGAGTACTACAACTACATGAAGTCATACTCTCCTTATGATAATGTAGAGGCCAAGGAGTATCCCAATCTTCTAGTGACCACTGGTTTCCACGATAGCCAGGTCCAATACTGGGAACCAGCAAAATGGGTGGCCAAGCTTAGGAACTTAAAGAAGGGCGACCAGCTCGTCCTCTTAAAAACGAATATGGACGCTGGTCATGGCGGAGCTTCAGGGCGATTCAATGCCTTGAAAGAGCTAGCATTTGACTACTCATTCATCATGGGTTTAGAGGGCATCAAACCAAAGCCAACAAAGACACCAAATTCCCTTTAAGGCTTCAAAACTAAAGATGCTTGGATTGCGTAGTGGTCGGAAGACTTGGCTTCGGTAATAATTGAGGCCCTTTCGACCACAAATCCACGTTGAAAGATGTGATCCAGCCTTTGGAGTTCCTTGCGATGATCTTGGCGAATCGACACGTAGCTGAGCCCGTAGTCGTCCATCACCTGGCACACTTCATTAAAGTACTTTTTCGTAAAGGTATTAAAATCGCCAGCAACAATCACCGGACCGTCAAACTCACCAATCGTTTCCATGACTTCTAGCAAATCCGCCCCAGCGCGCTTGCGACCTCTGACCAAAGGCTGATGAACATTGACAATTCGAGTTTCAACTTTGTCGATATAGTAGTGACTCACGACAGCGACTTTTGGTGTCTTAACCAAAGGCTCAGTTTTGGAGAAATGCACCACTTGGGTGCGTTCATCAAGGCTTTGCCAGCGGGATAAATTTAGCACCCCCTCTCGTAGCCCATCCATTCTTTCGTAGCTAGCGCCGTGGATTCCTTTGTAGCCATCAGGCACATAGTCAATCAAGCCATGTGGAGATGCGAGCACTTCTTGCAGGCACCAAACGTCATTGCGATGTACTATATTCATAAAATCCCGAAAGAAATCCATTCCCCCATTGCCTTTAAACACATTCCAAACACCAATTTTTATTTGGCGACCACTGCAAGGCCCTGCCCCTTTGTCTAGGATTTTGAGATCGTCCTGAATATTGGTTTCGATTTTCAGGGCCTGATAGAAATTGTTAATTACCTTCCTAAGAGGGCGTCGGAGTTTGGGAACTTCATCAGCCATAGCTACCTCGTACATGGAGAGAATCGAAAATGGAGGGTCTTTTAAGATACTAGAGTATCTACCAGATGGCTGCAAGTGACCCTGACCTCACAATTTTTTGAGAGTAAAAAAACATCTCTTAATGACCTAACCTTGTCTAGTTTTTGGTCGCCAGCCCCGAATATTAATCAATTTTTTATTTCTAGCACACCTATCATTCGGTAATCGCAAGCATCTTCGCCGGTATGCTTATTGCTCAACCACTAGAGGAATGGGCATCTAAGGTGAGGGAAACCAGATGAAATTTTTGACTATATTAGTGATGACTGCATGGATAAACGGGTGTGGCGGCGAGTCCTCTCGGGGCGATATCCCTGAACCACGCTTTGACAGTAGCTCAGCAGATCTTGGTCAGAACGGTCTTGTGATGGCCGAGGCCACAGGGAACCTTGAAAGCAGCGAGCAAGAAGTGGACATACTTCGAGACCAATTAGAAGCGGCTGAACAGCTCTCTGAACAAGAGCGAGCAGCCTTGGAAAAAAAGCTGGCTGAAGCTGAAGCCAAGCGCGAAGAAGCCTTGCGAGAAATCGAAGAACTACAAGCTGCCCAGCAAGAATTGGAAGCCAAGCAAATGGCATTAGAGGAAGAACTTAAACGTGCTGGACAAAATGCCATCGGCGTTCGCATCTTTCATGAGCAAGACTGTATTGATATAAGCGGTGGCTGGACTTGGGATAATATCAATGCCATTGCCTATCCCTGCCATAGCGATGATAATCAGCGTTTTCAATTCGAGTATGTCAACGATACCGATTTTCGCCTGATCGCTAAGCACAGTGGTAAGTGCCTCTTCGTTGAAGGCGCATCGAATCAGGTGGAAGCTAATATTCACCAGAAAACCTGTGCCCGCGATGGGAATCAATATGAGATCTTCACCTTTATCCATCGCCAAGGTGATGAGGCAAAGATTCAGAGCAAGGGCTCCCAAAAGTGCTTCAAAGTTCAATCCAATAACAATTTGAGCCAAAACGATTGTAACAACATTTTCACTGTCTTCAAAATTGCGCCGTAACCACCGAACCACACCTTCGGGGCTATACGCCCCTTGAACGACTTAGAAAAATTGTGATCACAAACGTCAATTTTGCACAATATATACAGTATTCTGTATACCCAAGACTAATCTTAAATCACTGTTATTAATTGGTTATTCATATTTTCCTAAAGGATTTCATGAGTTCTCCGAAGAGCTTTGTATCGTCACAACAGAACAGGTCTTCACAACCCGAGGGGAAGGAATGAATACCAGGCTCAAACGAAACCCATTGCTAGTCCTTGCTCTAGTGTTTGTGGTCTCCTGCGCCAACGATCGCTCGTCGCCTGAAATCAGCCGGAAAAAGGTAACAAAGCGAGTGCTTGGCTCTGCCGAAGCCGTTCCTGATATTGACAACCTTCCCACACCGCCAGAGAGTTCAGTTGATAGCCCAGTAGGCTCTCCTCTGTCCTTCGTCCTTCAAGCCGAGCTTGAGGAAGCTGCAAACCGAGTGACACTCACAGTGTCGCTCTATGATCAAGAGGGCTCTGACGTTCAGATCGAGGAATCTGAGACCCTTCAATGGGACCTTATAAGTAACCTGACTCCAATCAGTACTGAGCAATTGTCTGAAAACCAGCTTTCCATAACATTCGCGGGCAATAGCGATCGGGTCTATCGAGAGATTCGCCGGTCTCAGATAAGTGTCTACCTTCAGGGCCAAGAGGCTGAAACCCAGTTATCCGCTGTTGGAGTCTTGGGCTCTATGCTGGCTAGCCCACTCTACGACAACAGCCGCTTTCGAGTGTCCCCCCGAGTGACCACGGTAGACTTAGCCTGGAACTACCCCATGGACAACGGTGCAACCGCTTTCCTGATCACAAGGTCTACGGGGAATGAGCCTCATCCGCAGCCGCAAAACGGAGTCGACTACAATAACGGAACCAGTCGCCGTGCTGGCTTTATTCAGATCACAGAAGATCTTACTTACCTGAACGCCGGAGTGATTGCCTCAAGACCCTATGAATATAAAATCTGGCAAATCATGCCCGGTTTGGAATACCAGCTGGTGGGAGAATGGGGAACTTATGTGGGTTCAACATCATCCAACAATTTCTTAGAATCTGACCTATCATCTATGAGCTTATTCGAAGCAGCTTTCAACGGAATTACTAGGACCAATCTGAATTTCGCCTTCGCAGATCTGAGACAGGCAAACTTTAGCAACGCCACACTTGATAATACGAGCTTTAAAGGCGCTAATCTCCAAGGCGTAAACTTTAGTGATGCTAGTTTTGGTGCCAATATCAGCTTCAAGGGTGCTAACCTTACTGGCGCCACCTGGATTGATGGTCGTACTTGCCTGGTCGGCTCCATAGGTCAGTGCCTCTTACCTTAAGCTCGACTTACTGAAAAATCACTTAATTTTACTGATGAGAGATAAAAGAATACGCTTTCGTTTTTCGGGTGTTGAACTGTAGCCGAATATATCACGATCAAAACGCACCAAATCGATCAGGTTCCGTGTTTCCTTGAGCAGTTGCCTGACAATATGATCCTTGACTTGATCAACCTGCTGCTTTAGCGCTGATTCATCTTTGACAAGTTGCGCAATTTCGCGTCGGAGATCCCGTTCAAAATCTGGCATCTTTCTCTTGAGAACCTGCATGACTAACTCTGGCTGGTTAATAAACTCTAGCATATTAATCTGGATCGCGCGCACCTCAAACAAGACTTTGAATAGCAGTCGCGGACTCGGCGATATTGCCAAAGCTTTCCCAATATACAGCACGCGTTGCCGACTTTCATAGATCACTTGCTCCGTATTATCGATAAACACTAGCTCAATAGGAATATCCTGCAGCTGTTGTTCATAGGTTTCAGCCCAAGGCCAAGCGAACAGATCAGTAAACTTAATGTACTCCCGCTCCGCCAAGAATTTATCAATAGGCATATGGAAAGACTCAGCAATCGAGTGAAGATTTACCTTTCTCTGGTAGCTTTGAACAATCTCTGGTCGACTAAACTTGATCGCCATCGTAAGCGGGGAATTCGGAATTACTGTGCCTTCATCCTTCTGTGGACCTTTCCAGGGTTCCACAAAATCAAGCCAATTGAATTCACTTAAGAGATTAAACCCTTCTTGATCATGAAATACTCCACCTTGGATCGCTAGATACTTTTCTAGCCGAGATGGGTACGCGACTTCTTTCAACTGAGACAACAGCTTTTCCTCATCAAACCCCCTCAATATTACTCGCCAGTCTGGACCAACGACTAGCTTCGGTTGATCAGGAATCGGCGGCTTGCTAGGAGGCGTTACCGGCGGTATCGATTGATTGGCAACTGAGACTTCCGTTGGAGTTCGCCACACTTTCACTTTTTCATGGAGACTAGAAGGCTCAGGAGTCCTTGGGGTGAGAGGAGGTGTCTTCGGTTTAGCAATAATTTTAGTTTCCTGGTCCTCGCTAGAGGGCTTATTTGGTGACAACACCTGTGAAGCATCCTCTAATTTGCCTCGATCCTCGACCTTAACTTCAGAGTCAAAAATATCATCTGATTTGTCAGACTCCTCAATGCTATTCTCAGGAGGGGCAGCATCTAATGACTCGTTATTTTCAATCGGATCAGCTTTAGCTGTAGTTCCCTCACCAAATAGGCGAGTTTCTTTATCGTCACTTGGATCCCCAAGCAAGAGTTTAGTTATCCCCGGATCAAGTCCATCACTCGGCAGGTCATCGGTGTCTAGCCCCTGATCCACCGGGGTAACCGACTCTAAACCGGCCTCTTGTGTGGAGTTCACAATACCCTCAGCTTGTGTCTCGTCATCTTGAAGAAACGCTCTAACCACATCGTGAAGAGCGTCATCCTTCTCTACATTCATTATAGTCCGATGCTCTTCATCGGAACTTGCAGGTTTCACAGCTTCGTCACTACTGTCTTGCATGCCTGGAGAGATATCATTGATCTCATCAGATTGTTTGATAACAGGCTCCTGATCGTGATCAGTGCTTTGGACATTATCTTCCGGTCCAGGAATGCTAAGTCCGAAGTTAAGCTCTAGGGGGTCTTGATCATCTTCTAAGGGGTCGATCTTTGTTTTTTCAGGGGGGAAGGCACCTTCAGAAAATTGAGGGATCGGTGCAATATTAGTTTCTCCTGATAGATCACCAAGGTCCAATATCGCTGTCGAATCCCGCATTTCACCGAATTCAGTCTTCTTTTTGGTAGGTATATCAGGTTGCTCAATGATCTGAGTTTTGTCTTGTTTTTTCCCCCTAGAGAACATAAGTGGCATCGCCTCAATCTGAGTCGCCTCACGCTCTTTCTCTTTCGCTAGGACTTCATCAAGATCTAGGATTCTTGTGTGTTTATCACCAACGTCATGATCAGAGAGTGGAGTCGGTGACACAGGACTGGGATTGATCGAACCTGATACAATACTAGTCTTGTCTAAGTCTTGACGACTTTCAGTTTTCGAGCCTTGTTCTAACACCTGGGTCTTAACACTTTCTTGAGGGGCATCATCTACTGCGGTTGGTGTCATGGGCTTGGCCGGAACTTTTTCGTCTTTGTTATTGAACTCATCAGCAAACACTAAACCAGTGCCACCATCAGCAAACACGGCGCTTAAAGCTTCGGCTTGCTCTGAAAAGTCCAGTATGGTTGCTCCCGGCATGGGGCGATGATCTCGTTTGGGTTTGGCTAGCTTAAAGTTAGGAAGCACATCACTCTTATCGAGTTCGCGAGCCACACCTCTAAAATCTTTGAGTAACGACTCCATAGTCAGGGGAAACGACCCTAGAAGCTCAAGGTTATGATTAATCTTTGGAATAATTTCATAGAGAAGCTCATACAGCTCCGCCTTGAGACTCAAGGTAGACTTCAAAAAGTATAACGGAATCCATATGCGATCGATGTTGTTATCATTTTGATAGATCTCATGGAGGATCTGGTGCACCTCCTTAGTATTTTCATCAGCAGAGAATAGACATAAAGCATACTCCATCTTAACATCCTGTTGAATCCGCTCTGGAATGCGCTCGATGACTTTATGTGCCTCTTTTAGAAATAGTTTCAATCGCTCATCATCGGATAAAAAGTCCTGGGTGTCATGATAGAATTTTTCCCAGCTATTCCGTGAGTTCAATTGCTCTAAATAGAGCAACCAGTAATGCAAAGCACGATCTATATCCCCTTCGCGATAGCAGTGACGAAATAGGGCCCACAGCACATCCGAGAAAGAAATATCATAGCCGAGGCTTAGCTCAGCATACCGCTGGAGATTTTGATAGTCTCCCTTCTCGAGCAAAACATGTTGCTTTGTCTCTACAATCTGTTCAACCTGGGTGCGATTTCTGGGCTCCTCTAGGAGCCATTTCATGATCTTGGCATAGAAGTCCAGATCAGCCATCAAGTAGTCCATACTCTTCAAATAATCAAGACCCCAAGATTCTGGGATCAGCTTGCGGTACTCTTCATTACTTTTAAAAAGAAACATATGCTGATCGTGCAGCTCACTCTCTTGATAAAGGGCGATATTTTCTAAGTAGCTATCAACCACATCGAACACCCGATCATTGTGGTCTTGAAACATCTCGATCAAAGTCGGTTTTACACGTTTGAACTGACTATGACTGCTTATCATCGATAGCTGGTGATCCATACATGTGGCAAACGTTTCAATGGATCTGGCGACTTTACTACGCTTGTAAAACTGTTGAATCTCGTCCTTATCGAGAGGCACAACGTCAGATAGCTGCTCATATATCTTGAAGACCGCTCTGTCGTAGCCACCTACTTTGACCAAAAGTTTAAGAGATTTACGAAGCAAACTAGAGGCTTTACGAGGGTTTGTTTCCTGATTAGCCAAGTAGCGATAGTAAAGGCCCTTTGATGAACTGCTCTTGAGAACCTCTAGAATGACATCGGCGTCCATCTTCGGGGGAATACCATTCATGACAAGTTCGTGGAGATAGGGCTCTAGGTGCTTGTATCGCAGATCGTCTTTGTGACAAGCAACCCCAAGCTCAAACCATTCAAACTTGTCGGGGAAGTCATCCTTAATCTCCTGAAGAATCTTTTCGATCAGATCAAATCGCGACGAAACACGACATTCTCGCAGCAACTCTAAGCTATACTTAAGCCAATAATTGCGATCAAAATGATCCTTAAGTTCAGACTTAAGATCTTCCAAGACCCGGTCGATCGCTCTGATATCACTTTGATCCTGGTAAATCGACAGGCGTTTCTTCAGTGGCTTTTCATCGCTTAGTTCCTTGAGCATAAGAATCGCGTAACCATCTAGCTCGGGATCACTAAACGTGCCTGAGGTATAAAACAAATCTTCCAGAACGCTTTTTCTTTCGGGCCCTTTTAGCTCCGTAAGCTGTTTTTTAAGGAGTGCGTCTCGCTTCTTAATCATTTTTTGACTTGAGTAATAAACGTTCAAGAAGTCATATACCTCACCACTCGCCTTACCATAATCCATCGACTGCTCAAAAAACTCAGC
The DNA here is from genome assembly GCF_900177345.1 of Pseudobacteriovorax antillogorgiicola. Taxonomy (NCBI): domain Bacteria; kingdom Pseudomonadati; phylum Bdellovibrionota; class Oligoflexia; order Oligoflexales; family Pseudobacteriovoracaceae; genus Pseudobacteriovorax; species Pseudobacteriovorax antillogorgiicola. The sequence continues at coordinate 312,100 of NZ_FWZT01000005.1, forward strand.
TGCCATCGCCTTATCCTTCAGTTTTTGAGTCGCCAATTCACCCAAGAAAATATAGTATGGCTGACGCCCTTCTATAGCCTCTTTTGCAATATGATTTTTGACATTATTGATAAGGGTATGCCAATTGATTGCTAAATTAGGCATGGAAAGTAGCGTGTAGAGTTCATCTGCACTGACAAGGTAGTGCTCGATCATCGTCTGGTAAAGAGACGATATCTTGTGTTCCCGATCGTCCCGATCTTTGTAAAGCTCCATCAACTCCGCTAGGCTTCGAAAAACTTGATCCTTTAACTTTTGCTCAATGGCCGTATAGAAGATACTTTCTAGCAGAGACAGAACCAGCGCTTTGAACCCCATATCCTTCGCAAGATTTTCGCAAACCATGAGATTATCTAAGTCTTTTGGAATTAATTTGATCGCTCGTTCCAGCCGCAGTTTTGCTAGATCTTTGCGATTGAGTTTCTTGAACCAAATTCTAGCGATCTTGAGTTCCAATTGGGATTTCTTTTGATCATCCTTTAAGCGATCGATCAGTTTTAAGCAGTCGTCAAGAATTCGAATTCCTTTTTGAAACTCTTCAATATGAACCAAACAATCTGCCGCATAATGAGCGTACTCCACATTAGTTGGAGTTAGCTTCCAGCCAGTAATCGCATTTTCTGAGGCTAGGTGGGGATCATTATCACGATAAAGTTCTGCCAAGCGCAGATAGCTTTCTGCGACCCTCGACTTCCTATTTTCCACTTCCACAAGCCGGGATAGCAACCGAATCTCACTCAATGGATCTTTGATCTCCCGAGCAATGCCCACCATCTTACGTAAAACTCTTGGCACATCACCTCGTCTTTGTACCACTCTTTGATAGCAAACCTGTGCTGTGTTGAGATCCACCTGACTCCAACCATCTCCCAACAGTTCAGGAATGACCATCTCAAAGGTGCTTATCTCATCAAAATCTGCAATGCGCTCCTGCAGCAGTTGCCCAAGTTTGGAAAGATACTTCAGCAGATCAGCACGATTTTCACTCAGGAGAGCAGACTGTACCGCTGTCGAAAGGAACATCAGATTATCAGGGTCCTGTAGTAGCATCTCGTTCAGATGTTGCTGGGGCATAGGTTTCTTAAGCCAAAAGTGAATGACACAAAGGCGTCGGTAGATAAATAGTGATGTTTCCCCTTCCTCTAAAGCGCTGAGACAGAGTTTTTTCGCTGCCTCCATTTTTTGACTGAGAATAAGGCGATCGATATAGGCAAATTTAGTTTCTAGGTCTCGAGTTTCCACTATCTCTATCGGAGGAACGTCCAAGCTTACGTAACTGCTTTCCGCAGCCGTGAGACCAATAGACCAACCTGAGTCTTCAATAAAGGAGCATTTCAAGTGAATCGGCCCATTGAAATCAATTTTTGACTCTTTGGCTTTGAACCCAACTTCGCGAAGTAGTTCGGGGTTTCGAGATTGTTCGATCACGTACTCCAATACCTTCTCGAAATTAACTTGAGTCTCAAAGACTCCCAACTCTGAAGTAATGCGCTCATGTTTGAAGTCGAGGCACTTAAGAATCAGACTTGGAATCTCGCAGAAGATTTTCGTCGGAACATAGCCAATCAGAAAATGCTTAGAGACTTGCAATAGAAGTTGCGGTCCTTCCGCTGCGATATCAAAATGAAAGCCCACGATGCCATGGGGGAAGTGAGCACATTCATGATTCTCGTGCTTCTTGGTAAGATCTTTAGAAACTCGACTGTGGGTAAGCTCGACAAGTATCCAGATGCCTTGCCCCAGAGCTGGTACCATATCCAGCTGCGTTTGCTGACCATAGACTTCCTGCAAGCTGTGCTGAAGCTGCTTTGCGAAATTTTTGAGGCTAATGGAGAATGTGATCGAATCTGTAACCCATTCCCCATGCCAACGAGCAACGTGCCATCGATCGATGGACCATGGAATGGGCTTGGTAGAACGCCCTCCTGCCTGGCTCGGCGACGATGCCCGTAGAATGAGAGAATCATCCTGGTCTTGCCCTTGAACAAAACCCAAAGCCTTGAGGCCTTCCTCAATTTTTTCTGCAGATTTGGACATTCACCCAACTTATGGAAACAATGTTAGCTTTTTCCAAGGCCTAGCAATTATCAACCTGCTAGCAACTGTATACAGGCCCTCACCTTAGCTTGTCGGTTCATTCCCATCAGTATTGAAGAATCAGGAATTTACGACGATTTAGAATTCCAAAAAGGCGTAGAAGAACTATAATGATTGCAGCCTGCAAAACATTTGGGAGCAAGGGTCGTGTTACAAGAATTTGTCTTCAAGGCTGAGTTCTTGCGAACTCACAAATACCAGGATCTGATTGAAAAAATTAGCCATCGAGTGCGCTTTAAGTTAACGCAAGAAAAAGCCCCAAAATTTCCCCAGGGGCTCATCAAAACAATTCAACTGGACCTGTCTTACATTTTTTTCCGCCATCAAGCCTGGATCCACGCTCCTGTTCTTGCTGAATTAAGTATCGACTATCTCCACAGCGAGTTTCACCTCAGTCGCCAGGTCGCGACGGATGTTGTAGAATCTGCCTTGGACCTGCTCCACAGCTACATTCCAACAGAGCCCGGCTGGTCAGCGCGAGACTACGATTACGAGTTTCTATTTCAAATGTTTATTTCAAGCGCCAGCAGCGACAACCAGTCACAGCTTGTTACCGAAATTGGCTTTGGTACCAATGTCATTGAGCTTCTATTTGCTGCAGCCAAACTGAACGACTCTCGCTTAGAAGATACGGTCGTATTTGCTCCCGAATTAACAGAAACCTTGCATCGCATCATGGATGAAATTTCGAAAGAGATCGCTGAAACTCCCTGGGTGATTGATCTCTACAAACTGAAGTCACTCATAGAGGCGGTCGAGCTGCATGGCAAACATCTCCTGACCCGAGCCTATTTAGAGCTTTGCTTTGAAGTGATGATTGCGATTGGTTGGTCGGGGACAACTTTTGACGAACTCACGAAAGACCATAATCAGGCCCAGATAAAAAAAGTTCTGGATCAGCTGATCAGTGCTGAAGTCGTCTACGTGCAAGGGGCACGTAAGCGCATCACCTACCATCTTGGTATCCTCGGGCTCGACCTTATTGCCGAGAGGGCAGCTTGCCAGATGCAAGACTTCCAATGGAGTGACTTATTCAATCTCCCTGGCCCCGTGCAAGTGAAGCTTCTCGATCGCAGCAACATTGACATTGCGCATGGGGCTCCCATCCTAGCTCGCCAGCTTGATCACCTTGACCCGAAGGCTGTCTATAGCCTTTTTTCACGCCTATCCCATGAAAATCCTGGAAGTATTGCAGATGTTTTGTCAGTATTACCTCATAGGCGTCTTAGCTCTTGGGTGAAGTCCGAGCTATGCCGGGCACTAAGCATGTTCGGCAGCTCGAAGGCCATTGAAGACTACTTGGAATCGCTCATCAAAGGCGACCCCTCTATCAAGGTTCGCGAGCGAGCTAGATCGTCACTTAAAGATTGGCGAAGAACCCACAGAACCCACGATAACCAACGAGAGAAACCATGCCGATTGACGAGCAGAAACTAACATCCCTTGGGCTTATCCCCCAAGATATTCTTAGCCACCAGAGAAAGATTAAACGGTCTCTGGCAAACCAACACAAGGAATACATTCCGGTGATCGACACCTGTCGCATCGAAAATGGCGGGATCATAGACCCCAAGGAACTTGCTAATTTAGTGAAGGAGCCCAGTGGCTTTGTAGCCTTTGTTCCCGCTGCTGGTGCCGCGTCCCGATATTTCAAAGAATTGCGTCCCCTCGAAGCGGCTCTTGAAAGTGAAAACATCGACGAGATAACCAGTGAGATCGATCGTTTGCTTGCCTTAGGTGCCAAAGAGTGGGCTCTCCCTGAGTCTGTCCATCATGCTCTCGAACAGGGTCCGGATTTTGCCTTTGCCAACCGCCAGATCATGATTCAAGACATCAATCTGCCGAAGGCTCTCCAACCCTGTATGGCCACCGGAGAAAGTTTTCTGGATCTCAAGCTTGCGGAGCACCAAAAACTCAAGGGCCTGGAAGCCCAAGTTTTTGTTACCCCCCCCGGTCAACAACAAGACTTCCAAGATCGAGTCTCAGTAGACCAACCACCTTTTCACTTCACCGAGCAAGGGCCTGAGCTATCGACCATTAGGTTCAAACCTGATGGGGAGCCATTGGAACTTGAAGATGGCAGCTACTCTCCAGTTCCGGCTGGCCACGGCACGTTGGTCAAGTTATTTCCAGAGATCAAGGAAAAGTTTCCGCAAGGCCACTCGATCTTCATTCGTAATATCGACAATATCACCGGCACGAGTGCTACTTGTATCGATCAAACAGCCCACTTTTTAAGAACCCACCAAACGGTATTAGAGAGAATTCAAACAATTCGCCAAGCTATAGACGTCAAAGATCGAGACAGCTACAAGCAAGCCGCGATATCTTTGATGGCTGATATGAAGGTGAGAATATCTGAGGATCAAGAATCATTCACCCAGACGCTAGCACCTCACTTGCAGGACCTTTTCCGCTTGCAAATGGGCCTTTTTCACTTCAATCATCAATGCCCAGAAATCTTTGGCATCGATGATCATTGGGAGTTGATCCAGTATTTGTACCAGAGACCGGTAAACTGCTTGGGCCAAGTTCCAAACCTCGGGCACGATGTGGGCGGGACCCCTCTATTCGCAGAAATTGAAGGGGGTACAGCCACGATCTGCCTGGAAGTTCCTCACGCAAGCCCTGATGATAAGGCTAACTTTTTAGGTAACCCTAAAAAGGCCACCCACTTCAATCCCGTGTTCGTGGCAGCCGAACTGGTGGACGACCCTTCCATCTACCTGAGCGACACAACCCCATTCTGGGTGATGGCGAAGAAAAACTTTATGATGGAATCGGTTGTCTACCATGAGACCGTACTTTACGAACTGCTCGGTAACAGCATCATGGCCAATGCCATCTTTCCCGCCATTCCCAGAGATCTTTTCAACCCTCATAAAACCGCTGCTGACACCTGCAACCATAGCATTGACGAGTGGTTGGTATAGACGAGAATTTGACATCATCTGGATGAAAATTGCCCGCCTGTGATAGGCAATTTTCATCCACTAGGGCTAAGTCTTAAATCCTCATCCGTTTTTTGCGATAGTGTCCCTCAAATGAATTGAGCTAAACCGTCAAAATTCGCCAATGCCTTGCTGTGCAAGCTTTACCCTTTGCCCAACCTAGAATCTGTCTACAATAACTAAGTAACAGAATTTCTCATTAGCAAGGAGATGGTTCATGCCACAAGTGGATAAGGATTCTTTTAAAACCGCACTTATCGAGCTTGGTCACAACCCAGCCGACTACTCGGGTAAGAAGCTTTCCATCGATGGGATGGCGGCGCTCTACGAACTTGATAGTGAGATTATTTTAGATGCTATTGACCAAAAGTCGATTGCAGCCCACTATGACTATGCCAACGATACTATTTGGGTCGACGCTCTTGATGCAGCCCACTTTTACTATTGCATAAGGTCCGAGGCCAATCTATATGCACCATAGGTGTTGAATACTGAGCATTTTTGAAGAGATCGAGTTCCCATGAGCCTGCTGACCCACTTAAACTTGAATTACTTACGGATATTTTTAGTGGTGTTCCGCACTCGCAGTATGACACAGGCAGCAAAGGAGCTCCATCTCACTCAATCCGGTGTCAGTCAGCAGATTAAGTCTCTTGAAGAAACCCTTCAGATCACCCTCTTCGACCGTATCAACCGGCGCATTATACCCACTTCGGAAGCGGAAATACTTTACAACGAATGCTCCCGGCGCCTTGATGATCTAGAAGCGGCGCTACGACAGATCTCTAATCAGGAAAAGGTTCTTAAAGGCAAAGTCAAAATTGGTTTTCCACCTATTTTCGGCAATCACACCATCGTTCCCATCATCACGGAATTTGGCAAAGACTACCCCGGAGTTCGCTTCGACTTAAGGAACGGTTTAGCGTCCGAGATGATACCGCTGCTCCTTCAAGGTCAACTTGATTTCGCTTTCGTAGATTCATTTGTTACAGATTCTTACTTGATCCAAAGGCCGGTTGCTGCTGAGAACCTTGAGTTAATATGCCATAAGAACATCCTTGAGGAGTATGGCCCCTACCGCCACAGCATGGAGTTCTATGAAAAGCTTCCTTATGTTTCCTATACGGAGAGCGAATCGATTCTCAACTCCTGGTTTCAAGCGAACTTCAACCGAACGATCTCTGAGCCAAACATTCGAGCAACAGTGATGGATTGTAATGTGGCAGCCACTCTAGCAGTAGCAGAGATCGGCGCGTCTATTGTTCCACAAGATCTAGCTCAAAATTTACTAAGCCACAACAAGCAGATTTCCATATTATCGAGCCAGACTAAAGTGACGAACAACATTTCCGTAGTTCACCTTAAAAAGCGCACTATGGGCGCAGCTGCACAGCAATGCTATGAGTGGATTTCAGAGTCCTTAACCAAAATGTAGTCACCGGCGCCATAGCATGCATGTCTTGTCTGATAGGGTAAACTTGGACATAAGCTTCGCTAATTTTAAAAATAAAGTATAACTAATTTTGAATTTTGGATTGCTTTTTGTAAAACATATATAAACTTACAGAGGAAATGGAACGGGATCACCTTACAAACTGTTTTTCGCCATCCAGCTTTTTCACTACTTCCGATTACTGTGTCAATCCTATCCGCCTAGCCCGTTCCGTCCTCATGAGTCCTACCACTTGCCTAACTGCCAGCAAACGCCTTCCCTCAACAGCCACGGCCTAAGCAGCCAGATAGCGTTGCAATCGCTTTTTTCCTAGGCTTGAGGTAGGATGTCGTTTCGTTTGTATGACGTTTTTAAAGAGAGTCATGATGGCCCGATTGAATCTGATCGTTAGTAACCAGGCTGCCTTCCAAGTACCAAGCCACTGTGGCCAAAAAAAACATACAGGAATCCATGATCAGGTGTTTTATTCATGGCAAGCTGATGCCGTGGACGATGCCACTCAAAATTTGCGTAAGACGCTCAATCAACAAGGAATCACTGCCATTCTTTGGCAAGAGTCTCCTATCAAAGCAGCGTTTTTCGACATGGACTCTACGGCCATTGGTCAGGAGACTATCGTCGAGCTTGCTGCATGTGCAGGCAAAGGTGATGAGGTCCATCGGATTACCGAGGAAGCCATGGCGGGCAAGCTTGATTTCGAAGAGGCCTTGCACAAGAGAGTTGCGACCCTCAAGGGCCTATCAACGGGTATTTTCGAGCAAGTCCAGAAGCGGCTTGTCATCAACCCTGGCTTAAGAGAATTTAGCCGCCATGCAAAGGCGCAAGGGATTGCTCTATACTTGGTTTCCGGTGGCTTTATTCCTTTCGCGCAGCGAATTGCGCAAGAACTAGGCTTTGATGGAGTTCACGCCAATCACCTAGACACAGCCAACGATCAACTGACAGGTACAGTATCAGGAACGATTGTGGATGGCGCCGAGAAAAGGAATTTCCTAGAGACTACTGCTCGCCTTAAAGGGTTCGAACCATGGGAAACTCTCGTTGTCGGTGATGGTGCCAATGACTTGCCAATGATGAAGCTGGCTGGAATCGCTATTGGATACCACCCCAAGCCTCTTCTGATCGACCCATCACACGGCGCAATCTATGACAGTCACCAAACTCTTATTTCGGTTATTGATTAATTACATATCACACAGAGGAAACGATGCTCAAATTCCACAAGACCTTGAAATCAGCTTTGGCAAAGGCAAGCCATCTATCGTTTGTTGCTAGCGAATCAGCCTATAAAAAGGGGCTCTATAAAAAAGTATTGGATGAAGAGCTCTTTAGCATGATGTCATCGGAGCTGAAGAAAGCTGAAGCAGGACTTTCCGGCAAATGCTTTAACTCCTATACCGCCAATAAAAGCATTCGCACGGTGAGCTTCGCGGTTCTGCCTCAAAAAGTCTCCCGAGGTAATAGCCCCACCCGGAAGGAATGGGTTTACAAACATACCGCAAGCATCGAAAAGCACGAAAATAGCACTATCATCCTCGTTCTCGATAAGGAAGATCACTATGTTGCTGCTGCCAGCGCTATTGCGCGGCGCGTCCGACTCTACTCCCAGAAAACCGGAGATACCGAAAAGCGGAGCTTTCATGTTGTCGCTATTGATGCATCTGGAAACGAGATCGCACCCAACAAGCGGGTGAGTGCCGTCGCGGATGGGGTTAGCTGGGCTTGTATGGCTGTGGACACTCCTCCCAGCGATTTCAATCCTAAAGCCGTCGCTGCTGCTGCCAAAGCCCTATTTAAAGGCAATAAGTCTGTTAGCAGCAAAGAAATTCAGGGCAGCAAGCTCGTTGAGGAAGGGCTTAACGGTATTTTTGCCGTTGGCAAATGCGCGGTTGAGGCCCCTCGAATGTTGATCTTAGATTACAAGCCTAGCAAAGCCTCTAAAACTGTGGCTCTTATTGGCAAGGGCGTGACCTACGACACTGGAGGATTGAGCCTTAAGATCCAGGGTAACATGGTGGGCATGAAATCTGATATGGGTGGCGCAGCCGCAGTGGTCGGTGCCTTTAAATCACTAGTAGATGCCAAGTGTTCTCATCGAGTCATCGCCATCCTCGGCCTTGTTGAAAATGCCATTGGACCAGAGGCCTACAAGAATGACGACATCATCACCATGCACTCCGGCAAAACAGTGGAGATCAACAATACCGATGCTGAAGGTCGCATTGTGCTCGCTGACTGCGTATCCTACGCGGCCCGGACCTATGAACTCGATCTCGTTGTTGATGCTGCCACCCTAACGGGAGCACAAATGATTGCAACTGGTCTGCTCCATGCCGGAGTTGTCAGCAATGAAGATAAGGTTGAAGATCTCGCTATGAAAGCAGGCAAGTCTTCTGGAGACTTGGTATCACCTCTTCCCTTCGCTCCAGAATTCTTCAAAGCTGAATTTAGTAGCAAGGTCGCCGATATGAAAAACTCGGTGAAAAATCGAATGAACGCTCAATCTAGCTGCGCCGCTCAGTTCATTCATAACCATATTGAAGACACCGAAACACCTTGGCTTCACATAGATCTTGCCGGTCCTTCATTCGTTGGTGGTCTCGGGTCTGGCTTTGGAGTAGCGCTGATGTTTGAAATTGTAGAGAACCTGTAGAAATTCAAGTCTCCGACTCCAGGCAGGCCCAGAGCCTGCCTTTCCTTTCTTTCATTTGCACTAGCGCCTAGTCGGTTTGAAGCCTCGGCGTTGTTGACTTTGTCACTCGCTCGTCACCGTACTCCGCACGTATGGCCGAGAATTCAACTTGACTAAGCACTAGTCCAAAAGACGGCGAGTCAACCAACGCCCTTGAGGCAAAAACCAGCCAATACCAAGTGCGCTTTCTAGTGGAAAGTCGCTATTATAGATTCCATTATTTACAATGGGTCGCTTCAACTGGGAGTCAGTGACACGCAGGTTGATAAAGACGTCTTCTGTAACAAAGGCCCGATAGAAAAAGTGAGACCCCACAGCCAAAGTTAGCCCCGACGACACCTTATCATCCACTTTCACCCATTGAAATGTAGGTCCTCCTTGAAAATGAAGTCCAAAACTACCCACTGGGGTAAAAAGGGTTGGACCGATAGAGAAATAAAGCATAGCGCCCAAATCAAGTACCTCGTGGAGGCTTTCGGGGTTACTGCCTTGCTCATAGCTCAATTGGTAGAAGTGTGTCCTCGCAGACACGTAGTCATCAAGAATCAAGTCCCAGGCATCAAACCCACGGGGATGGTTGATTCTCGTGACTCCAAAGCCAGACATGAACCTCGGGAGGTTATACTTCTCATCCAAATTCTCGTGTGAAAATGTATCCCAGATGCGATTGGGAGCTTCGTATAATAAAGAGTTCGGAAACAAGCTAAGGGCAAGATTTAAGAAATGATTTTCTTTCCGACTCTTGCCGTCATTCAAGCTCCCAAGGGGTGTGCTGGATTCCGCGACAACTCTATTTTTATGAATATCAAAATATCGACCATGAAGAAGTGGATTCTCAGGATCGATATTTAGGAACACAACACCATTGGCATTCTGGTTAAAGGCTATTTGTAGCAGATGCTGACCACCAAGTAAGCTCGGGTTGAGTGACTCATCGAAGCTGAAATTTAGCAAAGACAATTCGTACTTAATCTGATCGTTGAATACATAGCGAGGACACGGAGCACCCTGGTCCTGCTTCTCGATCCAATACTCTACCAACTGATCTCCGACCAACTCATCCTCATGGGCTGGTGGTAGAACAAGGTAGTTGGGGCAATAGGCCTCTGATAGGTCTCTATGATTGGTATAAAGGTGAAGGTAGGTAGGGCAGTCCCACATCGCCCCTGTATACCAATCTGTAGCGAGCAACCCTAAGCCGGAGACATCTCCTTGCAGCAAACTTACCAAAGTTAAGCCGAGATTTGGCAAAATGGAACCAGCCCACCGAGGTTTACAAGATACTGACATCGACCGCGAACCTTGCTTAAACGTCCAAGAACTATCGCGAGTCAGCTCTAAGACCTGAGGAGCTTGAAAGTGTTCTCCCGACCCAAGCTGAAACCAATTGGGACGATGATTGGTGTCCACAGAAACAAATTGCTTTCTGCCAGCCAACGTTCCACAAGAGGAGATCAGCAAGGAAAGAAGTGACGTCATGAACAAAGACTTCAGCCATGAGTCCTTGAAACCCGCTGGAATGAAGCTGAATATATGGAGGTTGCTCAGACAGAGACAGCACTTAAACACGAAGGTTCCAAATTCAAAAGAGGCTCATTAAAAACGAATACACACAGAGTATGCCAAGAGTCAGCAGGGGCCACAGGGTCAAGTGCATTCCCACAACCCGCCATTTGAAATTCATCTTATCTTGAATCAAGGCCCGGTAGTGAAGTACCCGACCAGCAAAAATCGCAATTCCAATGGGGTGACAGACCCAGGCAGGCACCTGATTACTGATCTCGACAAGGTAAAGAAGTATTAGTAGTAATGGAACGTACGACGCAAAGTTCAGGTGTGCACTGACAACACCAACAATCTCTTCCCCTTGACCAGTTCCTAAGGAAACCTGATGCTTGCGACGAGCTGCGATGGTATCTAATGACATTTTCATGTATAGGCAAGCCAGCAGACCTGCATAAAATCCTGTAAGCACGAGACCTCCCCAATAAATACTCTCGGCCATGGTTGATCATAGCCAAGATCGAGGGGCCATTATGAATTTAAGCCTCCTTTTTTTCAAGGAAAACGCAAGTTTTTATCAAGCCTCATACCAAGCCCCCGATGAAGATGGGACGAAACTTTTTTAGGACGGTTTTTGTGAGTCGACTCATACTCATCTTTGGCCTGTTGATTACCCTCGACCTCACAAGCTCATCATTTGCTGGTGAGTTTCGCGAGCCTACATTTACTATCGAAGCCGATGTCCGAGATCGCTTTTTTATTAGGCAGATCAATGACTACTACATCGGCAACTTTGATGATAAGCTCCCTGCTGACGAAGTTATGCAAGTCATTCGAGATGGAGCATTCAGATTAAGCGATTATTTCTATATTGAAGCAGATCGATACTTTTACTTCGCCTACTACATTCGCAACCTCTCAGGTAAACCACAGACAGTTTATGTGCGCTGGGGTTCTCAATTCACTGAATCTGGTGGCTACATCTTAGATCACTTAAAAAATCCTCAGAGCGCCCTCCCCCTCACCAGATTTCCCAGTGACCATGATGTGTTTTTCGGAGAGGTACCCACAGGAGATTCCTTGATTGTAGGCTTCCGCCACGGTGATGGAACTATGACTGGTAAAGTAGGAAGCGCCACTATCCGCGACCTTCACTCCATGATTGAGATCACCACTACCGAAGAGGCTATCAACGCGGCTGTTTTAGGTGTTGTAGGCATCATGGCTCTTTATAACTTGGGGATGTTTCTATTCTTTCGAAAATCCTACTTTCTTTACTACATCATATACAGCATCGCGACCTTAACTACCCTTTCCTATATCAATGGGGATTTGATTTGGAGCGTGCCCAAATTTGATTTGGAGCGTGCCCAAGATGGGTTTTTGGTCGACGGTGTCAACTATATCTTTGCTTTGGTTCTGTTATCAAAGTCTTCCCTTACAAAACAAGCATCGTATCTGGAAAACTATGGTTTTTACTATGATAGCCGTTGATGTGGGGCTTGGTTCTTTAACCATGATTTTTCAGAAGGTCGACTATATGTTTATCAGCGCTCCAGCCTCGCTGCTAGTCTGCACCCTACTGAGTATCCGTTGTGCTTGGGATCGCTATTCACCAGCAATCTATCTTATTCTAGGCTGGAGTATCTTTTTCCTAGGCGTTTTAGCCTCTCTGATAAGTCTCAAGTCTGGAGAGTTTAATATCTTAAGTTATGGTATGGTCTTTGGCTTTGCTCTTGAAATCTGCTTCTTCTCCTTTGCTCTTGGTGAAAAGGTACGTCTGGCAGAAAGACAGGCAATTGAAGCTAATGTTCATGCTTTTGAACAATTGAAAAAAGTATTTTACCCTCATCAAATCCAACAAATTAAGGCCGGTCGTGAACTTGAAACTACGATGCCTACGGGTAAAGCCAAAGCCTGTGTGCTGTGTTTTGATATTATTGAGAGTTCAAACATAGCTATCCCATACAGAGACCGGTTTTTAGAAGCAGGAATCAAGCGCTGCGTGAAAATTATGGACCAAGGCTACGATGCTAGCCAGCTAACAGCTAGAGCTTATAGGATTAAAGAGATGGGAGATGGTTTCCTGTGCTCGGTAGGATTTCCCTTCGAGACCGGAGAAGAGCTAGGCATCCCTAGTTCTGCAGTTACCCTTGCAGAGGACTTCATTCGAGAGTTTCAAGCTCATGTGGATGAGCATGATCTAAGTGATCAAGTTTTCTGCTCTATCGGTATCGCATTTGGTGTTATTGAAGGTCGCTACCCCGTTACAGGAGCGGTGGAGTACGATGTTTACGGACCAGCAGTCATTTCTGCCAATCGGTATGAACGGGTGCGAAAAGATCTATTTTCTGCTAAAAACGACTGTCATATTTTAACAATTCAAGACAAGGTTTACGACGAGTTAAGCGACGAGCAGCAAAAGGAATTTGAGTGTCTTAATGTAGAGACTCTCAACTACAGCATCCATGGTGATCGGCGAGCTAAACTACTTTACTGGCTTGAGAGGCGCCCGTCAGGCTTAAAACGAAATCAAGCGTCCTAACCCAAAAGCACAAGCCTTAGGCCCTTAAATCTTAAAGCAAATAAAGATTTCTCGGTTCCCTGTGCGCCCCGCCAACCGGCAATCTTTGGCCTCTACTTGGTGAATGCCAAGCTTATCTAAACCATGGCGCACCTGAAGCAATGCTTGTTGCCTGAGTTCGTCATCGTTAACAACCCCACCCGAGGGAATGTCTTTAGCATCCAGCTCAAACTGAGGCTTCACCAATAGGAGAAAGGTAACACCCTTGTTGGGGCACGATTTTAACATTGAAGGAAGCAAACGCCGTAATGAGTTAAAGCTGATATCAGCGACAACAAGGGAGATCTTCTCATCAATCGGTGATTCAATCCGACGAATGTCGGTTTTCTCCATTGATACAACCCGTGGATCTTGACGTAAAGACCAGGCAAGCTGATTGGTACCCACATCGAGTGCATAGACTTTGTCTGCCCCTGCCTGAAGAAGGCAATCTGTGAACCCTCCGGTTGAGGCACCCACATCAAGAGCTGTCATTCCTGGCACTTGATTCAGCAGCGAAAAATCTGCCAAAGCTCCTTGAAGCTTCCATCCTCCACGGGACACGAACTGATCAGTCTGCCCTTTGATCCGAATCTGCGTAGAAGATTCCACCACTTGGCCAGCCTTGTCAGCTCTCTGGTCATCGACCACCACCTTGCCAGCCATGATTAGAGCCTTGGCTTGACTATGAGATTCCGCAAGACCTCGTTCGACTAAGGCTTCGTAAAGTTTGACTTTTTGTAATTTTTGACCCATTTTCCTACCGCTTAATCCTCTTTGCGTCACTTCGGTATACACAACAAAGCAAAAGATTTCAAACGGATAAAACAAGTGTAAAAATATTTCTAATGGCTTTCCCAAAAAATCCGATCCTACCTCTGACATACCCAGAGCTTAATTCTGTCTGATGATCTCTTTTAGGAGCTAGAGCCAATGTCCAAAAGTACTCTCAAGATTTTATCCATTGATGAGAAGCGGATCACCTCTGATCTCGATAAGGCTGGTTATCGGAAGATCGGTGCCCAGATCATCCATGTTTCTTCCTATGCGGAAGCCGAGAGGATCTTGTCAGAGCAAGAGATCAATATCCTTGTGATTAACTATGATTACAAAGAAGTCGATAGCGTAGCAACCTGCGAGCACATCAAACGCAGTCGCAATATCCCTGTGGTATTTACCAGCGTTCAGAATGTTCCAAAGAAGATTCTAAAAAAGGAACTAGGTCCTGACTTATTTATAGAGCAACCCATACCTCGCCAGTACTTCATCGAAAAGCTCCGTAACCTTCTCGATGAGCAGATCCGCGACACCGATCGAGTCACACACGGTGGATCAGTAGCATTCAATTTTGAAGGGGAAGACGTGAACTGCCCCATCCAAGATATCTCCAAGTCTGGTATTCTTCTATCCACCGAACAAAATTTGCCATCGGGCACGGTCCTCGATATGAGCTTTTCAATTCCGGGTTATAAGAAGCCAATCCGCGTGGAAGGGGAAGTGGTTCGAAAGATCGAGGCCGATCGCAAGCGAGAGCGAGCTGCTGGTCTAGGAGTCCGCTTTAAGGGTTTTAAGGGTGACTCACAAAAGAGGCTCGAAAAGTATATTCTTAAGAGCCAGAATGATGATCCAAAGCTGGTCTACTACCTATAGATGCCAACCAACTATATATTCTAATTTGAGATTTGCAAGCCTCTCATCAGGCTATTTTTGAACTCTCGATTCATGATGCAAGGTTACGACCAATTCGGTCCTCGAAATCCTTCAGAAAGTCGAGAGGATTGATTCGCCCGTCTCGAATCTTGTGATAAGTAACCATCACTTCTTTGATTTCCTCACTCACCATCACTCCTTTACCACCGACCATCAAATCGACATTTGAGCTAAGTAAGTTTTGGACAATGATTATGCTGTCGCGATTCCAAGTAAGTTGAGTTTGTAGATTTTTAAGCCGTCGTTCGATCTTGCGCTTGATACCGCCGATTCGATCAAGTCTCTTTTTAATCTCATCCGACGATCTGCCTTTACGGGCCAGTCGCCTCTGCTCTTTCGACTTTGCTTCCTTAAAGTTCTTTGATTCCTTATCCTCAGCAGACTCCATCCGATGAAGGCGAGCCTCATTGATAGCAATTTTCGACTCAATTTTCCAATCAGCTCCAACCCGGCAAACCGTGATTTTGCCATCGTCAAATCCCAGATTGCCGGTGATCAAGCGATTGCGAACACTGACCATACCACCACCGAGAATTCCTGTTTTCGGGGCAACGATTTTCAGGTTGCCCCCAACGATAATATTGCTATTCATCACTGACTGGCTGACAATCATATCGCCCATAGTGATGATTCGCGAGTTTTCAACGAATCCTGCAACGAGCTTGCCACGAACCTGGATCAACCCCCTCTCGGTAGAGACAATTCCACCCTTGACGGTAAGATTGCGGCCGCAGCGAACAGAAGCCTGACCTATTGTGCCTGTGACCAATAGATTTTCAGTCACATTTACAGTCGCTCCACTTTCAATATTACCTTTAATTTCCGCAGATCCATCAAACTCTAGGTTTCCCGAACTTAGATTCACATCACCCTTGTGTATCAGAATGGGAGAGACATCCACCAGCCGATGGCTAAACGATGGCATACCGTGAATCAGCGATACGAACCGGCCGTGTTCATCTTTTTCAACATTATCACCTGGCCTCACCTTGAGTTTAGGATCATCCTGGGTCGCATGAATGAAGTTGCCAAAGACATCAAGCCCTGGCTTGCCGTCCTCATATCGTATCTCTGCAATCACATCACCTGGATCTACCACAACCCGACTCTGAGCATCTCTCATATCAATGTCCATATGAGCATCTTGCTCAACCAAACCCGAATCCTTATAAGTCTCATAGATGTAAGGTTTGCTTCCTAGCTCAGGAGCACGCCCCGTAGCAACCACCATATTCTTTAGATCATGCTTTAAATCGAATGCACTTAGAACCTGATCAACATGCTTATCATAGCCGGAAGCGATTCCATGATTCTTTAATTCAGCAACTAAGTCCTTACGGCTGAGAATAAAGGTTTGCGACTTGACTTTGGGATGAACGGCTTCGATCCTGGCTTCTAGATCGTTGTTTAAAAATTTGATTTTAAACAAGCTATTCTTAGGAACTTTGGCCTTGTGAATCTTTTCAACGGTCCGAGCCTTCACTTTAGACTTGCTTGCTGGCCTTCTTTGGCTCGCTTCTATAGCTAGGAGGAATACTTTGGGTAGTTCTGCCCCAAGTGCCGCAAGCCCGAACTGCTCTTCTTTCATTTCCTTCATGATATCAGGGCCTAGAAAGCTAGCTTGAGGCAACTGCTTTTGGATTTTTTTGAAAATAGACTTCGCCTTGCTATAGAGTTCTTTAAGTCCATCTGTATCTTGGAAAAAGGAGCTATGAGCAACGTAGAGATAGGCTTCCTTCAAGCTTCGATTAATCGTTGCAGAGACATCAATGGATTGTGGAGTTTTTGTTTTCTTAGCAAACAATGGAAATGGAAGCTTCAAGCACTGGTGAGTCCATCGATAATACGCAGAGCGCAGACTTAGATCAGCAACGCTCTCATCTAGCTCCCTCTGTTTCAGCTGGGACATGATGTTGACCATGAAGCCTTCGTAGGGAGTATCCTTATCCGGAGGGTCTATTTTTCGAATCGTAGTTAGAGCCTTAGCAGAACTAGGTCCCAATTCGATAGACAGCAGCTTGGCCCCAAATCCCAGATCAAAATTAACAATTTTGTCACTTGGTGTTTGGTTCTTAAGTACCGACCAGAAATGAAGAAATTGGTGCTCGAACACATAGTAGAGGTCAATATCACCGTCATCTATGAGCTGACCGAGCTTATTTATAGTTTTCTTCAGAAAGACATGTGGGTCATTTTTTGAATCGTGGGCATGCTTGACCTGTAGCGTCAGCCGGATACGAAAGTTGCTTTGGTTGTAGCTGAGCTTGATATCCATAAAATTACTAGCAAGCCATACCGTTCACGAGACATCCTAATGATTTATCGGTACGCAAAGCCTTAATTTTATGGAAAGTGTTTTGGAACCAAGCCCTTAGAGGCTACGGCAAAGCTCTTGACGGGAAAATATGAAGTTATTATAAATATTTACTGCTTTCAGATGAACTGTGAAATAAGATCGGCTTTGAGCTTTGAAGATCGCTCACTGCACCACAAGCTGGCCGCAAGCCGCTCCAATATCCTGACCTTTGCTGTATCGGATCATAACTCGGACCTGATTTTGGTGAACGAAATCTCGGAACGCCTCTAACCTCGCAGGATCAGGTGCTGTAAAACGGGTTGGCTCGACGTCATTCAAGGGGATAAGATTAAGCTTAATGGGTAATCCTCGCAGCAGTTCCACCAAGCGGGCAGCATGCTCTAGGGAATCGTTCACACCATGAATCACCGTATATTGGATTAGAATACTTTTCTTAGTGCCTGCGTACTGCTTCTTTAGGAAGGCTAAGACCTCTGTGATCGGCCACTTGCGATTGATCGGCATCAGCTGAGACCGCTCCCGTTCCGTGCTCGCATGAAGGCTCAATGCTAGGGTTACTTTGGGTTGTAGACGAAGGATCTCTTTAATTCCATCCAAGTGCCCCGCGGTGGAGACTGAGATACGGCGAAGAGATAGGTTTAAGCCTAGCGGGTCGTTTAGTATATCTAATGATCGGCTCACGTTTTCAACATTGTCAAGTGGTTCACCCATTCCCATAAACACCACATTTGTGATTAGGGTTCCTTCTGGGTAGCCTAGCTTTGATAGCCACCCTGGATGCTGCCTAATCCAGCTGTTGGCCATCATCACTTGGCCAACAATCTCACCGGCAGAGAGATTTCTTTTCAGGCCCATTCGACCGGTGTAGCAAAACGTACAAGCCTGGGCACACCCTACCTGACTCGAAATACAAACGGTAACCCGGCCTCTTTCCGGCATGAGGACAGTCTCGACCAATTCGCCATCGCCTAACTTAGCCAAAAACTTCACTGAATGATCGTAACGAGATAGACGTTCCTGATCAGCTCGAACAGCCTCCGTAGAAAACTCTACGCTCATCGTCTCTTGGAGCTTCTTTGGCAACTGAGATGCCTGCCAGGGATGCGATAAGAAAGCTTTGTAAGCCTCGCGGAAGAGGGTATCAGCATGTAAAATAGGCACAGAAAATCGTTCGCTACAAAGCCCTTGTAGTTGCTGACGGCTAAAATCGAAAAAATCCTGCACGAGCCCCTCGTCACTAAGTCAAAACGAATCAAGAGGCAAAAACTAATCAAGTCCCTAGGAAAGTTCAAGACAAATCGTAGTGGTAAGGGGTTCGGTTGAGCCCGCGGAGCCATCTGGTGGGATTCTAGGGGTCTATTCAGCTAGCAAGCCTTTACGACTCACTTCAGCTAGCCAGCCCCCTTACCTTCCTTCGCCGGAACGTCATCGATGGGAATACCATGTCTTTTTTGCAAGGTTTCTGCCATCTTATTAAGAGAGTGGGCTAAGTCCTGTAGCTCGTCTCCCCGTCGGATGACCACCCTTTGAGAGTAATCCCCCTTGGTGACTCCATCCACGAATCGATTGATGGAAACCAAAGGTCCATAGTATTTGTGAGTCACGTGAAATACGACAGATAGAGTAACGACGATAAAGCTCACCAGAAGTATGCCAATACGTACAGCATTTTTGTAGAAAACGTCATTGGTCACCATCTCATACTGATTCTTCGGGTCCACGATCTGGAACATTTCCATCACATGCTGATATTGTTCGAAGAAGGCATTCAGAAACACCAGGGCGGTCAGAGCCGTGAAGGTTAATGACACCGCAATCACGTAGATGCCTAATTTCATTTGCTTGAAAGGTTCGATCAGGACAGCCTTCAAGTTCCGGTTCGGCCTTGTTATGACATTTTTTTTCAACGGTCTCTCCTAAGCTATGATCCTAGTCCCTCTTCGGTTGCCTTCCGCAAGTCTTTAGAATCACGTTACTACCCTAATGACATACACGTAAATTGCCCTCGGTCACTTAGAAACGTCTTGCCTTTTTCATAAAACGTCTATAATTTCCTTTATTCCGTTGACTAACCATCTCTTGGAGACATAGCATTGCACGGTTCTAGACATAAAAGAAAGCATTCCAAAGGTCGCAGAAAAGTAGGTCGTAAAAAGCGCAGAATGATGAGACTTCGTCGCGCATTACGCACCAAGTAAGGGATAATCTGAGCTACCCGCTTAGCTCAGCCCTCACGCAATTGTGGGCGACTTCCAAGATATATTTTGCCATAGCGAGGATCAAAGATCCTCGCGTTTCGGCGTCTTGCCGAAGTCGGTACGCCCCGCCTGTTCTATGGTTGCTCAAACAACCACTCAGACGAGCCATTATAAAAAACCCCAAGGCTGTAGAGATTCTGCGTGTCCTTAAAGATACCTGCCCTAATTTCCTGTACGTCAATCCAAACAAAATACGTCATTTTTTTTGCATTTCCTCACCACGCCAAGTAAATTAATTTAAGAACTCATCACAAATCATGTCACCTTGGTTTAGCAAATGTCTGCTAGCTGTGGGTCTTTTTGTCTAAAAATTCGAACAGAGGAGTCTAGGTATGCTAGATTTTTTGCTAGAACTCGAGAAGGTTCTTAAGATCTGGCCTGACAATGTAAAGTGGAGCATCGTACAGATTGCCGATAAAACTAAGGCAAAAGTCCCCTACGTTGTCGATTTCTTATCCGATGCCCTCGGTAAGAGCCTTGATGTCCATGACCCTATGACGTTCAATGAAATCAATAAGGCCTTTGCGTTGCTGAAGGATCGGTATCGACCCGAGATCGAAGCCATGAAGCAGCGCGAAAAACTGGAGATCCAGTCAGCAATTGATGCCTACGACACCACTATGGCAAAGATTCGGGTGATGGAAACCACCAAGAACTGGCGTGCAGCCTATAAAACAGTGAACTATTTCTATGGTATTCATCACAAGAAAATTCCTACCGAGCTTAAAGTCAATCTTTGCAATGAATGCCTGCGTTTGGGCATCAAAGAGAAGATTAACTTTCAAGAATTGTCTCAGTGGTTAAAGCGCGGTATCCAGCATTTGATCAGTCGTCCTAGTGGCGAAACCATCGAGGATGCCCTTGACTTTCTGGACGCTTACGGTGACTATTTCCTTTCGGAACCCCGTGGCAAAGGTGAACACTTCCTAACAAACCTTTTCCTCATGTTAAAGCCTTCGGCAATGGAGTTTGATTTATCAGACAAGCTGAATGAGGTCGCGGGGGAGCTAAGGCTTGAGGCGGTTATGGATGTCTATCTTTAATGAGAGAGTCACCCGGGGGTGACCCCTTGACTCTCTAGTTAAGTCACTGGGGAGTCCCACTTGAAAGTTGTAAAGCCTAAACCTACTAAAACCAAATCTCACAAACCAAAGGCACTCACGGTCAAAGATGTTTTTTGCACCTGTAGCCCTAGCCAGTTTACCTTTAGAAATACAAAGGAATTGAAGGCATCACACGAAATCTATTCTCAAGATCGTGCGACCCGAGCTATTCACATGGGCCTTGGAATCCAGCACCCAGGATATAATATATACGTTGCTGGAATCGAAGGTACCGGCAAGACCAGCGTGATCAAAAAGTTTCTTGAAGAATGGTCACAAAATGCCCCCACTCCATGCGATTGGCTCTATCTCTATAATTTTCAGAACTCGGAGTCACCACGTGCTGTGGCAGTACCATCGGGCGATGGCCGCCGCTTCAAGAAATCGATGGAGAAACTCCTCAAAATGCTTCGAGAGGAGATTCCTCTCGCCTTGCAGAGTGAAGACTACGAAAACGCTGTCAACTCACTATACTCTAGTGCCAACGAAGCAAAATCTAAGCTATACGGCGAATTAGAAAAGCTGGGCAAGACCAAAGACTTTGTAATTAAATCCACCCGCGCTGGCATCGAAACCATACCTGTAGTAGACGGCCGCCCCTTATCTGAAAAAGACTACAGTAAACTCAGTGAGGCCGATCGCGGGCTGATCGAGCAGCGACGAAGCGAGTTTGAGCCTGAAGTCCTCGACTTCGCTCGAAAGGTACGCGCCATCGATAAAGAGGCGCGCGATCACATAGAAAACTTAAGAGATGCGATCGGAGATCAAATTGTATCCTCCCTTGTCGACGAGTATCTGGACGAGCACGAAGACAACCCCGAGCTTGTCGATTATCTCAAGCAGTTTCGTGATGATGTGAAGGAGCACCTTTTAGATTTTGCTGAAGATGAGGAAAAGGAAGAATCTGACCTCTCTTTCCTCCATGAAGAAAGAGATCGCTTCAATAAGTACAAGGTTAATGTTTTCATCGATAATAGTAAGAGTGAAGGTGCGCCCGTCATTATCGAGAATAACCCAACCTACTATAACCTCTTTGGCAAGATCGAAAAGAATGTCGAGCATGGCATGTACCTTACCGATTTCACCATGGTCAAATCAGGTTCAATACATCGTGCAAATGGGGGCTATTTGGTGCTCAATGTCCTCGATATTTTTCGCACTGGTAATATCTGGGAAACGTTAAAGAGAGTGCTTAAGAATAGACAGGGCTTTATTGAAGACATGGGAGAGCAATACTCTTTGCTCCCAACATCGGGGCTCCGCCCAGACCCTATTCCCTTGGATTTAAAAGTGATTTTGATCGGCACTGATGATATTTACCACATTCTTTTTCATGAGGATGAGGAGTTCCATCGCATCTTTAAGATCAAGGCAGACTTCGACTACAAAATGGAGCGAAGTAAGAAGAATATCAAGAGCTACGCCTCATTCATAGCTACCCGTAGCCAAAAAGAAGGACTCCTGCCATTCGATCGGTCTGCGGTCTGCGCGATAGTCGAGCATGGCACGAGACTGGTTGAAGATCAAAGCCAACTATCAACACAGTTTTCCGCTATCAAAGATCTTACTATCGAAGCCCACTTCATCGCCAAAGAACGAGGGTCACGAACCATCAAACGTTTAGACGTGGAAGACGCCTTAAATGAAAAGTATTACCGTCTCAATCTCTATGAAGAGCAATTGATGAAAATGATTCGTGAGGGTGATATTTTAACCAAGGTGGATGGTACAGCCATAGGAGCGATCAATGGCCTAGCAGTCTACGACTATGGCGACTATGCATTTGGCAAAATAGGCCGCATCACCTGTACCACATCAATTGGTGATGGTGGCATTCTGAATATTGAACGACAGAGTAGCCTTTCTGGAAAGATTCATGACAAGGGTGTCTTCATTCTTACCGGCATCCTCAACGCGCTACTGTCACGACAAAGAAAACACGGTCTGGTGGCAAGCCTTTGCTTTGAACAAAACTACGGCATGATCGATGGTGACAGCGCGTCGGTCGCAGAACTAGTGTGCGTTATTTCAGCCTTGAGTGGTGTAGCCATCAAGCAAAACTTAGCTATCACTGGTTCAATCAATCAGCTAGGGGAAGTGCAGCCAGTCGGTGGTATCAATGAGAAAATCGAAGGGTTCTTCAAAACCTGTCTCGAAATCGGCAACTCCGATCACTACATCATAATGATTCCTCACCAAAATCAGAAAAACCTCATGCTGCACAAGGAGGCTCGTGAGGGTATCAAAACAGGCAAGCTGAAGGTTTATCCCATCAAACACGTTTCTGAAGCCTTTGAACTAGCCACAGGCGTCTCCCTAGGAACTGAAGAGATTCCATTCTATCTTGATGTATTTCCCAAAGGCAGCGCTCTCGCCAATATCCAGAACAAACTGAAAGAAATTGAGGAACGTGAGAAGAAAGATGACTAAAGCTCTCAGTTTTAAGGAGTGCTACTACTCCCGCTATACACTAAAACGCGCTATCGAGAACTTTTTTCACAAGCGCGACTATATTGAGGTAGATACTCCGATCATCGTGCCGACTCCCGGCACCGAAGTACACCTCGACTATTTTGAGACGTCCTGGCTAGACTTCCAGCTGCAATCTCACCAACGCTTTCTAAGATCAAGCCCAGAGCTTCATCTGAAGCAAGCTTTAGCACAAGGGTTGGATCGTATCTACCACCTGGGACGCTGCTTTCGCAATGGAGGGGAAGCATCTGCCTGGCACCACCCAGAATTCACTATGCTTGAATGGTATGAAGCTGGGATCAGCTATGAAGACTTCATGCAACAAACAGAAGAGCTCGTTCGCTACAGCCATAGGATGCTTCAGACCGAGGGTTATTCTGTCATCACACTTCCATCAAAAATTGAAGCCTTGACTGTGGCCGAAGCGTTTGAACGGTTTGCTGGAATCGAACTCATCGACCAAGACCCTGACCTGGCCGAGAAGGCTAATAGAAAAAATTTCGTTTCAATTCGCCCCGACGATGATTTTGAAACTAGCTTCTTCAAGATCATGCTTGATGCCGTGGAACCTTGCCTGGCGGAATTTGAGGCCGTATTTCTATATGACTACCCAGCCTCCCAAGCCGCCTTGGCCACCGTCGAGCAAGGGGTTGCCAAGCGGTTCGAGCTTTACATCAAAGGCATCGAGTTATCCAATGCCTTTCAGGAGCTGACATCACCCCAAGATAATATCCGACGCATTCACGATAGCAATCACGTTCGTCAGACTCTAAGTAAGCAAGCGGTGCCAATCGATGATTGCTTTGTAGATGCAGTTAACAAGGGAATCCCAGAGAGTTGCGGTAATGCCCTCGGCTTTGATCGCTTGCTAGCAATTCTTCTTGGCCTGGACTCCATTGATAGCATCATCCCCTTCCGAGAGAACCCGATCTTTCCACTTGAAGCTCCATAAACAGGGTCGCTTGACCCTGGCCGGAGCTAGTATCACGAAACAGGGGAGAAAGGATTGGGACTCCATCAAACAAGCTATTGCGCCCTTGCATCCAGTGGTCATTGTCGATGGTCAAAGTACCAACCCGCAGTCGCTGACCAAAGGTGGCCCAGACTTTAGTTTGCATGCGACTTGCTTCGAAGCGACTATCACTGCCGCTTGGCAAGCGAAGCACAGACTCTATATCAAGCAGAACGCGACCTTCCTTGGCTCGAATAGGCTGAACAATGACCTCAACACCTCCTTTGAGGACCTTGGTCTCCACTTCCTTGCCTGGAATCACAACATCAAAACCGTGACGCGCACTTGCCACAGACCCTAAGGTCACGCGGATTTCTGGTTCACCACTAAGAGATCGCTTCTGGGATTCAATGTAGGCTTGGAGGCGATGATGATTTGTTTTAAGAAGGTTTTGCCCCATCACTCCCCAGGGATCAAAACCCAACTGATCCACATCATCTCGCTTTAGCCAGTAGATGTAACTTCGTATCATCAAGTTCTCGGTGGATTCCAAGCACCGAAATCTAACCGTTTTCTGAGCTCCTAGGAGTTTTTTTAATTCGTCACAGCCCTGCGTTGCTGTGAGGTAACCGTCAGATGAAGCCTCTAACCCAGCATGACTAGTAACACCAACTGCCTGGATCAAGTTTTCCTTCCCCTTTGAATTAAGTCTCACATTGAACAGGCAGGGCATCTTTTTCCGACACCTCTCCCTGGCCTGCTCAAACCAACTCCAAGAACTGGTTTCACCGGCTATAATTTGACGTTTTTTATCACATTGGATGCCCGGGTGCTCGCACAAAAAATGATCCCAAGGAGATTGAAAGACCTGTGGTTTTGAAGCTGCACGGCTCTGCACCATAATAAGGGTTTTAGATTGCAACTCATCATGAATCGTGTGGCTTATGGTCACAATCCCCTTTTTCAATGCATAGATCCGATATACATTGTTCTTAAGTGGCTCGATTTCAATCACACCCTTGCGGGATACTTTTAAAAGTCCACCGCCCGAAAACACCATAGTTTTTGTTTGCCCCGCGCTCATCTCTAAACTTTGTGCTTGTGAGGCACATAAAGTCCAAATCAATAGGATCAGTCTAGCCATAGCGAATCCGCCCTTCTAATTCGCTGCACAGGGGCAAGCCCTCTCGTTGAGACTGAAGTTTAACCTTGCCGCTGACTAATCCTCGAACCCAAGGCAAAGACTGTTCCTTTCTTGGTAGGAGAACACTGGGTGACTCTGTAGGCCCTGGATCAAAGAGAACGGGATCAAAGCTAACAAGGCATATCTCACCTCGGAATTTCTTCACCAGAAACATTTGAAAGCTGACGTTTTTTGGTACCTGAGTTCGGCGAAGGCTCACCCGAACTCCTTGCCAAGGCCCTTTCTTTTCATCGTCACTGTGGATAAAAAGCATCGACATCCCCAAGATAAAGCAGATGAGGTGGGTTGCCATAGGACTGATGTGCCCTAGAGTAAAGATCTTCAACATTTCCACGGCACCTCCTTTTGAAGATCGCCGTCATGAAGTAGACATAAGGCAAGGCTGTCTTTGCCACGGGTATAGGCTCCGTAGTCGAGTCGGGGTACATAGCTTGAAAATTTGGTATCAAATAGCTCTATCTCCAAAACGTCCATATGAAGACCTCCTTCAAGTGTCGTGAGGAGGTCTTGGCCTTTCTGGTAGCCGAGAGACAAGGCAGCTAGAAAAAGGTAAACCATCAGCTGAAGCCAAGCAGCTCCAAATAATGTTCCTAGAGGCATGATAGCTCCTCGCGCCAACGAACCCTAGTGTTAGGGTAGCGTTCTCCTAAAGTTGGATTTTCTTCGTAGTTCTCTAGCCAGGTGACGCATGGTAACCGGCATATTTCATCCACTGAAGTTTCCCAATGAGATAACCACTCAACGTAAAAATCGTTCACCCAATCTTGCTCCTCTTGATCCAATGCTAAGCGCTGCTGTGCAAACTGGGACGCATCCTTGATGTTCACGCTAGCTTCCCGCCAACGGGCACAGAACTGAATCTGATGCTGACGTTCAAAATCTGCCAACATAAGCGCAAAGCTATTATCCAGTTCCTTGTTGATCCGAAGACCAAGACCCGTCAGAATAGATGTTGCAACGAAAACCATAAAAACTCTCATGGCTCATCCATACCTTGCCCAATACTCATTGACGACGGACATTGGCTGGAGCTAAGAGACTTCCATAGAAAGGTGCCTAAATGAGACTTGGAATTACAATCTTGTGGATCACCCTAACGTCATGTCGAACTCTCCATGCGGATGACGATAGTGCGAAGAAAGGTAGTTTAAACCTCGTGCGCGTGGTCGGAGAGAAATCATCTGCCACCCCGCCCCCCTCAGAAAATATGTGCTCCATACAGCTTGCCGACAACAAAGAGGCTGAGGGTTGGTTCCAGGAAGCTATACAATCAGATATGAGCACCGCGATGGTGTTTCGCCCTTTTCGACCCTCTCTCAAGTATTCTGCCAGCCTTCGGGGTAAGTCTGTCATACTTCTCCACGCCGCCGATACACTGAAAAGTCGCGATGGAGACAGTGCCTTAGCCCTTATTAAGCTTCTTGATGACCAGTGCCCACCCGTGGATGGCAAGCAAATCAATGCCCCCATAACGCCACAAGTAGGCAACAAGAAAACCAAAAAATAGATTTTTCGAAAAAATCTAAAGTTTTTCGCCAAAACACCCGATATTAGGCCGACTCAGATCAAGGAGCGACCGTGAGGTACACACATCGGACCCTATCAGCATTTATCATTCTAGCCTTTTGTAGCTGCAAGTCTGGACGTAGTAACATCGAAGTCCAGCCCAGTAGCTCCAATGATATTCCCAATGCCAACGTCGGTTTGCCAACTTTGGAACCTCTACCGGAACCTCAGGCCAGCTTGAAGATAACTTTGGTCCCAGGAAACGCCTTTAGTCCGGACGATGTGACCATCGATGTCAGCCCCATGGAAGAGGGTCGCGGCTCTGGCTTCGCTGGCCCCCTCTCTCAGCTAGACCAGATGAGCTTCAAAGCTCAGGAAAATTATCGCATCAAGGTAGAAGTGCAAGCTGCTGGCCGAGCTGGCCCCTATGGTTCTACTGGCTGCGGTAACGAATCCCAGTACAAGCTCCTGGGAGGGATGAATGTCATAACCCTTAAAATCTGTCCCGCTTCTGATGTCACCATCAATCCAGTGCTAAGCGATGACACAGCAGAAGAGCTCGACAATCCTTGATCGACCCATTTCAGATGACCAGCACCTGAACACTCTCGTCCTGGTCGGTAGCTTCAGGAATGACGACACAGTTGCGACCACGCCTCTTGGCTTCGTAGAGCAGGCCGTCCGAAACCTTGATCACATCAAAGGGACTCATACTTTCTTCGGTCGGTGACGACAGGCCGATACTAATGGTGATGGTGAGCGGGTCGCGGGATTCAGTGACTAGCTCAGGACCTGGCTCCTTCTTAATCTTTCGTTCAACCATGCGACGCCATTTGATGGGTCGACTCACAGGTGGCACCGAAGATCTGAGGTAGAAGTCTTGGGCCTCAACCAGCCTGCGCATCTTGTTAGCAAACATAAAGCTGTCTTCGCAATCTACCCCTTCAAAAACTGCACAA
This sequence comes from Pseudobacteriovorax antillogorgiicola, assembly GCF_900177345.1. NCBI lineage: Bacteria > Pseudomonadati > Bdellovibrionota > Oligoflexia > Oligoflexales > Pseudobacteriovoracaceae > Pseudobacteriovorax > Pseudobacteriovorax antillogorgiicola. The sequence continues at coordinate 339,879 of NZ_FWZT01000005.1, forward strand.
AACTCCTCGCCACCATAGCGATAGACCCGTGCACCACTGCGCTCTAATGTTTTTGCCACTAGGCGGAGAGCATTATCGCCTTCGTCATGCCCATAGCTATCGTTGAACTTCTTGAAGCGATCGATATCCATCATTGCTATAGAATACTCACCCTCCAGTGTATAGAGATACTCATCTAAAGCACGACGATTTGGAATCCCAGTTAGCTCATCAAGGTAGACTCGTTGCCAGTTTAGGCGAACCATGGACTCAAGAAGGACAATAGCACCCATCACAAAGCTCAGCGTCGTGTGTGCTAGCTTGTCTCCACTGTTGTCAGTGGTCAGCCCCGCATTAAAGGCGAGCAAGGAGCAGAATACTGATACCGAAAAACCCACCACATAAAATGAGATCTTTTTATCCTTGATGAAGAAGGGCGTCGACAGGAAGATCATGAAAGTAAGAAAAGTGAGTTGCGGAACTTTCATCCAAGCAATATCCAGGTCTGGAACCGTGAGCAATACTGAAAGCCAGCTGGGTTGATATTCGAGCAACAAGCCCATCAATACCCATGGACTCAAGATAGTTAATGCCCTTCCAAGTGTGCGCCAACTCTTGAGTCGAGTTTCCCTTTGAACCATTGCGATAAAACCGCTTATGGGTAAACCTAGAGCGATCGCCTTGATAAACATGGTTGCTTCGGGGTCCTTCAAATTTAGTTCCCCAGAGTGAATATGTTGAAGAGTCAAATAAGAGGCGAACATCAGGATCGCGGTGAATAAGATTCTTGTCTGGTTCAACTTCAACCCTAACCAAGCAACCAGGATAAAGCTCATATACGGAATCATTGCTAGAAAGTGAGTAAATCCTTGGCTGATAAAGATATACTCATTTAGCTGGGGATATATGAGTACAATAATAAGTATCAATACCGCCGCTCCGTAGAGCTGATAAATATGTGGTTGGCTTGTCATCACCTTTTTTTTCATGGCCCTATCCTCAAAATAGTCTGTGTCACGTTTGCTATCCTCAAGGCCTTCCGCTTTTTGGAAAACCAAACGTTAGCGGCAGATTGCCCCTCAAAACTTTAGCGAAGCGGAAGTTTTTTTTAGATCACTGAATTCGTTCAACTAATACAGCTTATTACCCCTGGTAAATCTTACAAAATTCGACAACAAAAATGAGAAAATTAAAAAGTCTAAGGTAATTGAGGCGATATCAGCCCCTCAATTAGAATTCTTACGATTGTAAACTATTTGAATTATGACCGAGACTTTTAATAGTAAGCACCGATAATAAAGGCTGCGGGTTAACGGAAGACAAGTTTGATATGGCTGATTACGAGATAGACGATCATATTAATAATCTGATCGGGGAATTTTTCAGCAATTTCGAAGATGATCTGGATTTTCTAGAGCAAGAGATTCTGAATCTAAGCGAAGGCAACTCCGATGCTACAGTGCGCGCCGCCTATGCGAAAGTTCATAGTATCAAGGGCAGTGCGGGTGCTCTGGGGCTGGGCTTTATAAGCACCGTTTGCCATATTTTCGAAGACTACCTCAGCCAGATCCACCAGGGCATTTCAAAGTCGCAAAGCGACTTTCTCTTAAAATTCATCGATCTACTCCGCGACTTCAACGATGTGACGCAAAGTGAATCAGAACCCGATATCGATGATTTCAAACGGCGCTTGTCAAGCTTAACCGCCAGCAATCTGAAGCAACGCTTTCTTGTGGTACAAAAGACCAAAAGTTTCACCAAGCGCTATCGCCAGATTCTCGAAGGGAAAAATGTGGAGCTATCCACTGTAAAGAATGGTTACGAAGCCCTCGGCCGCGTTCTACAAGAGCGATTTGATGTGATACTTTGTGATGCCTATCTCGATCTGATCAGCGGCCTTGAGCTTACAAAGATTTTAAAAATCGTCAAATGCCATAACCCTTATATCAAGGTCATCTTGGTTACATCAAACGATGATCTAACTCGGGAAAAGGCTGGCTTTCCTGACTATCTGGTAAAAAAGGATATCGACTATTTTTCTAATATCCGCAAAATTTTCTCCGCACTAACCGAAGATATTCCTTCAGCAGGGTCAGCCCCAGCAGAATCGTCTGAGATGCAACCAAGCTCAAGCCCGGTCACGCAAATAGTTCCCCTGAAGCGCCTCCTTTGCGTCGATGACGATCGACTGATTCAATCCTTGATAAAAGCTTCGGTAAAAGGTTTAAACCTAACATCGTTCGCCCAGGCATTCACAGCCGCAGAGGGATTTGAAAAAGTCCAGGAATCTGATCCAGAACTGATTTTACTTGACTATATTTTACCCGACAAAGATGGGCCAGAATTCATGAAGGAACTAAGAACCAAGATGAAGCTTGATATCCCAGTTATTTTTCTAACTGGAAAGAACTCCGAAGAGGATCGAAAGCTCCTGATGGACCTTGGGGCGATGGCTGTCATCCATAAACCTTTCGATCCGAAGGTCCTTGCTGCAAGCTTGAAATCTCATTGGGAACGCTATTCCGATTCTCAGAAGCAGCAGCGTTCTGCCTGATATCAATTCGTCTTCAGCCCTCATCCTGGATCAATTCACTGTAACCCTCTCGGAAACTTGGATAAAGGAAGGAAAAGCCAGAGTTCAACAGCTTGCCGTTCGACACGCGTTTATTTTGGGGTAGGTCTTCCTCGCTTTTGTCTGGTAGCGGAATCTGCCATTGATCACAAGCCCAACGAATCATTTGGTTCTTATCAGCTGGCTCAGAATCGACACCATTGTATATTCCAGGAGCAAGCTGGTCTTGCCTTAGATGCAGCAATGCTCTCACACAATCGGATCGATGGATACGATTGGTAAAAATTGGCTTTTTAGTGAGCTTTTCCTCACCGGATTTGAAGCGATGTACCATACGTGTCCGGCCTGGGCCGTAGATCCCTCCAAAGCGGATCACAAATCCCTTCTCCACATGGTCCAAGACCCACTGCTCTGCCTCAAGCAAGATCCTACCATAGGGACTCGCCAATTCTGGCACGGCCATGGTTTCATCAACCAGCTCACCATCCTTCTGCCCATAAACCGAGGTGGATGAAATAAAAAACAGCTTCTGCGGAACCTGAGGCAAACCTTTGATCAGATTCTTAACTCCATCGAAATAGGTGCTTCTATACCGAGACAGATCTCTTGATTTCGGAGCTAGACAAAAATAGACTTCGTCACAAGCAGGCAGATTTTGCGGGATGCCTTTCGCTAAATCACAGCTTATAGACTCCATTCCCTCATGGGACAACGAACTCCTTTGCAAGCCAATCACATGATGGTCCTTGGCAAGTGCATCGGCTAAGGGAAGCCCCACATAGCCTGGTCCAGCAACTAGAATACGCTTCACGGGCCATCCTTCATTTCAATGCGATAGGTTTTCAAAACGTATTTTAACTGCCCCACACTCCGAAAGGTGCAGCCATAAGCCTTATCACGAACTGCTTCATGGCTACAGTATGCTGTCAAAAGACGTGTACCAAGGTTCTTTTTTTGGGCTGCAAGCCATGTTTGGCAAGCTTTCACTGCCACATGTTGTGACTCTTCAGAGCAAAAGCGCCTCGTCTCACGATGGGCTCGTTCCTCAACAACATCGACGTTGGCCGCCGCTAAGGGTTGCGATGACATGATTCCAGCGATGATCCAGACTCGCTCCATTTCAACTATCTCCCCCGAACATATAAGCCTTCAGTGCTTCTTTCGTTTCATCCGGTAGCGGCACGCTCTTGTCTTGATCAAAGTCGTACCAGACGAGAACTGCTGTGCTGCGTGCTAAAATCTCGTTTTCAGTCTTAATTTCGTAAACTTGATTGAAACTTTTTGTACCAATGCGCGATACGTGACAGTCTACATAGATGTTATGATGGAGAAACCCTTGGGCGAGGAAGTCGATTTCAACCCGTGCCAGTATCAGGGGAATTCTCTCTCCATCGCCAAAAATCGAGATACCAAGCACATCCTGACAAAAGCGTGTGCGGCAGTTCTCAGAATAAGTCAAATAGACTGCATTATTGATATGTCCCAAGTTATCGGTGTCGCGGAATCGTACCTCGACCGGATAGCGGTATGTTTTCAAGTCTTTACCCCCTAACGAATGCTCGTCGCTATCTTGGCTTTTCAACGGGGATTTGTCCAGATCGAAGCATAAAGGAGCATTTACTATTATGACGCTCCGTGCTAAAAAAGCGTTTCTTTTTCATTCGTTGCTTTTAAAGAGGTTTGTCCGTGACTTCGATGACCGACAGCATCAAATTATCCCCGCCACTTCCTTGGATTTCAGACCAGGGTCAAACTGGATTTGTTACGGAGATCAGCCGCCAACACCTCACTCTCGACATATTCGAAGCATCTCAAGCAAGCTCTGGCCCCAATGAGATCCGCGTTATGGTAGGGAAAAGCCAAAGCTTTGTATTTAGTGGGCAAAGTCGCCTCGCAAGCCCCCGCACTTTCCGCCTCATGATCCACGGCGCAGATTCAGAGCAACAGCTCCACGATCTCCTTGGTCAAGTCCGCAAGGACCAACACATCGAAATCTGTCGCGACCAAGATGTCGAGGCCTCCGATCGATTCACAGGGTTTCAGCGAGTCCAATTCATCCCCGAAGCACTGCCCGAGCTAAGCTTTGACGACCTTAACACCGAACAAAGCTTTCTAGGAACCTGTTTTGACTACCCTATTCTCATCACAGGGATGACGGGCGGGGTCGACAAGGGTACTGAGATCAATCGTCGCCTAGCTCTTGCAGCGGAGGCCTACAATATTCCCATGGGAGTCGGTTCCCAGCGAGTGGCTTTGGATAATCCCGAATATGCTCCTATATTCGATGTAAAAAAATATGCTCCAAATTTATTTGTTATCGGTAACCTTGGCTTTGCTCAGCTAAAACAAGATAACTACTTGGACCTTTGTCGCCGGGCAGTGGATATGGTTTCGGCTGACGCTCTCGCCATCCATGTTAACGTTTTACAAGAAGCCATTCAGATGGAAGGAGATCGGGATTTTACTGACATTCTAAAGCGTTTAGAAACCGTGTGTCAGTCCCTATCGACTCCTATTGTCATCAAAGAGGTTGGTTCAGGCATCTCGTCCAATACGGCACAAAAACTTTTGGAAACTGGCATCGCTGCGATCGATGTTGGGGGCCGCGGCGGCACATCTTGGGGATATATAGAAGGTCTAAGGAGCAGCTCTTCGGAAACCATGGAGTTAGCTGAGACATTCCGCAACTGGGGCATTCCAACAGCCTACAGTTTGGTGGGGGTTCGAGCCTTAGCTCCCCAGCTACCTCTCATAGCGACTGGTGGCGTGCGCAACGGACTTACAGTCGCCAAGGCGATCGCTCTCGGAGCCGACCTGGTTGGAATCGGCTTACCTCTCCTTCGAGCTGCACTTCAAGGAGAGCAAGAGACCCGAGATACCCTAGCGACGATTGTACGGGGTTTGAAGGTTGCTATGATAGCGACCGGCAGCCGCAGTTTACGAGATCTTGAACAGCATATTTGTTTGAGTCACCCCATGGAGAAGAACTTTGACGACATCGTTCAGTCAAAAAGCTTTTATTAGAGGTCAAAGGGCCTTAGCAGCGAAACCTCCTCGGTATGGACTTATCAGATTTTAAGGAATGAGTAGTTTAAGATCTCTTGAACTATCGGAGAATCTGGGGCATCTTTTTCGAGCACCCCTCTAACGGCAAAGGAATGAACGGAGTAGACCATGGATCAGGAGATCAACCCAACATTCAAAAAGCAGTACGCTCCCCCTGCGATGGACCAATCGTCCCGCCTACCCGGATTTTACCAGCTTCCTATCGGCGAGAGGCGCAAAATAGCCGGTTCTTTCGGTGGTTTAGAGGATAGACAGACGGATGCTTTAGGAGAGTTTGGCGCTCTGACTCCAGAACTAACTGATGTATTTATTGAAAATGCAGTAGGAACTCTGTCGCTCCCACTTGGGGTCGCCACGAATTTTAAGATTAACGGCCAGGATATTCTTGTCCCCATGGCTGTGGAAGAAACTAGCGTTGTTGCCGCAGCTAGCCACGGAGCAAAACTCGCAAGGGCAGGTGGCGGCTTTAGAACCTCGTCCACAGCTCCCATCGGCACCGGACAAATCCAGGTTTATCCCAAGGCCTTTGACGATTTCGATAAGATCTTTTCGCCCCTCAAGCAAGACATGCTTGAATATGCGAATCTCGGCCAGGACCGCCTTCTAGCCCGAGGCGGTGGGGCGTGCAATATTTCATGGCGCTATACTTCGGCGATCAACTCGCTGACGTTCTTTCTCGATGTCGATACTCGCGACGCTATGGGTGCAAACATGATCAATACGATGTGTGAGCGCCTTGCGGGATACATTGCAAAAGTGATCCCCTGCGAGATCGGGCTACGGATTCTGACAAATCTTACAGATAAGCGCCTAGCTCGGGCTCACTGCCTTGTGCCAAAAGGTGCGTTTCACAATAAAGATTACACTGGTGAGGAGGTGGTCGAACGCATCGAAGCAGCCTACCTTTTTGCAGCCCATGACGTCTACCGCGCCACCACCCACAATAAGGGAGTGATGAATGGAATCGACCCTGTTGTGATCGCTACTGGCAACGACTGGCGCGCGGTGGAAGCAGGGGCTCATGCCTACTGCTGCCGAAACGGGGTCTACGAACCCATGACAAAGTGGTGGAAGAACGAAACGGGGGACCTAGAAGGTTCCATCGAGTTGCCTATTGCTGTCGGAACCGTCGGTGGGGTGACCAAGCTTCATCCTACAGCCCAAGCCTCGCTTCAGATTTTAGGCCGCCCATCAAGCCAAGGCCTAGCAGAGATCATGTGTTCTGTTGGCCTGGCTCAAAACTTGTCAGCGTTGCGTGCTCTAGCTTCTGAGGGAATCCAAAAGGGCCATATGAGTCTTCATCAAGGTAATCTAAAGCTGACGAAAACCGAGGGAGTGACGAAGCATTGATCACGGTTTCGGTTCCTGGAAAAGTCATGTTAGCAGGTGAATATGCGGTTCTTGAAGGGTCTCCATCTCTCTCACTGGCTGTCAAGAAAGAGCTACGTTGTACCGCACGGCTTTCGGACTTTCATAAGACTGTGATTCGTTCGGATATCTGGAGCGAGCCCCTCATTCTAGACGAAGCGCTTTCTAAGGAGCCCAACAATCCGCTGCTTGATACAGTACGCTGGGCCTGTAAAGAATGGTCACTGCCACCACTTGAGATCACTATTGCATCTGACATTCAAGTATCGGATGGGCTGGGTAGCTCATCTGCGGTGCGACTGGCGAGCCTTGCTGCGATGGCAGCACTAACTGGCCGCCAGGAACAGCCTTGGGATTTGGCCCGTCTTTGCTGGGATCAGCAACGGCAAGAGCAGGGCTTCGCATCAGGCTACGATTTTGTCACACAGGTCCAAGGGGGTCTTGTCGCCTTCTATCCCGACTATAGCTGTTGGCCAGGCCGTGTTGAAGATCATAAATTGCGCTCGTTGATACCCTATATTCACATCTTTCGAGGGGGCAAAGGCGCTCCTACGGGTTTGGTCGCCGGGTCGACCCGCAAATGGCTTCGTGAGCGGCGGCGCATGCTTTCTCTCACACAGCGTTCAGAGCAGCTTATACAAAATTTCATCGGTTTTAGCCAAGCTAGTGTCAAGCTTCCCGAGCTTATCCAGTCGGTCAAAGCCCATCGTGAGATTTTTGAAGACAATCCAAACTTCCCTCTTCACCTACTCCGAGCCTTGCAAGAGCTCAAAGGCTTCGATCAAAGCTGGACATTCAAAACAACCGGCGCTGGTGGCGAGGACTCTATATTACTGATCGGAGATACCTCCGACCTGGACGAAGCCCGTCACTGCCTGTCCATTTTTAACTGGCAAGCACTTGACACTGAAATCAGCGCAAAGGGAATGACTTTCCATGACCAAGCAGAATAAAACCTTAGAATATTTTCAGCCGTACGTGGCCGTAGTTCCAAGTAACATCGCCTTTCTCAAGTACTGGGGAAAAAGCGATGAAGCCTTGCAATGGCCAGCTAATGACTCTTTGTCTATGACTCTGTCTGACCTTCATACAAAAACCAAAGCCCAAGTCAGCGAGATTCCGGAACATCAAGTTCGATTGAATGACCAAGAGGTATTTCGTGAGGATAAGGTAGGCCAGAAGATCTTCAAGCACCTCGACTACCTGGCAGAACAACTTCAGACCAGAGAGAAGCTGATTATCGAATCAAGCAATAGTTTCCCCACTGGCTGTGGAATCGCGAGCAGCGCGAGCGGCCTCGGCGCTCTAACCCTTGCAGCAGTCGCTGCCTGGACTGCAAGCCCTTCGTTGGAAGTATTGGCTAGCAAAGGCTTTTCCATGGATCGTTTGATTCAGTGGGCAAGAATTGGCTCCGGCAGTGCTTGTCGTAGCCTTTACGGAGGGGTCGTTCACTGGCACCGCGGTTCTTGTGAAAAGGAGCAAACTGTAAACCAAGCCTTCGACGAAAGTCACTGGCCTCTTATGGATTCCGTAGTTTTGTTCTCTGATGCCGAAAAGTCGGTAGGTTCCACAGAAGCCCACCGCAGTGCCTGGACCAGCCCACTCTTTGCCCCAAGGCTGGCAAGCTTAAATAGCCGACGGGATGCTATGCTGCAGGCGATTGAAGATAAGAACATGAAATTTCTTGGTCCGCTCATCGAGCAGGAAACTCTTGAGATGCATGGGGTCATCATGAGTGCCACACCTTCTGTCCACTACTTTGGAGCCGAGACTGGCAAGTTTCTTGCTTGGCTTCGGGAAAGGCGCACGGCCCTAGACCTGGATGTTTACTTTACTCTTGACGCTGGCCCTAATGTTCACCTGATCTACGAAAATCATCTCCACGAACGAGTGATGCAACTGCTGCAAGAGACCGTAGACTCAAGTCGTATTCTAAGTGATCACATGGGTGCTGGCCCTGTCCTAACTGTTGAGGAAGTTTAGGTGAGTGAAAAAGATAGCCTCAAGGTAGGCCTTTGCAATAAATCCAACCCATCCGCAGCCAAGGCCTCAGCCTGTGGCAAAGCTATCATCGTTGGCGAGCATGCTGTTGTCTATGGATCTCATGCGGTAGCTATGCCTCTCAAACAAATGCGCATGAACTTAGAACTCATTCCCCAACGAGATTCATCTGAAAACCATCAGTTCTTGCTCAAATTAGGGGGCAAAGAGGTGTCCGAGCGCGTCTCTGGAGTGATTCCTGAAGCTCTAGACTTGTTGCACCAGGATCGCTTCTCACTGGTTATGAAAGGGGTTTCCAGTCTCCCAATTGGAGCCGGCTTAGGGTCTTCCGCAACCCTTTGCATCGCAACTTTAAAATCTATTTGCAACTCCACAGACCTCGACTTAAGCCGCGATGAGTTAGCTTCCCTAGGCAACCAGCTTGAGGCTCGTTTTCACGGTAACCCTTCGGGCCTAGACACTGCGGTGGTCGCCTATGAAGAGTGTGTTTACTTCGCGAAAGGAGACCCCATTCAAGGGATCGCAGATGCCCACCAACACCCGTGGCACTTTGCCTTGATTGACAGCAAGATTCGAGCCTCTACCATGGCCATGATTCGCTTGGCGCAGCCTTTTTTCTCTGCCCCAGAAGGAGATCAGAGAATTGAGCGTTTCGATCTCGCCGCTAAGCTGGTTAAAAGCGCCCTTCCAGCTGGTAATTATGGAGCCGTGGCTGAGGCCATGAACGAATCAGGCTCCCTTTTAAGAGAGGCAGGAGTCGTGCCCGATTCAATCGATAGTATGCTTCAAGCTTGTCACGAGTCTGGTGTACTCGCAGCGAAGACGACCGGCGCCGGAGGCGGGGGAACGATTCTATGTCTGCTGAATCCAGAGAACTGGGATCAGCAATACCGTGCGATCCAGGAGACCTTTTCTGATTATCCCGTGTTTCATATATCAATCTAGCGAAATTAAGTCCCGGCTTTCGTAACTGCCGGGATTTTCTTGATAGCTAGTTATCAGTGAGCTAGCTGATCCTTTAGATTGATCACGAAATAAGAAAAGTTGAAGCACATCTCATCATCGCTCCCAAATCCGCCAAATACCGTCTCTTCTTTCGGATTGAGGAAGGTGCACTCAATCACTAGATTCTTACCTTTAGCTTGCTTGTGACTGATAGATATCGCTTCTTTGAATGTGAAGTCTCGCTGCCAATTGAGATCCCAACGAGGAATACTCAACAGTGTATCCATGCGGCCCCATTTGTCCTCCACGTAGACCCGACCAGACTTACCAATGGCGTGCATGTGGATATTCGCGGAATGCAATTCCAATGACTCGATTTGCTCAGGCTTCACCTTTAGATAAGATGCTGCTCTTTGAGCAAACTGATCAAAACTCACACTAACTCGATATGTCGCTTCCTGGCCGGCAGGGATCACCATCGACTTGTTTTTTTTAGCTAGTAACCAATCCTGATTGGTTAGAGGAAGGTTTAATCCTGGCTTCTTAACCCTGTCCGCTACTTTAAAATCCATCAATGAACCTTCATCTGACTCACCCGGAGCAAAGGCAGAGAAATAGTGCATCTGCACAATCATCACACTACCGGGGTCCACGGGTATGCCGGTGTCTTTCGGAAAATTATATCCACCTACACCTGGTGCCCAATGTGCAACCCAATGGACGTTATCATTGATTTTCTGAACGATTCCTGGCTCCTTGTCCTCTAAAGCCTTAGCAACTTTTGGATCACCTAAGCGATCGGGGACCCCTCCTCCAAAACACTGATAGCCTGGTCTTTCTTCAGCAGCCTCAAAGTCTTTTAAATGAGGAACAATTTCAGGAGTCGCGCTAAACAAAACAAGGTGATGAGCTACCTTCCGATTGCCTGGCCGGCCCTGAAAGCCCGTGATAAAGGACTTTGTTTTCTCCGGCCACTCCATAATAAAACAGCGGTAGTCGTCCTTTCGATTCTGCATCGGTAAATAGGCCTTGCCGTCGTTCACAGATAGCGTCACATCAGGCTCGATTCGGTGAGCGATCATTTCCGAGGTTTTTCCTTGGGTTTTAGGATCACCCTCAGCAAAGCTATTCTTTTGCCAGCCCTTAAACAAAGCAATCTGCTCATCGCTGAGCGAGTAGTTGTCTTCATACTCGCGGTGGCCAGGCTCAGCCAACCATGGAGGCATTCGCCGCTCAGAAACAGCGTTCACCATTGCCGGTCCAAAGTTAATTGTAAACTTGGGATCTTCAAACGAGAACGACACCCCTTTTTCGGAGTGGCACGTTTGGCAACGACTTTCAACGATGGGTTTAATGTGCTCGTAGTAGTTGATCCCTGCAAAAGAAAAACTACTGAGGCTTAGTCCAAAACTTAACGTAATGAGTCTCATAATGTCATCCCTGATCTTTTAGGTTTGATAAGGCCTTCCGAATGGCCAAACTTGTTGGAGCATCAATGTGGGATTCACTTTTGTGAATCACCTTTCCGTCCTTACTGACAATAACAATGGTAGGCACTGACTCGACACCAAGGCTCTTCAGAAGATTGTCGCTGGCGCGGCTATAAAACGAGTCTTTGTATTTAACATAGAGCTTGTGTTTTTCGATATAGGCCTTCGCAGCTTTCGGATCCTCATCAATATTGATAGATACAAAGCGAACATTTTGGTGTGCGTCTAGAATAGGGTCAAGATCCCAGACTACCGTAGAACAGCTATGACACCATGGAGCCCAAAAGTGAAGTAAAAGCCCTTGATCCTGAAACGCCTTTGCTGACATAGTTTTTTGCGAAAAGTCGGTCAGCTGAAAATCCTTAGGTAAGTGAAAGGTTTTTGAAAATGCAGAAGTCGCCCAAAGCAGTAAAAGCAAACGAAACATCTGTTGTCTCCCGAGTCTATTGGCTATCATTATACCCGAAGCTACTAACAAGACCCATCCGCAATCAATCTAAAAAACGCAGAAATTTGCGATAAGTAGCTTAAACAAATTCTAGTTTCAGGAAGATAATTCAGAGCTACTGTTTAAGCCAAATGTATTGTTACTGGAAACTATTCGGTGTGAATTCTGGAGCTGCAATTTGAAGGCTTTTCGCAGCACCGGAAATTATAAGATTTGCTCCAAGAAAATCGTCAAAGTCTGTCGGTGATTTCTGCCTCGGTGAGAAGCGAATTTGGTAGACACCAGCTTCCAGCTCTGGAATAGAAAGCCAATCAGAGTCGCCATTTAGTATTGCAAACCCAGCAACCAGATCGTCATTTTGATTGAAAATTTGCAAGCTTGCCCCAGTTTCTAGCTCGGTACCACAGGCACCAACAACCTGGATATTCGCTTTGCTTGGCTCGTTTACCGTCAGTTCTATGCTTAGGACTTCACCCCAGTTCCGACGAGAGTGTCCCGTTTCAAGGCTTAAGCAGGGGTTTGGCTGCACCACTGTTGACTCAGTGCCATAGTCGTTATCACCCAAGCGAAACGCTCCCAGTTCTAGGATCGCAATTTTAGGAAATTCTGTCGCAAACGATTTCTGCCACGGCCCTTGGGACAGGGTCATAGCAATCATGTCTGGCTGGCGATCCGAAGCCACTTCAATCTGCCACATATTTCGCGAGTCGTTTTCTTGTGCCTCAATCATCTGGACCCGGCCGTCACCATCCATTGTCGAAAACGTAACGTCCACATCTCCTTGAATCTCTACAGGACCACTATCGTTAGTTAGAGAACAAGAGACACTTGCTGCAAGAGGAGATTCCTGATTGTGGTAGCAGTAAAGAAATGCACCTCCAACCTGCACAGGTTCAGTGACCTGAAAGTCTTCGATCACCACACTTCGTTCGGTGTCTACGGCTTCAGTCTCACCTTCCACACGTGCCTGCCCTTCCCCTTGAAAGTTTGGGTCCTGACACGCAAGCAAGATAAAACTTACAAATGTAAGAAATGCAGATGACTTCATAAAATCCCCCCTGATTCTACCTTTTCGGTCAAGCTCAAAGAGAAATCGATGCCACCTTATTAAATATATATATTTAGATAGTTAAAGCCAGCCATTGCCCCTAGCCACGGGTCATTCGAGGCGAGATTCATCCCCCTCTGATGACGAACGGTATGAAGTTGCTTAAAGCGTTGGCCTCGCTCGGATGGCAAGAACCTGCCATGCATCTAGGTTGGGAATCTGAAAGGTCGCCCCATCGAAGGCAGATGCGCTACAACGCCCATAGTCAGCACCAATTTTTCCAGGTCTTGGCCGATTGCCAAAAGCACCTCGGCAAATGTACATCACCCGGATATCATCGCGACCAGCAGCGAGCGCCCCTTGAGGAATGAGTTGCTGAACACCCTCGACAAAATTCGCCAACTCCCAGATATAGTATTCGTCAAACGATGGACGAGTGAGAATCAGGACTTCATACTGGGTTGAAGATACGTTAACCACATCTGGACCCACGCTATCAGTAACATTGCAAGTTCCATCGCTTAGCCCAGTAGGTCCGGGCAACAACTGACCAGGAATAATTTTATTAACTGCAAGGGTGGCTCGACAAAGGTATAGAACTTCATCCTGAGCTTCGCCTGGCTGAGAGCCGGCCGCAATCGCAGCCTCGTAGGCAGATTCATCGAGACCCTGCGGAAGCCAAGCATAAGGCTGACCAAAAGTCGGGATTGAAACTGATAGTGGCTCAGAATAGTTTAAGAAGGTATCACCCACAAAAACAAAGTAGTGGTAGGTTTCACCCTCTGTAACATTATAATCAGTATAAGTGGCCTCAAGACCTCGATAAACAAGGGTCAGATCACCTTCTATATCGCCGACTTCATAAGGCTTGCCGCTTTGTAAAAGCACGGATTCCTGGCCCTCAGACGTTCTGAACAGCAAAAATTCAACACCGTCCCGAACGAGAGCGTCGGTCCAATTCACCCGAATTCCATTTTGCCCTTCGGTAAAGGCAAAGCTCGCTACTGGAAAAGGACCATTCGCCTTCTTAGTCCAAGTTGCAATGGTTGCATTGCTGAACGCCTGCCATTCATCATCACGTTTTCCAACAATGCAAAGAGATACCTCGCCGTCGTCCAATTCACTGACGTCCACAAGCACACTTTCAGAAACAGGTGCTTCAGGCGTGTACCCGGTTTCATTGGAACACGGATTTGTGAGGCTATTGGTTACTTTATATCTGTAGTGGGTGAAGTTATCGGCTAGAATTGCAATTTCGATCGAACTTTCACGGCTATAACCATCTGGAAAGCCTGCAATGCGAATTTGATCAGATGCCTCAACATTCTCTTCGCCAATGGCAATCGCCTGAATATCTTGCCGTGATGGCGCGCAGCTAGTAATCAACCCAATGACAAGCGCAAGGTTCAGAAACTTCACAAGACCCCCCTCAAAACTTCTGGTAGTCCCAATAATGCAAAAGGAATACCAAGGTTTTGCGACTTAAGTTCAACCTTACAGTCTTGATATTACAAATTTAAAACTGAGATCTTGAAGGATATTCATTTTTTGAACCATCCACGAGGTATCCGGGTGTAAATAAGTTTGACTGTTCGAAATTAGCAAATGACCTAGCAATCTTTACCCAGTTTCTTTCTTATCAGGCTCAGTAAAGCAACCGAACACACCTCTGGGAGGAAGACATGAAAAAAATCCTGGCTTGTCTCATGCTAGTCAGTCAATCCCTTACTGGCCAAACATTTGATGATTTGATCGACTACCAGAGCCTCGATCACACCATTGAGCTGACTCATTTTCGAGCAGGCAATCATGATAGCTCGGGGCTTAATGAATACTACTTTCAAGCTTCTCTCTATGCCCTAGCTGTTTTGAAAGAAGATAGGAAAAAAGATTTTAGTGAACGAAGGAAGGTGATGCGAGACCTCGGTGAATTCGGAGATATCCAGCTTAAGACCCTTGCCTTCTGGAAAAAGGCTAACCCTGTGCCGCAAATTGATGTTCAGGGTGAGGACATCCGAAGCCTTGCTTCAGAAGCCATGCGAACATTTGAAATTTCGGAGTCTCAGGTTGCAATCCTCGCAAGGATTCAACTAAATGAACGGAACAAGCGGTTCTTTATCCTTGGGGAAGACACTGTGATTGGCGCTACGACATACTACATCATTCCTGAAAGTTTGCCCCACAAACCTATCATTGAAAACAATACCATAGAAATTGTGGATAAACTTGGCACTCACGTGAAGCTCATGACCAAGTTTGATCTTTTAGATCCCAAGAAGAAAAGAAAGAAATAGGATTGGAACCCAAAAGACCCAAGCTGCTGAAGCCTTTCGAATCCGTTTTCAGAACATAGAGCTAGCCTTAGCCTCTGTTCGATCTCTATTCGAAGATGACTGCATCTTCGGAGTGATATAGCTTCTCAATAAAGTTGCTTTTTTTATCAGCAACAACTGCTCGTTTTACTTTTAGAGTTGGAGTCAAGCTACCATCTTCTACAGAAAACCCTTGCTTCAAGACTCCCACCCGTTTGACAGTTTCGAAGCTTGCTAGTGGGCTATTCACAGATTCTAAGTGCTTTTTCAAAGCTTCCTTATACTCACTAGGATCTTTCCCGGCGATAACCTCTTCATTGAGAGAGATCAATGCCACGCAGTACTTGCGCTCGTCACCAACAACCATGGCTTCCGCAACACACGGCTCGGCCTTGATACTATCCTCAATCGGTACAGGAGCGACGTACTTGCCACCAGACGTTTTGAGCAGCTCTTTCTTGCGGCCTACGATTCTCAGACGGCCATCGCTGTCCAGCTTGCCTAGGTCTCCAGTATGGAACCAACCATCCTTCAACACTTCAGCAGTGGCTTCAGGGTTTTTGTAGTAGCCATCAAAGTTCCAATGGGCGCGGAACAAGATCTCATCATCTTCAGCAATCTTGATCTCGTTACCAGGAAATGGCTTGCCACAGCTACCGATCACAACTTCTTCAGAATCATTGAGCACGCCTAAACAAAGGTTTTCTGTAAGGCCATAGACTTCTCGAATTCTCATTCCAAAAGAACCAAAAAAGCGCATCACCTCAGGCCTCGTGGGTGCAGCACCTGTAACCAGCATACGGCAACGATCGAGACCGAGCTTGGTTCTCAATTTCTTGCCCACCAGGATGTCTGATATTTTAGCCGGTAGTTTTTGGTCATTTCGGGCGAAAATATGATCACCCTGGATACGACTTTCACCAAGCCGTCGTGCTAGGCTAAAAATTGCCCGTTTGACTGGGGACGCCACAAGCAAGCCAGCGTTAATTTTTTCGTAGATTTTTTCCCAAAGACGAGGAACACAAAGGAGAATTGTCGGTCGGCAGCGAACCAGATCTTCAGCGAGAGTGTCAATGGATCGGGCGAAAGCGACTTCTGATCCACTCACGATTGAACCGACAACAACCAACATACGTTCTGCTACGTGGCTCAATGGAAGAAACGAGAAGAAGCGATCTACTTCGCCATCATCGCGCTTTAGAATATCGTAAGTAGGCTTGACCCCTTCGGCAAAGTTTTTGTGAGAATGGACAACACCTTTAGGCCGCCCCGTGGTACCTGACGTATATATAATAGTCGCCACATCGTCGTCTTTTAGATCGATAGGGTTTTCGATGGCGAGTTTTTTTTCTTTGCGAATATCGGCCATAGCCGTGATGGGAGACTTAAATCCATCTGCCTGTTGTTTGCTACCACGATCAAAGGTTACAACTCCTTCTAAATTCAACTCCTTGACCATCTCTGCCCGATCAAGGGTATCGACAATCAAGAAGCTCGATTCTGAGTGTTCCATGATGTAGGTAACATCATTCTGAGACGCGGTTGCATAGACAGGCACCGTCACGGCTCCAAGGCTCATGATTGCCATGTCAGTGATCAACCATTCAGGTCTGTTACCAGATAGAAGCGCAATCTTATCGCCTTTTTTCACCCCTTTTGAACGTAGCCACCCCGCCAGGATACAAACCTCCTCGCGATACTTTCTCCAGGTCATGTCCACCCATTTGCGATCCCGTGGCCGGCAGTAATGAAACGCCCGCTCCCTGGCTAGATGATGAGCCCGTTCAAAAAATATCTGAGGTAAAAACCGCGCCTCTGACATCTGATCCCCCCAATTAAACAGTTGTCCCTGAAAAGGCCAGATTATGGCCCCTCGAGTTCAAATCTACAAGAACTTTGTCGTTCGCAACTTTATTTCACATATTGTAAACGCCCTAAAGTAAACCGTATTTCTGCCGAAAACAAAAGAAATTCTATGGAAAGCAGATGAAAGTAATCATTTTCGCATCTTGCCTCTTGCTCACGGGTTGCGTTACCACCTCAAAGGCCCCACAAGGCCTGACGGAAAACTGCTTTTGTGGCACGATTACCGATGGTTCCCAAGCAATCTGCGCCGTATGGGATCAGGAAGACGACCTTCAGCGAAGTCAAATGCTACTAGGTTCAAATCCCGGCACTTGCAACCAGCAGGCTTGCCAGAAGCTGACTACGGGAGTTTGTCGGCGCTGGACCTCGTGGAGCCACTTAAACCCGAAATACACGTCTCTCGATATAAAAAGTCCTTGTTATTGCGATGAGTTGGTCATAGCCTTCGGCGATGAAATCATTCGTGTTTGCGCTGCCTGGCAGGACGGAGACTCTCATTTGTTAGAGTACTACGCGATTGAACCATGCCAGCCTTCCCGTTGTCAGCAAGAGCCTTTCTACAAAGCTCCCCAATATTGCACCCTTGGCTTCCAGCCCTTCTACGCCCGAACTGAGGCACAACCCTGAGGTATTTTCCTAGGACAATTCTAAAGCAATGAGAAACTCTGCCGATACCTACGGTATGAGACACGTAAACGCCATCGAAAAACTTATTGAAAACGGCCACGTCGACGAAGCCCACGAGTCCCTCGAAGAACTCCTCGCTATCGGGCCTAATAATGTGCAAGCTCTAAAACTGCTCGCTGCCCTTTACGTTCACGAAGGCCGCTTTGAAGATGAGGAGAAGGTTTGGCGCCGGGTCTTCGAAATCGACAACGAGGATATTGACGCCATTGAGTACTTTCAAAAGGTGCAATTGGAAGACCGAGAGCACTATTACTTCACCGATGTCCTCCCTGGAGGTGGCCGCCGCTTCATTGCCTATCCTCGATCACTAGTTAACATATCAATGATTGGCCTAGTAGGCTGCGTTGGCTTTCTTTTGCTCACTCGCTTCTCTAGCGAACAGGAGATGATGAAATCTCCCCTTGCTGTGATGACGTGCTTTCTGGTTTTGGTTATTTCTCCCTGGGTTGGGATTATTTATACCTGGGCCAAGTCGTTAAGGACCGTCAATGTAACTTCATCATGCATTGAGATCAAAACTCGTTTCAAAAGCTTCCGCTACGATTGGGATCAGCTCAAAAAGATCTCTTTAGCGCACTCGCAAAACCCTAGCGACGAAGTGCTACGACTTGTGATCGTACCTTCGCCAGAGAAAGGGCCTCCCGTGACGATCGACTTTAACGAAGACACATCATCCATCCGCGCCAGACGCTATTTAATCAATGAGATCCGTGATTTCCATAGTAAAATCGACTACGACATTTTAGAAGATCTGAACCTCAACAAAAAAACCACAGTCAATCTCTAGAACCAGCAAGAGACACTCGTTGGGGTGCCAGCCCTGGCAAGACAGTGGGTTTTCCGACTCCAGACAAAAAACTTCAAAATTTTTTTTCACCTTCCCTTGACACGGAAAAAAGGATACTTAATTTTCATCCGTGTCCGAAATTGGTTGAAATGAGATCGTTTCAACAGTTCTATTTAAGGCCAAAAACTCAGATTTTATGGCGTAAGTAGTCTGTAAAACCGTATTTACGACTGAGTGTATGTAACGCAATTCAGTTTTGTTAAAGTTTATTGGAGGCATTTTATGAAGCTTAGGCCACTACAGGATCGAATCCTTGTTAAGCGTCTCGAGGCAGAGTCTAAGACTGCCAGTGGAATCATCATCCCAGACAACGCAAAAGAAAAACCGATGGAAGGCGAAGTTGTTGCAGTTGGCAACGGCAAAGTCTTGAACAACGGTGAAGTTGCAAAGCCCGACTTGAACGTTGGCGACAAGGTTCTTTTCAGCAAGTACGCTGGTTCTGAGGTTAAGTTGGAAGGTTCCGACCACTTGATCCTTAGAGAAGACGACATCCTTGGTGTTCTTGTTTAATCGTAAACTATAACAATTATGAGAGTAGGATTCATATATGACTGCTAAATCTATTAACTTCGGCGAAGATTCTCGCAAGAAGATTCTCAAAGGCGTTGACACTCTAGCAAATGCTGTAAAAGTGACTCTTGGCCCTAAAGGCCGTAATGTAGTAATCGACCGTTCTTTCGGTGCTCCTAACATCACAAAAGACGGTGTTTCTGTTGCCAAAGAAATCGAGCTAGAAGACAAGTTCGAAAACATGGGCGCTCAGATGGTTAAAGAAGTTGCTTCTAAAACTTCTGACAACGCTGGTGACGGAACCACAACTGCAACTGTTCTTGCTCAGGCGATCTACCGCGAAGGTGCGAAGCTAGTTGCTGCTGCTCACAACCCAATGGAACTTAAAAAAGGTATCGACCTCGCTGTTAAGTCACTTGTTGTTGAGCTAGACAATCTATCTCGCCAAATTGAAACTCGCGAAGAAGTTTCTCAGGTGGGTACTATCTCTGCAAACAACGACAAAGAAATCGGCGACATCCTTTCTGAAGCGATGGACAAAGTTGGTCGTGACGGTGTTATCACTGTTGACGAAGCTAAAGGTATGGAAACCACTCTTGAGTTCACCGAAGGGATGCAATTCGATCGTGGCTACCTATCACCATATTTCGTAACTGACGCTGAGCGCATGGAATGTGTTGCAGAAGAGGCTTTCGTTCTTATCCATGAGAAGAAAATCTCGAACATGAAAGATCTGCTTCCTATTCTAGAGCAAGTTGCTCAAACAAACCGTCCGTTCGTTATCATCGCTGAAGATGTTGACGGCGAAGCGCTTGCAACTCTTGTTGTAAACCGTCTCCGCGGAACTCTAAAAGTTGCTGCTGTTAAAGCTCCTGGCTTCGGCGACCGTCGCAAGGCGATGCTAGAAGATATCGCAACTCTAACTGGCGGTACTGTTATCAGCGAAGACGTAGGTCTTAAGCTTGAGACGATGACAATCGATCAGCTAGGGGAAGCGAAGCGTGTTTCTATCACTAAAGACAACACAACAATCGTCGACGGTGCTGGCGAAAAAGCTAACATCGACGCTCGCGTTGGCCAAATCCGCGCTGAAATCGAAAACACAACTTCAGACTACGACCGTGAAAAACTACAAGAGCGCCTTGCGAAACTTGTTGGTGGTGTAGCAGTTATCAAAGTTGGCGCTGCAACTGAAGTTGAAATGAAAGAGAAAAAAGCTCGCGTTGAAGATGCTCTAAACTCTACACGCGCTGCTGTTGAAGACGGCATCGTACCAGGCGGTGGCACTGCTCTTATTCGCTGTCAGCACGCTCTAGACAGCGTTACAGCAGAAGGCGAGCAGAAGTTCGGCGTTCAGATCATCCGTCGCGCTATCGAAGAACCTCTTCGTCAAATCGCATTCAACGCTGGCATCGAGCCTGCTGTTGTTGTTGATAAGATCAAGCAAGGAAAAGATGGCTTCGGCTTCAACGCTCTAACTGAAGTATACGAAGATCTTTACAAAGCTGGTGTCATCGACCCAACTAAAGTAACTAAGACTGCTCTAACTAATGCAGCTTCTGTTGCTAGTCTGCTTCTTACCACTGAAGCTATGATCGCTGATATGCCTGAGCCTGCTAATGCTGCTGGTAATGCTGCGGCTGCAGCTGCTGGCATGGGCGGCATGGGTGGTATGGGCGGCATGGGCGGCATGGGTGGAATGATGTAGGAACCGCGAAGTCATCCTGAACCTAGTAGGTGAAGGATCTCGTCGGGTTACATCCGCACTACATGTCATCCTGAGCCTTTTTGCGAAGGATCTCCGGAAATCGGTCAAAGATTTCCGGGCAAAAATGAAAAATGGAACCCGGATCACTTTTAGTGGTTCGGGTTTTTATCTTTTAAGGAAGTAATATGGGTAATACTGCTTGGGTTCCATTGAGTGATGAAGAAGATAAACAGGTTTGGAATAGGTTTAAGTCAGACTTCAAATTTAATCCATCCGTCGAGGAGTTTCCTGGGATAGTGGAGCCTCAAGAATCCGTCACCTATAGCTGGGATGTTTTCCAAAGCTTTACTAATGAAGAGTTACTGAAGTTAGCGAAAATCTTAGCTACTGATTCTGGTTGGATATATGGACTAGATTGGCAGCATGAATGTTTCCAGTTTTTTCCTGCGAAAGCCCAATTTGATGACCCCTGGAAGGTTTCCTTTCCTGATGGAGACTATGCTATCATCATCGATAAGAATCTAAAAAATGGATATTTTGGCCATCCCTGGGAGCAGACAATTTGCTTTTTCGGTGAGGCCTGCCTCGATTGGCTTGAACAGCAGACACTGGACAAAGAGTTGGTCATTCGATCTCACAGCAATTCCTCTTCATCATACAAAGACCGGTTAGACTACTGAAAATAAGGAAAGGAAGCCAAATTGCAAAAATATCTGAATAAGACTGCAACAGAAGAAAATTGCTTCTTTTCTGAGAACCGCCTAAATAAAGAGCTTATTTCTGAGAGCATAGCCAATAAGACATTCAAACTACCTTGGGGAGAAACTCCTCCCAAAGAGGGGTCCACTATTTCCCTATTCCTCAAAGTAGGAAGCCATTCATCAGCCCGTGAGAAGTTATTGAAAAACAAAGATAACGTTATTCCTTGGACTGATATAGAAACATTGAGTGCTAGCTTCACAACCAGGTTGGGACCTAATAGGTCAAGCTGGTTTTGTTGGTGGCCAGAGAAGCTATCTTACAACGGATTCAGATGGCTATCGGACAAAGATTGGGATTTTAACGGTGAGTCAATTCGGAATATGTCAGGGTGTTTGAGACAATTAGGGTGAAAGTTTAGTATAACAATCACCCCAAAACGGGTATAGACTTCCTTACCACCGGTACATTTATACCCACAGAATCAGCGGGTACTGGCAGTCTAGGTCCGGACTTTGGAAACCTTTCTGGATAGGCTTCAAAAGCCTGCTTGAGAACCTCAGCTCTCTTCTTAGCTACAGACTTATCCTTACCTTGATGAACAGTTTCAGGCGTCATCAAGCCAAGATTTATGTGTCGATGCTCAGTGTTGTACCAACCAAAAAACTTTTGCAAGCATTCACTAGCATCTTCTGGGCTCTCATACCAAGCTTTGAAGTAGCGATGGTATTTGAGTG